>DAIEHR010000098.1 GCA_027353465.1 Acetobacteraceae bacterium | reverse complement strand
GTCATTTCATCGATACCGTTCACCGTCAGCGGGAACATCCGGCCTTCCATCAGGTCGTTTACCATGGTGATCGACCGCACGTGTCCCCAGCTTTGCCGCGGTGTCGGATTCAACCACGCCGACCGCCGGTAGTGGGACGACAGGCGCTCCAGCCACACGGTCCCGGGTTCGTCGTTGAAGTGTTCGACCGAGCCGCCCTGCATGGTGATCTCATAGGGGCTCATGGCCGCGTCGCCGACGATGATCAGCTTGTAGTCCGGTCCGTAGGTGCGCAGCACTTGCCAGGTTGGGATCGTTTCCTCGAACCTACGGCGGTTGTTCTTCCAGACTTTCTCATAGGGGAAATTGTGGAAGTAGTAGTATTCCAGGTGCTTGAACTCGGTCCGGGCGGCGGAGAACAGTTCCTCGGTCAGCTTGACGTGGTCGTCCATCGACCCGCCCACGTCCAGGAACAGCAGCACCTTTACCGTGTTATGCCGCTCGGGCACCATTTTCAGGTCCAGCGTGCCGGCGTTGTTCGCGGTCGATCGGATCGTGTCAGCAATATCCAACTCCGTCGCGGCACCCTGCCTTGCAAACCGCCGCAACCGGCGGAGCGCCATCTTCATGCCGCGCGTGCCAAGCTCCACAGTGTCGTCCAGGTCGCGGTATTCCCGCTTGTCCCAAACCTTCACCGCTCGGCGGTGGCGGGATTCCTCCTGCCCGATCCGCACGCCCTCGGGATTGTAGCCATAGGCCCCGAATGGTGAGGTGCCGGCGGTGCCGATCCATTTCGACCCGCCCTGGTGCCGGCCCTTCTGTTCCTCCAGCAATTCCTTCAGCCGGTTCATGATGGCATCGAACCCGCCCAGCGCCTTGATCTTCTCCATTTCCTCCGGCGAGAGCATCTTCTCCGCCAGCTTGCGCAGCCATTCCTCTGGCAAGTCTTCGACCTTCACGCCCTCGGGCGGCTCAAGCCCCTTGAAGCAGTGGGCGAACACCCGGTCGAACTTGTCCAGGTGCCGCTCATCCTTTACCAGCGTGGCGCGCGCCAGATAATAGAAGTCCTCGATACTGTATTCCGCCACGCCGGCCTTCATCGCCGCCATCAGAGTCAGATGTTCGGTGATGGACGCCGGCAGCCCGGCCGAACGCAGAGCCAGAACCAGGTGCGAGAACATCAGCCCCCCCGGCGTGCCAGGAACGCCAACCGCTCAAACAGATGCACGTCCTGTTCGTTCTTCAGCAGGGCGCCATATAGCGGCGGGATGACGACTTGCTTTTCCTTGGTGCGCAGCGCTTCGACCGGCAGGTCTTCCACCATCAGCAGTTTCAGCCAGTCCAGCAGTTCGGATGTCGCCGGCTTTTTCTTCAGACCGGGGACGTCGCGCACCTGGAAAAACACATTCAGCGCTTCGCGGGCCAGATCCTTGCGGATGTCCGGGTAATGCGCCTGCACGATCCGCTCCATCGTTTCGCGGTCGGGGAAGCGGATATAGTGGAAGAAACAGCGGCGCAGGAACGCGTCGGGCAGTTCCTTTTCGTTGTTCGACGTAATGATCACCACCGGCCGGTGTTTCGCGGCGACGGTCTTACGGGTTTCGTAAACGAAGAACTGCATCCGATCGAGTTCCAGCAGCAGATCGTTCGGAAACTCGATATCGGCTTTGTCCACTTCGTCGATCAGCACAACGACCTGCTCGTCGGCCTCGAACGCGTCCCACAATTTGCCGCGCACGATGTAGTTGCTAATGTCATGCACCCTGGGATCGCCAAGCTGGCCATCGCGCAGGCGGGAGACTGCGTCGTATTCGTAAAGCCCCTGCTGCGCCTTGGTGGTCGATTTCACATGCCACTCGATCAACGGCAAGCCCAGCGCGGCGGCGACTTCGTGCGCCAGCACGGTTTTGCCGGTTCCAGGCTCGCCCTTCACCAGCAGCGGACGCTGCAGCGTGACGGCGGCGTTGACCGCGACTTCCAGGTCGCGGGTGGCGATATACTTTTCGGTGCTCTTAAATCCGGCCACAAATGGCTCCCTTGGGTGTGTTGCCCTTAGTTTCGGGGTAACCGAGGCAGACCGCAAGGTTTGCCGTCAGACTTCCAGCCATTCTTGCCGAACCTGGGTGTTCGCGGCCAGATCGCCGGGCGTTCCCTCGAACACGATTTGCCCGTGGCCCATCACGTACAGGCGCCGGGAAATCTTCAGCGCGATCGTCAGCTTCTGTTCCACCAGCAGGATCGAAACGCCCCGGCTGGCGATTTCCGCCAGCAGCACGCCCACCTGTTCCACCAGCAGCGGCGCCAAGCCCTCGGTCGGTTCGTCGATCAACACCAGATCCGGATCGCCCATCAGCGCCCGGCACATCGTCAGCATCTGCTGCTCGCCACCCGACAATACGCCGGCCGGATTGTTCTGCCGGGCGGCGAGGTTGGGAAACAGGCGGAAGACGTCGTCGAATGTCCAGCGGCCAAACCTGCCGGCCCGCTTCAACCCGAGTTCCAGATTTTGCCGCACGGTCAGGGTCGGAAAAACCTGACGGTCCTCTGGCACGTAACCGATGCCCGCCCGAGCAACCAGATCGCTGCGTAAACCGGCCAGTTCGCGACCCCGGAACTGGATGCTGCCGCGCGGCGGCACCAGACCCATGATCGCCTTGCAGGTCGTGGACCGCCCTACCCCGTTGCGGCCCAATAACGAGACGATCTCGCCCTGGTTCACGTCCAAATTGATGCCGTGCAGGATATGGCTTTGCCCGTAATAGGCATGCAGATCGCGGACCTGAAGCATCATTCCTCAAGCGCCCCCAAATAGGCTTCCTGCACCGCCCGATTGGCCCGCACCGAGGCTGGCGGGCCGGAGGCAATCACCTGCCCATAGACCAGCACGGTGATGGTATCAGCCAGATCGAACACGACCTTCATGTCGTGTTCCACCATCAACAGAGTCTTGCCTTGCGTCACCCGCCGGATCAGCGCCATGGCATAATCCGTTTCGGTGTTGCTCATGCCCGCTGTTGGTTCATCCAGCAGGATGACGGACGCGCCACCGGCGATCGTCATGCCTATTTCCAGCGCCCGCTGCTCTGCGTACGACAGCAGGCCGGCGAGGATGTCCCGCCGTGTCGCCAGATTCAGGTCTTCCAGCAGCCGGTCCGCCGCCTCATTCAACGCTTTCTGCCGCCATAGCGGGGACCAGAACGAATAGCGGTATCCACGGCTCCAGAGCAGGGCGCAGCGAAGGTTTTCGAACACCGACAGGCGGTGAAAGATCGACGTGATCTGGAAGCTGCGGGACAGTCCCAGCCTGTTGATCTTGTGCGGCGGCAGTGTATCGATCCGCTGGTCATTGAGCAGGATTTCGCCCGAACTGATCGGGAATCTGCCGCTGATCAGGTTGAAACAGGTGGTCTTTCCCGCCCCGTTCGGGCCGATGATGCAATGCCGCTCACCCGGCGCTATATCCAGGGTTACGCCGCGGATGATCTCGGTCGGGCCGAAATTCTTCCGCACATCGCGAAGAGACAGGGCGGTCACCGGCGAACCTCCGCGCTCAGGTGCTCCCAAATGCGGTGGAAGCCGGCGGCCTCGAACCGCAGCCATAGGGCGCCCACTACCAAGGACACCGATGCAACAACCCACGGCATCGTCGCATGCACGTCAATCGCGCTACCGAACAAGACCAGCTTCTTGTCCTGCGCGGCGCCGATGGTCAGGAACGACATCAGCTCCACCAGCCCGACGAAACCCAGTAGCAGCGCCAGCGTCGGCACTACCAGCCGAAGGTATGGCAGCGTCAGCCGCCCCAAGCGCCCTGCCCGCTGGATCGGCCCATGCGCCTGGATGATCCCGGCCAGACCGGACGGCGCAAAGATCACCATGCCGATGAACATCACGCCGACATAGACCAGCCAGGAGTTCGACAGCAGACTGACGCCGCTTTGCAGCAGGGTGATCAGGATGGCACCCAGGATCGGGCCGCCAAACACCGTTGTGCCGCCGATATAGGCCATCAGCAGCGCATTCGCCGACAGCGGCGCGGCAAGCGCATCGAACGTCACGATCTCATAGGTGATCGCATACAGGCCGCCGCCGATGCCGGCAAAGAAACCGGACAGCGCGAACTGGATGAACCGCACCATGCGCGGGTCGTAACCAATGAATTGCGCCCGTTCGTAATTGTCTCGCGTGGCGTTCGCCATGCGCCCGAGCGGCGTGAGGGTCAGGAAATACATCAGCGCGACGGCGATCAGCGTCCAGGCCACGATCAGGTAATAGACCTGAATGCCGGACGAATAGGTCAGCCCGAACAGGCTGTTGTCGATCATCCGGTCGGTGGTGACACCGCCCTCCCCACCGAAGAAATGGTGGAACATCAGCGCGGCCGTCGCCATCAGCTCCCCGATCCCCAGCGTGATCATCGCGAACGCCGTCGCGCGCTGCTTCGTCGCCATCGCGCCGAACAGGATCGCCAGACCCAGGCCCGAAAGCCCCGCCAGCAGCGGCATGAACTCCATCGGCACCGGCAATTCGTCCTTCCCGGCAGCGTTCAGGAAATGCACCATCGCATAGCCGCCGATGCCGAAGAACGTAGCGTGGCACAGCGAGAACAGGCCCGCCTGCCCCAGCAGCATGTTGTAGGACAGCGCCAGGATGATCATCATGCCGGTCTGACTCAGCACGGAAATCAGGAACCCATCGTGCCGGTGGTGCTGCCAGTCATAGAATCCCCATGGCAGCGCAATCGCGACCGCGATCAGGGCCAGGATAAGCCAACGGGACTTCATGTATCGCGCATCCCCATCAAGCCCCTGGGCCGGAAGAACAGGATCGTCACCATCATCACGAACGGCAGCAGCGCACCGATGCGGGCGACCGGCACCGTCAGAACCTCGGTCAGCAACGTGTCACCCGAAATCGCCAGACCCAGCGGACGCAGCAGGTCGGCGATCGAGTAGTCGATCACCACGGCGAAGGTCTGGATCATCCCCATGACGATCGAGGCGACAAAGCAACCGGCCAGCGAGCCAAGACCGCCGAAGACCACTACCACGAACACGATCGGACCCATCGAGTCCGCCATGCCCGGCTCTGTCGTCTGGTAATTGCCGCCGATCACGCCGGCCAGCCCAGCCAGCACGCAGCCGCCGGCGAACACCATTGTGAACACACGCGGCACATTGTGCCCCAGTGCGCTGACCATATGCGGATGGGTCAGCGCCGCCTGGATAATAAGGCCCACCCGGGTCTTTTTTAGCAGCAGCCAGGTGCCCAGCAGCATCGCCGCCGAGATCACCAGCATGAAGCCGCGGTAGGCGGGGAAGTTGGAGCCATAGAGAACGAACAACGGGAAATCCAGCGACGGGGGGACCCGATAGGCCATCGGCAGCATGCCCCACGTCATCTGCACCACGCGCTGGATGATGAACACCAGCCCGAAGGTGAACAACAGTTCAGCGATGTGCCCGTTATGATGGGCGCGCCGCAGTCCCCATATCTCGATCGCCGCGCCGATCAGCCCGCATAGGATGGGCGAGATGATCAGCGCGGGAAAGAACCCGACGAACTGGCTGATGGTAAATGCCAGGTAGGCGCCCAGCATATAGATGCTGGCGTGGGCGAAATTCAGCACGCCCATCATGCTGAAGATCAGCGTCAGCCCGCTGGCCAGCATGAACAGCAACATGCCATAGACCAACCCGTTCAGTAACGAGATCAGCAAGGTTTCCATAATGGAAACGCCCCTCGCCCGCTAGGACTTGGGACGCTTCATCTTGCAGGTGGTCGGCAGCGTCAGATCTTCCGACGAGGCGATGAAGTCGGTCTTCCAGCCCAGCCCAGTCTTCTCCGAATCGTATTTCACGTCCTTGGTGAAATGCGCCGCGTAATACGGCATCGAAATCTGGTGGTCTTCCTTGCGCATCCACACCGGAAAGCCGACTAAATCGGTAGCCTTCATATCCTCCAGCGCCAGTGCGACCTTGAGCGGGTCCGTGGAGCCGACCTTGTCGATCGCCTTCGCCAGCATCTGGAACATCGTCAGGAACGGCACTTCGGAGAAGTCCGTGCTATGATTGGCGCGCCAGCCGTTGTCGAACGCCTCGGCATCGGGCTTGTTAAGTTCCACAGGCACGTTCGGATGGAACTCGATCACCGAGGACAAGCGGCCCTCGCCCGCAGAACCGATCGCCGTCGGGCCGCCGATGAGATGCGCGAGATAGGTATCGAACCGCACGTTCAGCCCGTCGTCCACCGCCGCCTTGATCAGCAGGTTCAGGTCGCGGTTATAGTTGCCGGTGATGACCGACTGCGCGCCCGATGCCTTGATCTTGGCGATATAGGAAGAGAAGTCCTGCACCTTGCCGAATGGCATCAATTCATCGCCGACGATTTGAATATCGGGGCGCAGTTTCGCCAGCCACTTCTTGGTATCGTGCTGCACCGACTGACCGAACAGGTAGTCCTGGTTCAGCAGGTACACCTTCTTGACCTCGGGCGGCAGCGCCTTGATCCGGGCGGCGGCCCGCATCTCCACATTGCCGGTGAAGCGGAACTGCCAGAAATCGCATTGCTCGTTCGTCAGTTCGGTCGCCAGCGCGCCGCAGTTCAAATACAGGATACGGTTATCCGGGTTGCGGGCATTATGCTTTGATACCCCCTCCACCAGCGCGGCGCCGACGTTGGAGCCGGTGCACTGCATCACGAACGGAATGTTCTGGTCGGTGATGTTCTTAAGCGCGATCAGCGCTTCGGCGGGTTGCAGCTTGTCGTCGAAGGGAACGACCTCAAACTTCTTGCCCAGCGCTCCTCCATCAGCGTTCACCTTTTGCAGGATGTAGCCGAAGACCTTGAGGAACTCGTCACCACCGGACGCGAACGGACCCGAGAGCGGGTCGATGTAAGCGACCTTGATGGTATCGTCGGCCGCCGCCGCCGGACGCGCGGCTATTCCCAAGGAAAAAGCAATAACAGCGGCAAACAAGCCTCGGACCAGAAGCATCATAATTCCCCCGTGGCCCACCATGGGACCAATTATTATTGAGGAAACAGTAGGCCCCCCCCGAAGCCCGAGTCAATCGCCGCCCGATGACGATTGCCACCACATCAACTAACAAAAAACCACCGCCGGCAGAGGCCGGCGGTGGCCATTCGGCTGCGCAAACTGTTACTTCGCGCGGTACGATTTATGGCAGGCGCCGCAAGCCTCACCCAATGCCTTGGTGTCAGCAGCCACGGCAGCCGCATCGCCGGCCTTGGCATCCGTGGCCAACTTGGTGGCGGCGTCACCCAAGCGCAAGGCAGCCTTCTGGAATCCGGCGGGATCCGACCAGATTTCTGGAAGAGCCTTGGTATTGCCCCCGTGTTCGGAACCCTTGGGGACCATGGTCGGGATCACCGCGGCCCATAACGCAATCGCTTTGGCCGGCTGTTCTAGCGGCTTGACGTCCCCGTTCGCCTTCACCACCGAACGGATGTAGGCAAAATCCCCGTTGTTCAAGGAGAAGGCTGCCTGACGCACCGCGATCGGGTCCAGGCCATCCGCACGGGCGGCGGCAAGCGGCACCACGGCCAACGCGGCCAGAACAATCACGGCACGGCACGAGATACGCTTTGTCATGCGGTAAAGCCTTTCAGGTCGGTTAATGGTTCAAAATCCTATAACGATTCAGGATCGCCATGAGGATTCGCTAGCAGATTTGCCGGCAAACGCACAGACTGGAACGGTCTGGAAAAAAGGATATTCATGACATCCATACGTTCTCTCGCCGTATTCTGCGGCTCTCGGGTCGGCATCAAGCCAGTCTATGCGGCAGCCGGCCGCACTTTGGGTCAGGGCCTGGCGCACGCCGGCATCCGGCTGGTTTACGGCGGTGGCCGGATCGGGATCATGGGCGTTGTCGCCGATGCGGTGCTGGCAGCCGGCGGTGAGGTGCTGGGCGTGATCCCGGACTTCCTGACGAAAATGGAAGTCGCGCATGAGCAGGCCACGGAAATGGTGGTCACCGACACCATGCATACCCGCAAGCTGCGTCTCTACGAAGAGTCCGACGCCTTCCTGATCATGCCCGGTGGCCTGGGCACCTTCGATGAGACGTTCGAGATCATTACATGGCGGCAGCTTCGTCTGCACGATAAGCCAATCTTGATCTGTAATGTTGCCGGTTGGGCCGAACCGCTGGTTACCATGATCGAGCATGCCATTGGCCAGGGCTTCGCCGACCCGGCGTGCCGTCAGTTGTTCGAAGTGGTTGACAGCGTGGACGCGGCGCTCAACCGCCTGAAAACGCTGCAAGCCGGGGGGCGCGGCGAGCCGGAGTTGCTGTAGGATCCGCAGCGGAATAACCGCGTCCGACAGACGCTCGGCCGGTGGAGACAGTCGTGGCGGGCGCAGGCCCGCCAGCCACAACTTCGCAGTGCTGGTCGGGGAAAAGGCGTGGATGGCGGGCCTGCGCCCGCCATGACGATAAAGGGCCCCGTCGGACGATGATGGCCCCTCCCGTCGGACGATTCGTTTATTTCAACCGTGTTCGTTCGCGACCTTTACCAGCAGCTTGCCGAAGTTCCGGCCGCTGAGGATGCCGGTCAGCGCGTCGGGGGCGTTTTCCAGCCCGTCGATCACGTCCTCGCGATAAACCAGGCTGCCGTCGGCGACCAGCGGCTCCGCCATCGCGCGCCACTCGGTAAACCGGGCGAGGCGGTCGGTGACGATGAAGCCCTGGATCAGGATGCGCTTGCCCACCAC
>DAIEHR010000180.1 GCA_027353465.1 Acetobacteraceae bacterium | reverse complement strand
TGCCGCTCGACCACACGCCGGATGATTTGCGCGCGGCCGTGTTGGCGCGCCTGGGTATCCCTGCGGCCGACCTTCTCTCGCTGACAGTCGCCCGCCGCGGCTATGACGCCCGCCGGCGTTCCGCGATCGCCCTGGTCTATGCGGTGGATGTGGAACTGCGCGACCAGGCGGTGGTTCATGATCCTCGCATTCGTCCCACGCCGGACACGGGTTATCGCTTCCCGGTCCATGTCACCGACCCGGAGAAGCGCCCGGTTATCATCGGCACCGGCCCGTGCGGGCTGATGGCGGCGCTCACCCTGGCGCAGATGGGGTTCCGCCCGCTGATCCTGGAACGCGGCAAGCTGGTTCGCGAGCGCACCAAGGACACCTGGGGCCTGTGGCGGCGCGGCGTGCTGAACCCGGAATCGAACGTGCAATTCGGCGAGGGCGGGGCAGGGACGTTCTCCGACGGCAAACTGTATTCCGGCATCAAGGACGCCAGGCACCTGACCCGCCGGCTGTTGACCGAATTCGTCGAGGCCGGAGCGCCGGAAGAAATCCTGGTCAGCAGCAAGCCGCATATCGGCACGTTTCGCCTCGTTACGGTCGTCGAGGGTATTCGTGCCAAGATCGAAGCGCTGGGCGGGCAATATCGCTTCGGCCAGCGGGTCGAGGACATCGAACTGGACGACGACCGGCGGGTGCGTGGGCTGACGCTGGCGAGCGGCGAGCAGATCGACACCGACCATGTCATCCTCGCGATCGGTCACAGCGCCCGCGACACATTCCATATGCTGGACCGGCGCGGGGTTCACATCGAAGCAAAACCGTTCTCGATCGGCGCTCGGATCGAGCATCCCCAGGCGCTGATCGACCGAGCGCGGTTTGGGGCGTTCGCGGGGCATCCGACGCTGGGGGCGGCGGATTACAAGCTGGTGCACCATGCCAGTAACGGCCGGTCGGTTTACAGCTTCTGCATGTGCCCCGGGGGGCGGGTCGTGGCCGCGACCTCCGAAGCCGGCTGCGTCGCCACCAACGGCATGAGCCAGTATTCGCGCGCGGAATTCAACGCCAATGCCGGGATCGTCGTGGGGATTACCCCGGCGGATTATCCGGGCGGCAAGCTGGCCGGAATCGCGTTTCAGCAGGAGTGGGAGCGGCGGGCGTTCCTGACCGGCGGCAGTTCCTATGCCGCGCCGGCGCAGCTTGTCGGCGATCTGTTGGCTGGGCGTGCGTCGCGATCGCTGGCAGAGGTGGTGCCGTCCTACAAACCGGGCACGCAGCCCGCCGATCTGGCCGCCTGTCTGCCCGGCTTCGCGGTGGAGGCGATCCGGGAGGCTTTGGGTGCCTTCGCGCGCGACATCCCGGGGTTCGCGATGCACGGCGCGGTGCTGACGGGGGTGGAGACGCGGACGTCCTCGCCGATCCGGATTACGCGCGGGGCGGACGGCGCGAGTTTGAATACACCCGGCCTGTTCCCGGCCGGCGAGGGCGCGGGGTATGCCGGTGGGATCATGTCCGCCGGGGTGGACGGGATACGGATCGCCGAGGCGGTGGCGTCGTCGCTGACCGGAACGCCAATGGTGGAACGGATGACACGCGGCGAGGGGACCGGGGTTTACGGATAGCAGGCGCGGTTTCTGGCGACCGCGCGGCGAAATAACCGCTCCGATCGACTGCAACAGCCGGAGCCCGTCATGGCGGGCGCAGGCCCGCCACGACGATGCAAGACTGGCGGCTTCAGTGGACCGATTAGCTTAGTTTGCCGGCGATCCACGATGTTCCGAAGCCGGATCGGTATCCGCCGGCCGGGGGCCAATCGATACCGAACCAGCGCCGCCGCTAGCCGCCGGTCAGCTTGTCCTGCGTCCTGGTGTCGAAATCCGTGGCATCGTGCCGCTCGTGCAACTGACTGGACAGGTCGCCCTGCACGCGGTTGACCATCCGCCCGCGTTGGACCGCCGGGCGATCGCCGATTTGGTCGGCCCAGCGTTGCACGTTCTTGTAGTCCTGAACTTGCAGGAACTCGGCCGCGCCATACAGCCAGCCCTTCGCCAGCCCGCCGTACCACGGCCATACCGCGATATCGGCAATCGTATAGTCGGCGCCGCCAAGATACTCGCTCTCCGCCAGCCGCCGGTCGAGGACGTCCAGTTGCCGTTTCGTCTCCATGGCGAACCGATCGATCGCGTATTCGATCTTCACTGGCGCATAGGCATAGAAGTGCCCGAATCCCCCACCCAGATAGGGCGCACTGCCCATCTGCCAGAATAGCCAGGACAGACATTCGGCCCGGGCGGCGGGTTCGGTCGGCAGGAACGCGCCGAATTTCTCCGCCAGGTACACCAGGATCGCGCCGGATTCGAATACCCGGATCGGCTTGGGGCCGCTGCGATCCAGCAGCGCGGGGATCTTGGAGTTGGGATTGATCGCCACGAAATCGCTGCCGAACTGGTCGCCGTCGCCGATCTTGATCAGCCAGGCGTCGTATTCCGCGCCGCTGTGACCCAGGGCCAGCAGCTCCTCCAGCATGACCGTGACCTTCACCCCGTTCGGCGTTCCCAGCGAGTAAAGCTGCAGCGGGTGCTTGCCGACCGGCAATGCCTTCTCATGCGTTGCCCCGGCGATCGGGCGGTTGATGTTGGCGAACCGGCCGCCATTTCCCTGTTTCCAGGTCCAGACCGTCGGTGGGGTGTATTCGGACGAACTGCTCATGCTGCGACTCTCCATGCGGTTGGCGGGACCTATAGCACGTTGAGTCACGATGCGAATGGCGGGACGGCTGCCGGTACTTGCATCTCGCCCCCCGCGGGCCGAAACCGTCGGTCAGTGTGAGGAGACCCAGAATGTCCGACCCTTTCGCCGCGTTTCGTTTAACTGGCCGCACGGCCTTGGTAACCGGTGCCCGCCGTGAAATCGGCCGAGCCATCGCCCTGGCCCTGGCAGCCGCGGGCGCTCGGTTGGCGGTCCATCACACCGGCACCGCCGAGGAACACGCCGACGCCGCCTCGGTCGTTGCCGAAATTCGGGCCATGGGGGGCGAGGCGGAAGCGTTCGGCCAGGATTTTGCCCGTGACGATGCCGGCCACGATCTCGCTGCTGCTGTAACCGCCATGGCGCCGGTCGATATCCTGGTGCTGAACGCCTCCATCGAGCTGCCCGAGGACTTCCAGGCCATTACCCGCGAACATTTCGACCGCCAGATCGCCGTCAATCTGCGAACCACGATGGAACTGCTGCAGGCGCTGGTGCCGCCCATGGCCCGGCGCGGATGGGGCAGGGTGGTCACCGTCGGCAGCGTGCAGCAGGAAAGGCCGCATCCGGCCATGCTGGTTTATGCTGGAACGAAGGCCGCCCAGCATAACTGGGTATTGAACCTGGCCCGCCAGTTCGGTGGCCAAGGCGTGACCGCGAATAATCTTGCGCCGGGTGCGATCCTGACCGCGAGAAATCGCGCTCAGATGGAACTGGAGGGGGATTCCATGGTTCGGAGCATTCCCGCCGGCCGTCTGGGCACACCGGACGATCTGGTCGGCGCGGCGTTATTACTGTGCTCCGACGCCGGCCGGTATATCAACGGGGCTAACCTGTTGGTGGACGGCGGCAGGACGGCGGTTTAGCGGGCGGCGGGGTGATCCGGTTTACTTCAAGACCGGACAGGACATTGTGCCGGCCGGTTTGTCCGAGAGCTGGATTTGAAACATCGCCGGCCAGAGTTTCCCCGTCACAAACAACCGGTTCCCGGCCGCGTCGTAGGCAATTCCGTTCAGCACATCCACCGTTCGGTTTGCACTCGCAAGGGCCAGCAAATCCGCCAGATCGATGATCCCAACGACGTCGCCCGTTGACGGGTCGATGCGAACCATAACGTGGGTCAGCCATACATTCGCGTAAATCTGACCGTTGACCCACTCCAGCTCGTTCAGATTTTTCAATGGGGCGCCATCGCACGTTACATGGATCGTCCCGATCTGTCGCAGCGTTTCCGGTTGTAAAATCCGCAGATCCGCGGTGCCGTCGCTCATGTAGATATGGCTGGCATCGCGGGTCAGTCCCCAGCCTTCGCCCTTGTAGTGGAAAGTCCCGGTCTGGGTGAAATCACCTATGTCGAACACAAACCCAACCTCGGTGGTGTAGGTCAAACCGATCAGGCGGTCCTTCCAGTCAACGATTCCCTCGCCAAAATAGGCCGATCCGATATCGTGCTGCTTCAGCACCTTGCCGGTCTCCACCTCGACCTCGCGGATGGAGGAATGCCCGTTCAGCCCGGTGCTTTCGTAGAAATGGCCGTTTCGATAGAACAAGCCCTCGGTAAAGGCGGCGGGATCGTGAGGGTACACGTGCACGATCTCCGCACTGTATTGCGGGATAGATGCCCGGGCGGAAGCGGCCGACAAAAGCATCAGCGCGGCCACAAAGCGGCTAATGAACCGTCGCGACATAAACGAGTCGTGCGATCGAATCCGCCGGCCCTTCATCGTCATGGCGGCGAGAGGCTGGGACTCCAACGAAGCGGCCAGTTCGTCGCGTATCCCAGGCATCGTCAGCATGTCTCCGCCCGAAACACCCGCGTTGGGGTCATGAACTCCTCTTGCGCCGCGATCGTCAGGATCTCCCGCGAGCCGGCCTCCTCCGTCTGCTTCAGGACCCCGAAGACCGAGGATGCCGCTGCCTCCAGCGCCGCGACCGAACTGCCGGTGCGCAAGCGGTGAAACAGAAACAGCGCGGCGATGGCATCGCCGGCGCCATTGACCGCCAGCCGCAGCCGGGGCGTGCGCAGCAAATGGAATGCCCCGTCCTCGAACGTGAGCATATCGATGCAGTCGGCTGGGGTGGTGTCCGTGTCCAGGCTGGTGACCACGACACAGGCCGGGCCCTCGGTATGCAACATCGACCGCAGCCGCAGCACGGCCTGCTTGGCGCCATGCAGCGTGTCGCAGGACAATCCGGTCAGGCGCTCGATCTCAAACCGGTTGGGTGTTGCGATGTCTGCGGTCGCCAGGGCCTGTTCCCGCAGGAACGCCTCGATCCCGGGACGCACATACACGCCGGTATCGGTGTCCCCGATCACCGGGTCGCAACAATACAGCGCCGCTGGATTGGCCCGCCGCACCGACCCCACCGCATGCAGGATCGCGTCTCCGATATCCGCCCCGCCGACGTAGCCGGTCAGCACCGCATCGCACCCAACCAGAGCGCCCCGAGCAGCGATCCCGTCCACCAGATCGCGCACGGACTGGCCGGAATAGACGGCACCCTTCCAGTCGCCATATCCGGTATGGTTGGAAAATTGCACCGTGTTGATTGCCCAGACCTCGGCCCCCAGCCGCTGCAGCGGGAACACCGCGCTGGCGTTGCCGACATGGCCAAAGCTGACCCAGGACTGGATCGACAGGATATTCAAGCACGGCCCCCGGTTTCATCTCGAAAACAATAGGCTATATGCACCCTAAACATATCGCCAGTCAGGATGCCCCCGCTTATGCCAGCACCGCTTCTCTTCCAGCCTATCAGCTTCCGCTCGGTCACCGCCCGCAATCGCATCGTGGTTGCCCCCATGTGCCAATACAGCGCCACCGACGGCCTGGGCAGCGATTGGCATGTGCAGAATCTGGGTGCCAAAGCGGCCGGCGGGGCAGGGATCGTGATGGCGGAGGCGACTCACGTCTCCGCAATCGGCCGCATCACCCCGGGCTGCCTGGGGGCCTATGCGCCGGAACATCAGGCCCTGCTGGCCCGTCTGGCCAACGTCATCACGATGTGCGGTGCCGTGCCCGCCATCCAGATCGCCCATGCCGGCCGCAAGGCGTCGTCGCACCGCCCGTGGGAGAGCGGCAAGCCGATTCCGCTCGATCAGGGCGGCTGGACCCCGGTCGCCCCAAGCGCGCTGCCGGCGCTGCCGGGTGCCACGGTGCCGCATGCGCTGTCAGCCAATGAGATCACCGAGATCGTCGGCCAGTTCGCTGCCTCCGCCCGGATGGCGCGTGAGGCCGGGTTTAAGATCGCGGAAGTTCACGCCGCGCACGGCTATTTGGGCCACTCGTTCCTGTCGCCGGTCTCCAACCAGCGCAATGACGTGTATGGCGGCGACCTCAACGGGCGCAGCCGCTTCCTGATGGAAGTGATCGAGGCAATTCGCGGCGAATGGCCGTCGGACCTGCCGCTGTGGGTGCGGCTGTCCTGCTCTGATTGGACGCCGGGCGGCCTGACGATCGAGGACACGGTCGCGGTGTCCCGCAACCTGGCGGCGACCGGGCTGGTCGATCTGATCGACTGTTCATCGGGCGGCGTGTCGCACGAACAGAAAATCCCGTCGCTGCACCCCGGCTACCAGGTGCCGTTCGCCGATGCGATCCGCAACCAGGCGGGCATCGCCACCGGCGCGGTCGGCCTGATCACCGAACCGACCCATGCCGAGGAAATCCTGGGGAACGGCCGGGCGGACGTGGTGCTGCTGGCGCGCGGCATTCTGGCCGATCCGGCGTGGCCGATCCGGGCGGCGAAGACCCTGGGTGTAAAGCCCGAGGTGCCCCCGCAGTACCTCCGCGCCGCGCTATAGGCCGTTTGGCCGATTTCCCGGGGGCTGACGGCACGTATTGCCGATCCCTCGGGCCGTAAGCGTTTGTTGCTCATCCCTCTGGCCGGCGGCACAATGGCGTGCCGGCTGTGTCGCTGGCCTTGCGGAGTTATCGATGCGTTTTCGCCCACGCTACTGCCTTCCGGCGCTGCTACTGCTGCCACTGTTCGGGTGCGGTGCCGGACGAGACGAGTTCCCGCCGCAATGCCCGACCGCTAAGCTGGTGCCCGCGCTGGCCGAACTGACCCGCTATGCCGGGCCAGGCCCAGGTCACGACCTTACCGACATGGTGCTCCAGGCTAGAGTCGTCGGGGTGGATGGTAAGTGTGAGACGGTGAATGAGAAATCCGTGTTGCCGACGACAGTTACGGTCTCTATCGCGCTACAGCGCGGGCCGGCGATGAAGGGCCGCGATGCCGACGTGCCGGTCTTCCTGGCGGTCGTGGAAGGTGAAACCATCCGCGATAAGCGTGTGTTCCAGGTTCACCTGGCATTTCCGCCTAACGTGGACAGGATTACGATCACCAGCCCCCCGGTTGATCTGGCGCTACCCGTTTCTGCTCAGAAAACCGGTGCTGCTTATGGTGTGATCGCGGGCTTTCAGCTCACCCCGGCGGAACTCGCCGCAAATCGCAAGGGGCCGGGCGGTTGAAACGGTTTCGACTAACCACGCCTCCATTGTCTCAGTCGCCGAAAGGTCCGATATAATAAACACATGACCGATACACCGAAGGGACGCCCGAACCAGGGGAGACGGCGAGGCGTGAAGAAGGAAGACTGGGAAATCCCGTCCAATCTCCAGCCTGACCCCAGTGATTACTCGTTCGACCTCGAACGGGCGCTAAAGGCTGTCGTCAGTCTGAAAACCTATGTACCGGGCGATGCGTTCACCGCGAATACGCTGGGAACCGAGCGTGCGGGCAGCGGCGTAATGATCAAGGACACCGGGCTGATCGCCACGATTGGCTATCTGATCACCGAGGCTGAAACAATCTGGATCACCTCCAGCGACGGCCAGGCTGTCCCGGGCCACGCTTTGGCGTACGATCAGGAAAGCGGATTCGGGCTGGTTCAGGCGCTGGGCAAGCTGGACCTGCCAGTGCTTGATATGGGCGACTCCGATATGCTGAAGGTCGGTGACCAGGCGGTTCTGGCGGCGGGCGGCGGACGGCATCACACCATCGAAACCCGCATCGTCGGTCGGCAGGAGTTCGCTGGTTACTGGGAATACGTGCTGGACGACGCGCTGTTCACCGCGCCCGCGCACCCATTTTGGGGCGGCTGCGGCTTGATCGGGACGGACGGCAAGCTGTTGGGCATCGGTTCGTTGATCTTGCAACAGGGTGACGGCAAGGGCCATCGGCTGGACATGAACATGGTGGTGCCGATCGGTCTGCTCGCCCCAATCATGGACGATCTGCTGACCTATGGCCGCGTCAACCGGCCCGCTCGGCCGTGGCTGGGGATGTACGCCACCGAATCGGACGAAACCCTGGTGGTCGGCGGATTGGCCGATAACGGCCCGGCCGAGCAGGCGGGCGTGCGTGCCGGCGACAAAATTCTGACCGTGAATGACGAGGACATTCCCGACCTTGCGGGCCTGTGGCGTCGGGTCTGGTCTTCCGGCAGCGCAGGGGCCGAAGTGCGGCTGCGGATCGAACGCGACGGGTCCCCCAAGCGGGTATCGGTGCGCTCGGCCGACCGGGCCAGCTTCCTGAAATCGCCAAAGCTGCATTAGGATGGGACAGTTGCGAGGGGCAATCGTCCCGGTCACCCCGTTCCAGCAGAATTGCGCGGTCCTGTGGGACGATGAAACCAGGGCCGGCATGGTGGTCGATCCGGGCGGCGACGTGGATCGCATCCTGGCGGCGATCGAGCAGACCGGCGCGGTGATCAACAAGATCGTGCTGACGCACGGACATCTGGATCACGCCGGCGGCGCGGCCGAACTGCGCGATGCGCTGACGGCCAAATATGGTTCGGCGGTGCCGGTGGAGGGACCGGATCGGCGGGACGAGTTCCTGTTGAACGGAATCGCCGCCCAGGCCGCTGGCTATGGGTTCGTCGCGTCCAACGTGACGCCAGATCGCTGGATGGAGGAAGGCGAGGTGCTGACCCTGGGGCCGCATCGGTTCGAGGTTTTGCATTGCCCCGGCCACACCCCTGGCTCCCTGGTCTTCGTCAATACAGATGCTCGGTTTGCCCTGGTGGGCGACGTGCTGTTCCAGGGATCGGTCGGGCGCACCGACTTTCCCTATGGCGATACGGCGGCACTGATCGATGCGATCAAGACCAAGCTGCTGCCGTTGGGAGACGACATGTCGTTTTTGTGTGGGCACGGGCCGGGGTCCACGATCGGGGCGGAGAAGGCGAACAATCCGTTCCTGCGGTGATCGACGGGTTACGGACCTTCAGCCTGGGCGGCGCCCAGACGGTTGAATCCGAAGACGCGGGGCTGCGCTACTTCGTCAACGCGTTCTGGACCGCCGGGCAGCGGCGCGGACACTCGATCCATGAAATCAGCTATCGGGCCTGCTTCAAGTCGCAGCTTCCCGAGTTCTTTATCCAGCGGCTGACCGCACCGGGGGACCGGGTTTATGACCCGTTTTCCGGGCGCGGCACCACCGCGGTGCAGGCTGCGCTGATGGGGCGGGCCCCGGCGGCGAACGACGTCAATCCCTTGAGTGCAATGTTGTCGGGTCCCCGCTTCGATCCGCCCTCGGCCGAGGCGGTGCGGGACCGGTTGGCGGCGATCGACCTATCGGCGGCCAGGGACAATCCGGCGGACGCCGACCTGCTGGCGTTCTACCACCCCGAGACATTGCGCCAGATCGAAGTCTTGCGAACCACCTTGCGGGCCGGCGACTCGGTAGACGACTGGATCCGGATGGTGGCGCTGAACCGATTGACGGGACACTCGCCCGGATTTTTCTCGGTCTATACCATGCCGCCGAACCAAGCGGTGTCGGCGCGATCGCAGCGGCGCATCAACCAGCGTCGTGGGCAAGTGCCCCCCGTGCGCGACGTTCGGGCGATTATCTTGAAGAAAACCCGCCGGTTGCTGTCGGATGGAATGCCGCCGCCGCACCCGCCAGCAGTGCTGATGACCGGGCCGGCGGAACGAACGCCGGAATTGGCGGATGGGTCGGTTGACCTGATCGTGACCTCGCCACCGTTCCTGGATGTGGTGGATTACGAGGGCGATAATTGGCTGCGGTGCTGGTTTGCGCGAATCGATCCGGCGGATGTGCGGATCGACAAGCATCGCGGCATCACGGAGTGGGAAGCGTTTGTCCGCCGCGGGTTCATGGAATTCGCCCGCGTGGTGCGTCCCGGCGGATTCGTGGCGTTTGAGGTGGGCGAGGTCCGCGGCGGGAAGGTGCGGCTGGAACAGCACGTGGTCGCGGCCATCGAAGGACTGCCGTTCGAGGTATTGGGTGTGATGGTAAATCAGCAGGATTTCACCAAGACGGCGAATTGCTGGGGCGTCGGCAATAACAGCCGCGGGACGAACACCAACCGGATCGTCATGGCGGTGCGGCGGTAAGCCGCGCACACCCTCCATCACGAGGCTTTGATTCAGGCGAAGCTGTATGGCCCCCCGCGGACCAGCGCAGCCTTATAGGCCGGACGGGATTGGAACCGGCGGACCCAGGCATCCATGTTTGGATAGGCGGATCGGTCGGTGCGGGTGGAGGCCGCTTCGCCAACGAAGCTCATTTGAATGTCAGCGGCTGTCAGGGCCTCACCGAGCAGATAGGGTTTCCCGGCCAGGCAGGTGTCGATGTAGCCAAGGTGGTTGGCGATTTCGCTTTCTATCCTGGGGTGCAGCGGCGCGCCGGCATCGCCCAGTCTGGAGACATACAGCTTCAGCAGCAGCGGCAGCATCGCCGAACCTTCCGCAAAGTGCAGCCATTGGACGTAGTCGTCGTAAGCCGCCGATTGCACTGGTGGTTGCAGACGGCCGTTGCCGTGGTGGCGCACGATGTAGTCGATAATCGCGCCCGACTCGATGATCACGCGACCGTCGTCGGTAATGACGGGTGATTTCCCCAGTGGGTGAATGGCTTTGAGTTCGGGCGGAGCAAGGCGGGTTACGGGGTCCCGCTGGTAGAATTTGATCTCATAAGGAACCGCGAGTTCCTCCATCAGCCAAAGGATGCGCTGGGACCTGGAATCATTGAGGTGGTGAATGACGATCATTCTCGTTGTCTCCCTGTATCAGGGAGTTTCTATAACCCAATTCCGCTGTGTCATGGAATCCGGCCGTTGAGCGTTTGGCTGGGTCGGCGATTGTGGAATGTCGCGGTCGATGGTGGCCTTATCCGGGAACACGGTTGGGCCACCCGACGACATTGTTTGACCGCGGGCTGATCCACCTTATGCCTGGGACGGCCCGCCGCTGCTGCCGCCTGTAGCGTCGGATAAAGAAAAAGGCCGGGTATGACCGGCCTTTTTCCGCAATTCGGGGCTGCCAGTTAGCGGACGGTGTTGGCCGTGGTGCTGGTGGTCACGTTGCTGGCGACAGCCGGGTTGTTATAGCCGTGATGGCCAAAAATTCCCTGGTAGATTTCCGAAAACACCGTACCCGAGTGGTAGGGCTGGTTCGGGAACGCCTGGGTACCGTATTGGGTGTCGGTCGAGCCCGGGACGCCAGCAGCAAATGCGCTTCCCATTCCAAGGCTCATCACTGCGAAAGCGGCAATAATTAGGTTTTTCATCGAACTTGTCCTGGTAGTGTCGGCGCCGAAATGCGCGTTGGCCTGTAGATGGGACATTTCTGGCTCTTTGGTAATGCTGCATCGCAGCATAGGAATTATGCGTTATCCGGTGAAATGATTGGCGCTGATGTTGATGACAAATGTCTGGACATCCCCATGGACGGAGTTCCCGCCTGCCGCGCGGGCGCGCGGCCAGAGAGTTTCGAGGCGGGTGGCCGATATGAAACCCTTATTGTTGAGCAAGAATATCCCGGTTATGCTTTTGGTACTATCCAAAGCCAATACAATGGGCGCGGGCTGAGAATTATCTCAATAACAGTCGAACGAGGAGCGCAGGGAACATGATCAAATTGACAGTCAATGGCCAAGAGCGGAGCTGGGACGGCGATCCGTCGCTGCCGCTGCTGTGGTATCTGCGTGACGAGGCTGGTCTGACCGGCACGAAATTCGGCTGTGGCAAGGCGCTGTGCGGGGCCTGCACGGTTCATGTGGAAGGCCAGGCCGCGCGGGCCTGCATCACCGCCATGTCGGATGTGGCCGGCCAGAAGGTCACCACGATCGAGGGGCTTCATCCGCACGGTGATCATCCGGTGCAGAAAGCCTGGCGGGAGGCCAATGTGCCGCAATGTGGCTTCTGTCAGGCCGGGCAGATCATGCAGGCCTCGGCACTCTTGCAGCAGAACCCGCATCCGTCGCACGACGAGATCAGGGAATCGATGTCCGGCAACATCTGCAGGTGCGGCTGTTACCAGCGGATCGAAACCGCGATC
>DAIEHR010000053.1 GCA_027353465.1 Acetobacteraceae bacterium | reverse complement strand
TGTGAACCAGGGAGAGGTCTTTTCGATCATCGGTCCGAACGGGGCAGGAAAGACGACGATCTTCAACCTGATCAGTCGCATTTACAGCTCGACATCCGGCAAGCTGACGATTGACGGCACGGATTTCACCCGGACCCCGGCTTATCAGATCGCCAGTCTGGGGATTGCCAGGACTTTCCAGAATATCGAGCTGTTTCCGAACGCGACGCTGCTGCAGAATTTGCTGATTGGGCGCCACTGTCATTCGCGGGTTGGATTCCTGGCGGAACTGGAGTTCCTGCCGTCGGTACGGAAGGCAGAGTTGCACCATCGGGAGAAGGTGGAGGATGTGATCGCGTTTCTGGGCCTGCAACGATATCGTGATTCGTTGATCGCCAACCTGCCCTATGGGGTTCGTAAAGTGGTGGAACTGGGGCGGGCGTTGTGCATCGAACCCAAGCTGCTTTTGCTGGATGAACCGTCCTCTGGCCTGAACGTCGAGGAAACCGAGGGCATGGGGTTCTGGATCGAGGATATCAAGAAAGATCTGGGGATCACCGTCATCATGGTGGAGCATGACATGGCGTTGGTGAATCAGGTTTCGGACCGGGTCATGGCGCTGAACTACGGCAAGGTCCTGGCGATGGGCTCCCCCAGAGAAGTGCAGTCGCATCCCGAAGTGGTCAAGGCCTATCTGGGTGGGGAGGTTGCGGTATGAGTGAACCGCTGCTCCGGGTTAATTCGATCGAGACATTCTATGGCCCAATCCAGGCCATTCGCGGCGTGTCGCTGGATGTGGACCAGGGCCAGATCGTTACGGTTCTGGGCGCGAACGGTGCTGGGAAAACCAGTGTGCTGCGGACGATTTCGGGGGTTTTGGATCCCGAGCGGGGACAAGTGATGTTCGAGGGGCGCGACATCGCCCGGATGCCGCCGGATCAGGTGATGCGACAAGGCATTTGTCATGTGCCGGAGGGCCGCGAGATTTTCCCGTTCCTGACGGTGCGCGAAAATCTGAACATGGGCGCCTATACACGCCGTGATGCGGCGGGCGTGGCCAGCGATATCGAGCGGTGCTTCGACTATTTTCCTCGGCTGAGGGAACGGGAGGCGCAACGCGCCGGGCTGTTGTCGGGCGGTGAGCAGCAGATGCTGGCGATCAGCCGAGCGTTGATGGGGCGGCCGAAACTGCTGTTGCTGGATGAGCCTTCGTTGGGTTTGTCGCCGCTGTTGGTGCAGCAGATTTTCGGCATTATCCGCCGCATCAACCAAGAACAGAATGTGGCGATCCTGCTGGTGGAACAGAACGCGCATATTGCGTTGCAGACGGCGGCGTTCGGCTATGTCCTGGAGGTCGGACGCATCGTGGCCGCGGACGCGTGCAAGACGCTGATGGAGCGTGCCGACATCAAGGAATTCTATCTGGGTCAAAAGGAGGCCGGTGCCCGGGGCACGCGGCGTTGGAAGAAGAAGCGGTTGTGGAACTGACGATGAACCAGTCTATCCCCGCCATTATCGGCCAGCGCGCGGCCGCGAACGGCAGCGAAACCATTATGCGCACCAAGGATCGAGGGATCTGGAAAGCTGTCAGTTGGTCGGGCTTAAATGCCAAGGTCAGCGAGATTGGCTGTGCGTTGCTGTCGGCCGGCGTTGGGCGTGGCGATGTCGCTGCGATTCTGTCGGAGACGCGGCCGGAGGCGGTCTACGCCGATCTGGCCGTCCTGGGGTGTGGCGCGGCGAGCGTGGCGATCGACCCCGATGAGGACCCGGATCGGGTTTGCCATCTGCTGTCGTCCAGCGGGGCGCGCTTGGCGTTCGTGGAAAACGAAGAGCAGCTCGACAAAGTCTTGAATGTTCGTGACCGGTGCCCGGGGTTGTCGCGGGTCGTCGTGTTCGACATGAAGGGGCTGCGCGATTTTGCCGATGCGGGGTGCGTCAGTCTGGCGGACTTTGTAAAGACGGGCCAGTCGGCCGGTTGGGCGGAGGCGATCCGCTCGTTGGAGGCCGACCAGCCGGCGGTGATTCAGTTCCCGCGGAGCGAGGGCTTTGGTCTGGGGCGGACCCTGACCCACGGCGACCTGATGCATATGGTCGTCTCCGCGCGAATTCGACTGCCTATACAATCGCATGACGAACGTCTTGCGGTATTGCGTCTGTCGGATATCACGGAAAGGGTTTGGGGGCTGTACCTGGGCCTGGAGACGGGGTGCATCAGCAACTATCCCGAGGGTCCGGATACCGTAATCGAAAATTTGCAGGAGTTGCAGCCGACGGTTTTGGGCGCCGATGCCGCGGTGTGGGCCCATTTGCATGGGCTTGCCACGGCGAAAGCAAAGGCGGCAACGGCTACGCAGCGCTGGGCCTACCGCTGGGCGCTGGATGCCGGTCGTCTGGGCGGTTCAAAGGGGCAGTTGGCCAATCTGTTGGTGCTAGGCGCGGTGCGGCGCGAATTCGGACTGCGGCGGTTGCGCTTAGCGTATGTCGGCGGTGCGCCAATCGGGGCGCCCGCGATGGATTGGGCGCGTTGCCTGGGTATCCGAATTCAACGGGTGGATGAGGTATCCGCCAACGCCGGGCAGGTGGATGAACGCTACCGCGCGTTGCTGGAAAATGCCTATGCATAACGTTGCGCATGCAACAAAACTAAGGGAAACGTGATGATGAAGTCTATGCTTGCCGCTGCCGCGCTTATCCTGGCGGTTCCGGCGGTGGCCGCGGAACGCGGTGTCACCGACACGGAAATCGTGATCGGGACGTACACCGATCTGTCGGGCGTGACGGCGATGTGGGGGGTAAACAACGCAAACGCGTGGCGTATGGTGTTCGACGATGTCAACGCTGAGGGCGGCATCAACGGCCGAAAGATCAAGTACATCGTCGAGGACAATCAGTATCAAATTCCACGGTCGGTTCAGGCCGCGAACAAACTGATCAACCGCGACGGTGCCTTTATTCTGGTGGCCAATGGTGGCACCCCGATGAACAACGCTGTGATGCCGGATCAGCTCGCCAAGGGCGTGGCCAACGTGTTTCCGCTGACCTCCGCGCGGTCGATGTATGAGCCGCTGAATCACCTGAAGTTCGGGCTTGGATCCAGCTATTATGACCAGGTACGTGCCGGTCTGAAGTATTTCGTGGAGAAGCGTGGCAAGAAGAAGATCTGTACGATGGCGCAGGATACCGATTTCGGCCGCGACGTCACCGATGGGGTGAAAGATCAGCTAACTGCCGAGCACATGACGGTGGCCGGCGCAACGTTGCATAAACCGACTGATACTGATTTCAGCGCGTCGGCGGCCCGGATGAAGGACGTGGACTGCGATCTGATCGTGGTCGGCGGGATCGTGCGGGATTCGGTGCAGATCATCTCCGCTATTCGCAAGATCGGCTGGAACGTCGATATCATGGGGCAGGCGGCGAGCTACGACGATGTGGTGGCGACCGTGCCGGGTGGGACGACCGAGGGATTCTACTCGATGACCCCGATGCTGTTCGTTACAGAAACCAGTACGGACCCGAAGGTGAAGGCATTCGTGGCGGAGTATCGCAAGGACTTCGGCAAGGAGCCGAATTTCGCCGCGCAGATCGGTTACACCGGGGCGAATGTGACGGCGCTGGCGCTAAAGAACGCCGGGAAGGCGCTGACCCCGGACAGCTTTGTCGCTGGTATGGAGGCGATCAAGGATTACCATGACATTTTTGGCTCGCCGCCGATCTCGTTCAGCCCGACGAAGCACCAGGGGTCTAACGAGTCGTTTTTGTGCGTGGTGAAG
>DAIEHR010000388.1 GCA_027353465.1 Acetobacteraceae bacterium | reverse complement strand
TGCATCGTCGGCTGGGCGCATACGCCCTTTGGCAAGCTTGAAGACCCCGATATCGAGTCGCTGATCGGCCGCGTGGCCGGCGCCGCTATCGCTGACGCCGGCATCGCGCCGCATGACATCGAGGGGACCTTTGTCAGCCTGTTCAACAACGGATTCTCGGCCCAGGACTTCCCGGCCTCGCTGGTGCTGCAGCACGTCCCGGAACTGCGCTTTAAGCCAATCACCCGCTATGAGAACGCCTGCGCCTCCGGCTCCGCCGCCGTGCATGGCGCGCGCGACTTCCTGCTGTCCGGCCGCGGCCGCTTCGCGCTGGTGATCGGCGTGGAGAAAATGACCGCCACGTCGGGGAAGGAGGTCGGTGACATCCTGCTGAAAGCCAGCTACCAGAAGGAAGAAGCCGATATCCCCGCCGGGTTCGCCGGCGTGTTCGGCCGCATCGCCGATACCTATTTCCAGCGCTACGGCGACCAGTCCGACGCGCTGGCGGCGATCGCGGCAAAGAACCACAAGAACGGCGTGGACAACCCCTATGCGCAGATGCGCAAGGATTTGGGGTTCGATTTCTGCCGCAACGTCAGCGAACGGAACCCATACGTCGCCCCGCCGCTGAAGCGCACCGACTGCTCGTTGGTGTCCGACGGCGCCGCCGCGCTGGTGCTGGCCGATGAGGACACCGCTCGGGCAATGGGCAAGGCCGTGCGGTTCCGGGCCGCTGTGCAGGTCAACGATTTCCTGCCAATCAGCAAGCGCGACATCACCCAGTTCGAGGGTGCGGCCAGGGCCTGGTCTGATGCGCTGCGGTCATCCGACACCAAGCTGTCGGACCTGTCGTTCGTCGAATCGCATGACTGTTTCACCATCGCCGAATTGCTGGAATACGAAGCCATGGGCCTGACCGCCCCCGGCCAGGGCAAGCGCGCGATCCTGGAAGGCTGGACCCAGAAAGACGGCCGCCTGCCGATCAACGCCTCCGGCGGGCTGAAGGCCAAGGGCCACCCGATCGGCGCCACCGGCGTGTCGATGCATGCCATTACCGCGATGCAGCTCACCGGCCAGGCACCCGCCGGCATGCAGTTGCCCAAAGCCGATCTGGGCGCGGTGTTCAACATGGGCGGCGCGGCTGTCGCCAACTACGTCTCGATCCTGGAGCCACTCCGCTGATCCCGACCGCCAACCTGGCCTCCTTCCTGCTCCAATCCGCTCGGCGGTTTCCCGACCGGCCGGCCATCGTCTGGCGCGACACCACCTGGACCTGGGAGTCGTTTCGCGACCGGGTCCAGGCCGCCGCCGCCGCGCTGGCCGACCGCGGCGTGCGGCATGGCGATCGGGTGTTGCTGCATGCCCGCAACTCGAATGCGGTGATGGAGACGATGTTCGCCTCTTGGATGATCGGCGCCACCTGGGTGCCGACCAACTTTCGGCTGACCCCGCCGGAGGTTGCATACCTGGCGCAATCGTCCGGTGCGTCGGTGCATATTTTCGATACCGCGTTTCCCGATCACGCGGCGGTCGCGCGCGCGGAAAATCCGGCCTGCCGGCTGGAGATTTCCATCGGCGGCGAAGGTGGGGACGATTGGGAGGCTTATGCCGGTTTCGCCTCGAAGCTGACCCAGCCGGCCGATGTGGACCGGGATCATCCGGCGTGGTTCTTCTATACATCCGGCACCACGGGACGGCCGAAGGCGGGCGTGCTGACGCACGGGCAACTGGATTACGTCGTCTGCAACCATCTGTGCGACCTGATGCCGGCAACAACCGAACAGGATGCTTCCTTGTGCGTCGCCCCGCTGTCGCATGGCGCCGGCATCCATGCCCTGCCGCAGGTCGCCCGTGGCGCCGCGACCATTCTACTGTCCGGCGAACGGTTGGACTGCGAGGAAGCCTGGCGTCTGGTCGAGCGGCATCGTGTCACCAACATGTTTACCGTGCCGACGATTCTGACGATGCTGACGCGGCATGAATCGGTCGATCGTTACGACCATTCCTCATTGCGCTATGTGATCTATGCCGGGGCGCCGATGTATCGCGCCGACCAGGCCCACGCCCTGCGCAAGCTGGGCAAGGTCCTGGTGCAATATTTCGGCATGGGCGAAGTCACCGGCAACATCACCGTGCTGCCCCCTGCCCTGCACAGTGAAAACGACAGCGAAATGCCGGTTGGAAGCTGCGGCTTCCCCCGCACCGGCATGGACGTGGCGATCCTGGACGACAGCGGCCACGCGCTGGAAGCCGGCGTGTCGGGCGAAATCTGCGTGCGCGGCCCGGGGGTTTTCGCCGGCTACCACGACAACCCGGAAGCCACCGCGAAGGCCACCGCCCATGGCTGGTTCCACACCGGCGATTTGGGTCACATGGACGCCCGTGGGTTCGTCTATATCACCGGCCGGGCATCTGACATGTACATCTCCGGCGGGTCTAACGTGTACCCGCGAGAGATCGAGGAAGCGCTGTTACTGCATCCGGCGGTTGCCGAGGCCTGTGTGGTAGGCATGCCGCACGAAAAATGGGGCGAGAGCGGGACGGCGGTGCTGGTGCTGGAACCCGGTGCGAGCGCCACGGCTGATGAGATGCTGTCCCATCTGGACGGACGGCTGGCGAAATACAAATGGCCGCAAGAGTTCGTTTTCTGGTCGGAATTGCCGAAATCCGGCTATGGCAAGGTGACCAAGCGCGACGTCAAACATCTGTTGCAAAAGGACGTGTAATGCCAGTCGATCCCGCCCGGATTGTCGATTTTCACATGCACGTCTATTACACTCCTGAAACGCGCGACCGCGCCGCCCAGTTGCGTGCGTGGGTGGAGGAACGATTCACCGTCCGCATGGGCCGCTGGCACGATGTCCCGGTCGGCCCGCATCCATCGGCGATGTATCAGATTCAGTTCATGCCAGATCAGTTTCCCGGCTTGGTCCCATTCGTGATGATGAACCGCCAGGGGCTGACCGTCCTGCTGCACCCGGAGTCCGGCCGGCCGCGCGAGGACCACACGCTGAACGCCACCTGGATGGGCGAAATCCTGCCCTTGAAGACCGAGATTCTTCCTGAATCGGACTGAAAATCAGCCAAATCCACGCGCGCCGCCTGTTGGGCGCAGCGGACGCCACCCGTAGCTGTCGAACGACAGGCCTCGCTTGCGATCGTCAAGGCCTTCACAACCCGCGTCAATCGCATCGACTGTTTCGTCGAGTTCGATCTCCAGCCGGACGAAGTCCCTCACCGAACAGAAATCGACCGACAAAAGGTCAGCGTAACCGCCGCAAGGTACCAGGTGATGCACCGCCGGACGGCCGTCGACCCTAACCCGCAATTGCTCCCGCTGCCGTTCGACCGCATAACCCCGTATCCACACAAGCAGCGACACCTGCATATCCGGCGGCGTTGGGATATACAATGTCGCGCCGGTTTCCGGCCCGGTCCAGACCGCGCACACCGGTTCCCCGGCACGGTCGCGTCCGTGAAAACCCGCACCAACCAGCGGCGATCGAACCGAATAGCGGGTTGCACCATCCCGATGCCGGCCCTTCAGATGACCCAGCAAGCGTGCGGCATGCTCCCGTTCGAAATCCTCCGCGCCATAAGCCTCCCCCAGCGCTCTGTGGCGATCCTCGAACAGTGCCCGCGCGCGCTGATAGACGATGCGGTCCACCCGGGTCAGATCCTGCAGGATGTCGCGCGCGTCCCCGATATCGCCGTCTTGGTCCCGATCCGAACGGGACACGTTCAGCGTGGCGATCGGTCGGGCCGGCGGCAATCCGGCGATCGCGCACAGCGCATTGCGGCTGACATCGAATGCCTCTAGCAACCCGACCAGATCGTAGTCGTGTTCCAGCGCGTCCAGGGCCGTTTCCAGCAGGGTTTCGGCGTTCTCCGTCCGCAAAACCTTGCGTCCGACCCGCCCGGCGGCCAGCGAGCGTGTGATGAAGTTGTCCAGGTGCGTCCGGCCTTCGCGGTGGCCATATCGTTCCAGCAGCGCACGCATCGGCAACCGCGTTGTATCGTCGATAACACCGCGTATTGAATCGGGCTCCGCAACAGTGTCCGCCGGCACCAGCCGCCGCCAGTCGGTGACCTGGGAGGCAAGCCTGTCCACCGGATCGCGCAGGATCGTGAACGACAGCGTGCCAGCGGGGACGAACGGACGCAGCACCTCGTGCGAGTGAACAACGTCGGCCCAATGGAACAGGGTGTGCTTCGTTGCTGTGTCGGCAGCGGATGGGAGGACGTTCGTTTCGGTCTGCCAGTCACCCAGCAGCCAGGACGCCTGCCACGTCGGATCGAACGTCCGGTCGTCGAAGGTCAGTGTATCCAGCCAGCGGTTCAGACTGGACCCACCACATTTCTTCAGATGGTAGTAGTAAATCCTGGAATACGGTCCTGGAAGCATGGATGGCTGTCCCTTGGGGTCTGAGACGGAAAAAGCGGGTCGTTCGACCGAAGCCGCCGGGCTCCAATCGCGGTGGCGGCGCAGGCCAATAACGGTTGCGATTTGTAAATTGCAGTATTCAGGCCCCTTATACCCACTTCGATAAAGTGTTGGCGGAGCATGATGTTGCCCATCCGTCATGGCCGTGCCTGTCGCGGCCATCTTCGCACGAACCGTCGAAGCGCGGATGGCCGCGACAGGCACGGCCATGACGACAGAGAAAATCCGTTTCCAGCCAATTCAGCGCCCGCCAAGAAGATGACAGGCTGGCGCCCGGTTCGGGAATTTCTCATCCGGCCGTCAGTCCAAATGGTCGCGGATGCCGTGGTAGATCAGTTGCAGCAGGCACCACGCCACAAAGCCGACCAGAGCGGTTTCCAGCATCACCCGCCAGCGCACCGGATACATCGAATCCTGCGGCAAGGCCGGCCGCACGAACGCCGTCAGATACACCCCCTGTTCGCTGGCGGCATTACGCGCATCCTGCAACGACATCAGCGCCCGCTCATAAACCCGCGCGGCGATTTCCTCGCTGACCTTCAAGATACTGTATTCCGACATCACCGACGCCAGTGAGGCAGCCCCATCGGACTGCGCCATCCGCCCGTTCACACCGTTCAGCGCCGCCTCGATCGCCGCGATGCGGTTGGCCAGGATACGCATCTGCATCGAATCACGGGCAACCCCCTGCGCCAGTTGTGTGCTGAACGCCGTCCTGGCCTCGATCAGGCTTTGCTCTACCAGGCCGCCCACCGTGCTGCTTTCGGTCGCCTGCATCTCGGGGAACAGCACCGCGTGTTCGTTGCGGTAAGCTGACAATGCCGCCTGCGCCGCCTTCAGCGCCGCCCCGCTATCCGCCGCTTCCTTGCGGGCATACGCCAGCACATCGCGGTGCGACCGGTCAGAGATGTCGTTAACCAGCTTTTCCGCCAGCGCCAGCGTGCGCGCCGCGACAAGCTGGGCGTCCTCCGGGCGGAACGCGCGCACGTCCACCGAAACGATCCCGGTGGTCATGTCGAAAAACGGATCGACCATGCGGCGCCAGTAGCGCAGCCGTTCCTCGGCCGGCGCGCCTTGCCGCAGATGCGCCACGATATCCTTGCCGCCGGTCCCGTAAATCGCATCCAGGTCAATGCCCGTGGCGGCGATGTCGTCGATGATCTGGCGGCTTTTCAAGTATTGGATCACGATCTGCGAGTCATTGATCACCGCCATCGCCGTTCCGGGTCCGCTTGATAGCCCGCCCAGCGCGGACGACGCCGACGGTTCCATCCGCAGCGGGGCCTGATGACGGACACTGAAGCGGAATTCGGTGACGTATTGATCGTCCGCGTAGCCATACAGATAAGTCCCCATCGCCGCCGCCGGCAGCACGACGGCCGCCAGCAGCGACAACCACAGCCGCGACCGCCTTGCCCGCGGGCCCAGCGGCATAAGCCCGGGTGAAACGACGACCGTGGTGCTCATGTCATCTCCATGATGCCGGCGTGGCTGTTGCGGACAATCCGTTCGTGCTGGCGAATGGCGTCTTCCAGCGAATCGAACAGCATCAGCCGCCCGCCCGCCAGAACCGCGCCGGTGTCGCAATAGGCCCGCATCGTTTCATAATCGTGCGAGGCCATGATCACATCCGCCCGTTCCATCCGCTGGCGGAACGCATCCAGGCAACGCACGCGGAAGCGGGCATCGCCGACGGCGGTGATTTCATCGATCAGATACACATCGAACTGGATCGCCAGGCAGGCGCCGAACGCCAGCCTGGCCCGCATGCCGGACGAGTAGGTGCCCACCGGCAAAGTGTAATACGGTCCCAGTTCGGCGAAATCGGCGACGAAATCCACCGCTTGGCGCGGGGGCACGCCATGCAGCCGGGCCAGGAACGTCACATTCTCCCGCCCGCTTAACGCCGGATGCAGCGTGCCGCCGAACCCCAGCGGAAAGCTGACGTTCCGGCCGCCGCGTGAGATCCGCCCGGAATCAGGCCGTTCGGTGCCCGCCAGCAGCCGGATCAGGGTCGATTTGCCTGACCCGTTGGCCCCCAGCACGCCCAGCCCTCGCCCCTCCGGCAGTCGCACGCAGACATCGTTCAGCACGATGCGGCGGCCCAGCGCGGTGCGGTAGCCCTTGTGGATGCGATCCAGCACGATCACGTCGGCACCTCCATCCGGCCACGCAAGGCGCGTTCCATCGCCAGACCGATCCCGACCGACGACAGAACCCACAGCGCCAGATAGTTCACATTCACCCAGTGCGGCTGATACTGGGCAAAGAAGCCGCTGCGGAAATACTCGATGGCCTGCAACACCGGATTCCACTCCAGATAGGCCCGCACCCAATCCGGCATCGCGATCGGCGAGTAATAAATTCCCGAACCGAAATACAGCAGCCGGATGACCGCCTCGTAGAACGTGGCATAGGACGGGAACAGCCCGACCACGACCATGTTGATCGAACCGACCCCGACCGCCAGCAGCCACAACGCCAGCAGCGCGGTCATGCAGGTCAGCAAATCCGCCGGCATCGCCTGCAATCCGCCCAGTCCGGCGGCGCCGAAAATCAGCAGCCCCACACACAGTTCAGTGCCCAGTTGGCGCAGCGCCTGCGCGGCCATCGCGTCGGTTCGCCGCACCACCGGCAGCATGAACAGCATGGTGCTGGACCCCGAGGTCCCCATCAGTTCTTGCGAGACATGGGCGAACATCAGGAACGGCAGCAATCCGGTGATGTAGAACAGGAACAGATTATCGCCCACCGGCGGCGGTGCGGTGTTCAGCAGGAAAAACACCGTCCCCAGCGTCATCAGATGGGAAATCGGCTCCAGGATCGCCCACAGGTAGCCCAGCCTGGTGTGGCCGAAGCGCGTCCTGATGTCGCGCAGCATGATGGCATAGGCAACGCGCCAGCGTGTCGCGACCGGACTGCCCGTCCGCCGCACCGATTCCTGTGTCAGCCGGCGGCGCGGCTGGATCGTCCACTCGCCCTGCTCGATCGTCAGCTTCACGCCGCCCAGGCCCGCGATATGATCCAGGTCCGCCTGACAGCCGGGATCGTCCGGCGCCAGATGCACAGCTCGGCGCGCGGCCTCCAGTGCTTCCTCGGGATGGCCGGACGCAGCCAGCGCACAGGCGCGCGCCCGCCAGACCCGGGCGTCGTCCGGCGCATCCGCCAGCACCTGCACCGCCTCGCCGAACAAAGCCCGTTCGGACAGCATCGCCGCCAAATGCAACCGGTATTCGATCGCCACCGGGTCGGCCGAAGCAGCCCGCCGAGCGGCTTCGGCGGCGCGTTCGGTGTCGCCGGACTGGTGCAGGACGGACGACAGCAGGCGCCACCCTTGCGCCCTGGCGCCGGGCAGCGCCACATGGGCCGCCAGATGCTCCGATGCCTCCCGCCAACGCCGGCTGGCGGCCAACAGGCTGCCGATGTGCAGCCGAAATTCGGCATCCCCTGGCAGCAGCCGGATCGCCGCCTCCGCCCACTGGATTGCCTCGCCCCGGGAACCACCGGCGTCCAGGAACCCACTCAGCACCCGCGCCGCCCGCCCATTTCCCGGTTCGGCCGCCACCGCCCGGCGCGCGAGGTCCGTTGCCTGGCCAAGATCGCCGGCCTGCAACGCCAGTTCCGCGGCGTATAGCAGGCTGTCCGCGCCCGGTTCAGATTTGGGGGTCAATACGGCGCCCCCACGCTGCGCGGCATCGCCCCGACATAGGTGACGCCAATCAACAGTTGAAAGACCTTGCCGGCCTCGGCAACCGGGGAGTTGCTGACATAGATCGTGTCGTTGGGCAGAACCGGGAAGCCTTGGGCGACGAAGAACCCGCCGGGGTCGCGCAGGTTCAGCCGGTAGATCGTCGGCGCCGCGCCCCCTGCCGGTAAACGAACACCGCGGCCGGATCCGCGCGGTCGTCGGACAGCCCCGCCAGCCGGGCCAGCACGTTGGACAGATTCAGCGAGTCGGCGTCGAACGGCTGTTCGCCCGGCCGGTTGACCGCCCCGAACGCATAATAGGACGCGTCGCGCGGCGTCACCAGTATCCGGTCC
>DAIEHR010000343.1 GCA_027353465.1 Acetobacteraceae bacterium | reverse complement strand
GAGCGGGGAAAGGCGGCGGCCAGCACCGGCAGCAGATGGGTGCCGACAAACCCGCCTGCCCCGGTAACCAAGATCCGTTGGTACACGGGTCAGGCGGCCAGGCGCACGCGATGCCGCGACAGATCGGCCTCGATCATTTCGGCGATCATATCCTCCAGCGAGGTTTCGGCGGTCCATCCCAGCACCCGCCTGGCCTTGCTGGCGTCGCCCAGCAGCACATCGACCTCCGCCGGACGGATCAGATCGTTGCGGCACTGGATATGATCCTCGGGGTTCAGCCCGACATAGCCGAACGCGATATTGCACAATTGCTGGATCGACGTGGTGCGTCCGGTCGCGATCACGTAGTCGGACGGCACATCCTGTTGCAGCATCAGCCACATCGCCTGCACATAATCGCGGGCATGACCCCAGTCCCGCGTCGCCCGCATATTGCCCAGCGGCAGTGTTTTCGCCAGACCGAGTTTGATCCTGGCGACGCCGTCGGTCACCTTGCGGGTGACGAATTCGATGCCGCGCAACGGGCTTTCGTGGTTGAACAGGATACCGCTGCTGGCGTGCATGCCGAAGCTTTCCCGGTAGTTTACCGTCATCCAATGGGCATACAGCTTGGCGGCGGCATAGGGGCTGCGCGGATAGAACGGGGTTGTCTCGCTTTGCATCGGCGCTTGAATCAGGCCGTACATCTCGGAGCTGGAGGCCTGGTAAAACCGGGCGCCGGGTTGGACCATGCGCATTGCTTCCAGCACGCAGGACGCGCCGAGGCCGGTGACGTTGCCTGTCAGTAAGGGCTGCTGCCAGGACGCCGCCACGAAACTTTGGGCGGCGAGGTTGTAGATCTCGTCCGGCTTATAGGTCTGCATGATGCGGATCAGGCTGGACAGATCGGTCAGGTTGCCGTCCACCAGTTCGACATCGTTTAGAATACCGAGCCAGCGGAGCCGTTCGCCGATGACATCGGAGCTGGCGGAGCGGCGCATCATGCCGATGACGCGATAGCCCTTGGAGAGCAGGAATTGCGAGAGATACGCGCCGTCCTGGCCGGTAACACCTGTAACGAGAGCGGTTCGCATGAAATCTCCTGACGCGGCTTGGGGTCTTCAACAGTATTTTGGAATAAAGCGAGGCGCGGGGTGCTGTTGTGGACCTGAAACCGCCTGTATTCGCGTTGATGACGATAGCGTATGCATACAAATAGTGGGCATGTTACCGATCGATCAATGCCGGCCGTTTGAATATCCACAGAATTCGTTCATCACAGAGATCGAATTCTGATTTTTGGGTAATTAAATATATGGACCTCGCTTTTCTCGCACGACAAGGATGCCAGATGATACGATTCGTCTATAATATTTGAATATGGACCATAAATGAAGTATCGGCATTGATAATGACTACGCGCCGCGCGCGCCTACGTCCGTTCCTCCGAGCGTTTGCAACGCCGCCGGAAGGCCGCCGTCACGACAGCGTTTCATGCCGCCAGTGAACCATCCGCCGGCGAGTGGCGTATCCCTTTCAGAACCACCATTTTACAAAAGGATAACCGCGTGCGCCCTTCCCTGCTTGCCGTGGGCCTTCTCGCCGGCCTCGCCAGCGCCTGCGCCGCCGAACCCACCCCGGCAGCAGCCTCGACAGGCGTGGGATTCGACCCCATCGCCTTTTTCACTGGCCACACACGGTCCCGGGGCGTGATTGAAGACCGTTCTGGCGCACCGGCAGAACAAATCGTCACCGACAGCATCGCGGAACCGGACGCGGCGGGGCAGTTGCACATGACGCAAATGTTGAGGTTCCAGGACGGCACGACGAATCGCCGCGACTGGTTGTTGTGGCGCACCGGTCCCACCACATTCACCGCCACGGCCAACGATATGGACGGCACCGCTCGGGGCGAAAGCACCGGCCGGATGTTTCATTGGAGCTGGGTGTGGGCCCGCTCCCGCGGGAATCCGCTGATGAATCTTACGATGAAGCAATGGATGTACTGGATGGACGACGGATCGGTGATCATCCGCACCGCGGTCAGCAAGTTCGGCTTCATCGTCGCGGAGGTGACGGAGCAGTTCACCCACCCCGGCCAGAGCTGACCGGGACGCCATTATTTGACAGACCGGCCTCGCCGAAATCGCCCGGCATGCGGACGAAGGCTGGCGTCAGCGTCTTTGATCGGACGTGTTAAGGCGTGGATGGCGGGCCTTCGCCCGCCACGACGATGGAAGCGGGTTGGTATTAACCGCCGGCCTTCCTCTCCGCCAGCACCTCTGCCGTGTGTTCCCCCAGCCGCGGCGCCGCTCGGCGGACTGAACCGGGCGTGGCGGACAGCTTCACCGGCACGCCCATCGTGCGGAACTTGCCGGTGACCGGGTGGTCGGTTTCCACCACCATGTCGCGCGCCAGGATTTGCGGGTCGGTGAACACCTCATCGTAATGCAGCACCGGACCGGCGGGGATGCCGATCTTCTCCAGCGCCGCCAGCCAGTGCGCGGACGTTTGGACGCGCAATTTTTCCGCCAGCAGCGCGACCAGCGCGTCGTTGTGCCGCACTCGTTCGGCGACGCTGGCGAAACGCGGGTCGGACACCAGTTCCGGTGCGCCGACCAATTCGCAAAGCTGCTTGAAGAAATGCTGCTGGGAGGCACCGACGGTGATGTAGCCGTCCGCCGTCTGGAAGCATTGATATGGGGAGCTGCCGCGATGCGCCTGGCCGATCCGCTCCGGCCGTGTGCCGGTGGCGAAATAATGGGCGGATTCGTACACAGCGAGTGAGGTTGCAGCCTCCAGCAGCGAGGTTTCGACATGCTGCCCTTCCCCGGTGCGGTGGCGGGCTTCGACCGCCGCCAGAACGCCGAACGCGAGGAACATGCCGGCGGTGACGTCGGAGATCGCGATCGGTAGCCGGTGCGGCGGCCCGTCGGCGGGACCGTTCGTGCTCATCAGCCCCGACATCGCCTGGGTCACCAGGTCAAAGCCGCCGCGCGCACTGTACGGGCCGGTCTGGCCGAAGCCGGAGATCGACGCCAGGATCAGGCGAGGGTTGCGCTGGTGCAGCATCGCCCAGCCGATCCCCAGGCGATCCAGCACGCCGGGCCGGTAATTCTCCACCAGCACATCGGCCTGATCGATCAGCTTCAGCAGCGCGTCCTTGTCGGCCTGCTGCTTCAGGTCCAGCACGATGGACCGCTTGTTGCGGTTCCAGGTCATGAACGGCGCGCTCTGGCCGTTGACGAAGGGCGGCATGTTGCGGGCGGAGTCGCCGGACGGCGGCTCGATCTTGATCACCTCGGCACCGTGGTCGGCGAGCATCATCGCGCAGTATGGGCCGGACAGATGGCTGGTCAGGTCCAGCACCAGAAGATGATCGAGCGCGCCTTGCATTGGGATTCCTCCGTCTTATGGCGGCGATGATGACACAAAGCAGCGCGGGGGGAAGCGGCGGGTGACGTTGGCGGTCAGGATTTCATTACTGCTTCAATCCTAACCGCGCAACTCAGTGACTGGCGTGTTCGCATTGGTCGTGATTTGCCAACGTCTCGATCACACGGCAATCGCCGACGCGGCCGTGGCCGCAGGCCTCTACCATCCGCTGTAATTCGGCGCGCAGGGCGGTGAGCTGACTGATGCGCCGATCGACTTCGGCCATGTGCCGTCGAGCGATGCGGTCGGCCTCGGCGCAGGATTGATCGGGTTGGGCACTCATCGCCAGCAACTCGCGAATAGCCTCGATGTCGAAACCCAGTTCGCGCGCGTGACGAATGAAACTGAGACGGGAGACCTCGTGCTCCCCGTAACGGCGCTGCCGCCCTTCGCTGCGTGGCGGACACGGCACGAGGGCAACCGATTCGTAATACCGGATCGTCGCCACCTTCACGGCCGTACGGCGGGAGAGTTCCCCGATCGAGATGTCCATTTTACCCCTTGAACCTCTAGCGACTAGAGGTTGTAGGACATCTGCTGGATGTTGAGAAGGAGCGGCTATGGCCGACGATTGTTGCCACGCGGGGGACGGTTGCCATGCCATGCCGCCACCGCGACCGCCTGCGCCAGAGGCCTTGCGGCCTGCCGGCCCAGCGCATTACCAGGCCGACGCGGCATGCGGCTGCCACGGCGGGGTGCCGCGCTTCGACGGGCTCGATCCAGGTTACAAACGCATGCTTTGGGCCGTGATCGCCATCAATGGCACGATGTTTCTGACCGAGATGGCAGCCGGGCATGTCGCCGGGTCCCAGGCGCTGCAGGCCGACGCGCTGGATTTTCTCGCTGATACCGTCACCTACGGACTAAGTTTGGCGGTGATTGGGGCATCCATGCGAACACGCGCCACGGCGGCCCTTTTCAAGGGGCTGTCCTTGTCGCTGATGGCGCTTTGGGTGTTCGGATCGACGATCTATCACACGATCGTTCTTGGTATTCCCAGCGCAGGGATGATGGGTGGAATCGCGGTGATGGCGCTGGCGGCCAATTTGGCCTCGGTAGTTATGCTGATGCGCTACAAGGATGGCGACGCCAATGTGCGTTCGGTCTGGCTATGCTCGCGTAACGATGCGATCGGCAATGTGGTCGTGATGATCGCGGCGGCCGGGGTGTGGGGAACCGGGACCCCCTGGCCGGATCTGGGCGTGGCGGCGCTGATGGCTGGACTATTCGTTACGTCATCGGTGCAAATCCTGCGGCTGGCGTGGACGGAATATCGTGAAGGCGGTCACATGCAACCCCTCGCCGCGGAGTAACAATCTTGGCTCATCAGCACGATCACCACGACGGTCATGACCATGATCACGGCGGACATGCTCATGCGGGACACACCCACGCGCCCGCCAGTTTCGGGAAGGCCTTCGCGATCGGCATCGGCCTGAATGCGGCCTTCGTGCTTATGGAGGTGGGGTTCGGCATCGCCAGCAACTCTGTCGCCCTGTTGGCGGACGCTGGTCACAACCTGTCGGATGCGCTTGGCCTGGGCGTCGCCTGGGCCGCTGTCATCCTCGCGAGACGGGCGCCCACCGCGAGGTTTACCTATGGTCTTGGTGGAACTTCGATCCTCGCCGCCCTGTTCAACGCAGTGTTCCTGCTGGTCGTGGTCGGCGGCCTGTCGTGGGAAGCGATACTACGCTTTTGGACTCCGGAACCGATCGCCGGCACGACGGTGATCGTCGTCGCCGCCTGCGGTATCGTTCTGAACGGAGTCTGCGCGTGGCTGTTCGCGTCAGGCGGCAAGGATGACCTGAACGTCCGCGGCGCGTTCATGCACATGGCGGCCGATGCCCTGGTGTCGCTTGGCGTCGTCATAGCCGGCGTCATCATCGTGCTGACCGGCTGGCACTGGATTGATCCAGCCATCAGCCTGGTGATCAACGCGGTGATTATCGGTGGAACATGGAGCCTGCTGACCGGGTCGGTTTCCATGTCACTCAGCGCCGTCCCGGCCGGCATCGAAACAGGGCAGGTCAAGACGTACCTTCGAAGTTTGCCGGGCGTGTCCGATGTTCACGACCTGCACATCTGGCCCATGAGCACGACCGAAACGGCCCTGACCGCACATCTGGTCCGGCCGGCCGGACTAGACGACGATCTACTGGCCGGCGTGGCGCACGAGTTGGAGCATCGTTTCAAAATCCGCCACGCCACGATCCAACTGGAAAACGGCACGCGGGCCTGCAAGCTGGCACCAGCTTCCGTAGTTTAACGCGATGCCCACGGCCGGGGTGGGCCTGGCCGCTGCCTGCGCCCCGCCCGGACTCGTCTGGCCTCGGTCGCGTGCTCCGGGTCCAAGAGGAACGCTTAGCCAACGACTGCCGATAGCGGATCCAATGCTGCCTTGGAACGACCTCTGGCAGGTTTGGGCAAGCGCCTCCTGCCAAGCGCTCACGTGCAAATCAACGGAACCGACCAAGGTCCATCAACGTCAAAAATGGCCGCTTCAGGCATGTGCGTTCCTTAAATGCATTCCGGCGGCGGAGATTCGTCGGCACCTGCCCCGCCAGTCGATCTATTCCTCTACGTCTGCTCCTGATATTAAGACACTATGGACCAGTTCGCTCGACCCCTGGATGCCGCCAAATTCCGCGACCCGTTCATTACCGCGAAAGGGGAAACCCGGGCGGCGGTCGCGCTACGGGCGCTGGAAACCCTGTGGTTCAACACCGGAACGCTGTGCAACCTGACGTGCCGCAACTGCTATATCGAATCCTCGCCGCGTAACGACCGGCTGAGCTACCTGACCGCGGCCGAGGTGGACACCTATCTGGAT
>DAIEHR010000302.1 GCA_027353465.1 Acetobacteraceae bacterium | reverse complement strand
TTCCAAGCTCGGCGGCGGCGGGAGCAGCGCGGGGGGAGGAAAGAGCTGATGCCCGACGGTAACACCGTGCTCGATTCCATGGTTGGCCGGAGCGGCAACGCCCTGGCCCCGGTCGAGGCCGGCCCGATCCGCCACGACCGCCCCAACCTCATGGGCTTCATCTCCGATCCCGACTCCGAGGCCGCTTTGCAGGCCGGCCTGACCGGGCTCTTGCCCGAGGCACCGGACTTCCGCCGCGGCGGCATCCGCACGGCCTGCGCGGTGATGCAGAAATCCTCGACACCACGCGTGCTGATCGTCGACATCACCGGCGATGACCAGCCGCTCAAGGCGCTCGGCGAACTTGCCTCGGTGGTGGAACCCGATGTCTGCGTCCTGGTGATCGGCGAGCGCGACAGCACCGATTTCTATCGCGAGGTGACGCGCGGCCTCGGCGCCGCCGACTATCTGGCCAAGCCGCTCACGCGCGAGAACGTGGCCCGGCATTTCGGCGGCCTGGTGATGGGCCGTGCGCCGTCATCGGATTCCGTGCTCGGCGGGCGGGTGCTGACGGTCACCGGCGTGCGCGGCGGCGTGGGTGCCAGCACGATCGCGGCCAATCTGGCCTGGCTGCTCGGCGTCTCGCTGCGCCACCATACCGTGCTGCTCGATCCCGATCTCTATCGCGGCACCGCGGCGTTCCTGTTCAACGTGCAGCCGGGGGCGGGGCTGCGCACCGCGCTCGAATATCCCGAGCGGATCGATACCCTGCTCGCCGAACGCGCCGCGGTGCCGGTGGCCGACCGGCTGCACGTGCTTGCCGGAGAGGAGCATCCCGGCGCGCCGCTCAACTACGCGCCGAACGCGGCGGACCGGCTGGTAGACTCGCTGCGCAAGCGGTACAATTTCGTGATCGGCGACGTGCCCTTTGCCCCCGTGGCGCTGCATCGCGACCTACTCGATCTCGCGCATCAGCGCGTCCTGGTGCTGGAGCCGACCCTGGCGGGGATGCGTGACGCGCTGCGTATGCTGTCGCTGCCGTCCGGTCCCAATCAGACCCAGGGTGCGGTGCTGGTGTTGAACCGGATGGGCATCGCCGGCGGCCTCACGCGGCGGCAGATCGAGGACGGGCTCAAGGTCAAGATCGACGTCATGATCCCGGATCTGCCGAAGCCCCTGCGCCAGGCGGCCAATCTCGGCGAACCCGCGATCGCCACCAGCCAGATCTTCCGCAAGGCGATCGCCGAACTGGCGCGCCAGGTGGCGGCCCTCGCGCTGCTCGATCCGGCGGTGGTGGAAGCCGGACACGGCGGACGGCGCGGCCGCGGCTGGCGCGGCATGCCGTTCTTCTCCGCGCGCAAGGCCGCATGAGTACCGCGCTCACGGGACCGCGCTTCGGCCGCCGCAGCGAGCCGGCGGAGTCGCGCGCTCAGCTTCCGCCGCCGTCGCAGCCGCAAGCCCAGGCCCAGTCGCCCCAGGCCGAGCGTGCCGGGAACCAGGGTGCTCCGCCGCCCGATTCCATCGTCGCGCTGCGCACGCTTTGCCTCGCCCGGCTCGACCCGGCGGTCGTGTCCAACATGCCGATGGATCAGCTGGTCGCCGATATCGAGCGGCTGATCTCCGAGCTCGCCTCGCAGAACCGCGCGCAGCTCAATGCCCGCGAGCAGCGCGCGCTGGCGATCGAGCTCGCGCACGACATCCTGGGCCTCGGCCCGCTTGAGCCGCTGCTCGACGACGACGCCGTGAACGACATCATGGTGAACGGCCCGCAGCGCACCTTCATCGAACGCGCCGGCAAGACGTATCTCTCGGACGTGAAATTCCGCGACACCGCCCACCTGACCGGGATCTGCCAGCGGATCGCCGCCGCGGTGGGGCGGCGGGTGGACGAATCCAGCCCGATGGTCGATGCGCGGCTCAAGGACGGCTCGCGCGTCAATATCGTGTTTCCGCCGCTGGCGCTGGATGGGCCTTATGTCTCGATCCGCAAGTTCAGCAAGAAGACGATCGATATCCAGCGGCTGGTCGAATTCGGCGCGCTCACGGCGCCGATGGCCAAGATCCTTCAGGTGGCCGGGCGGGCGCGGCTCAATATCATCATCTCGGGCGGCACCGGGTCGGGCAAGACCACCCTGCTCAACGCGCTGTCACGCTTCATCGACGTCTCCGAGCGCGTCGTGACGGTGGAGGACGCCGCCGAGCTGCAATTGCAGCAGCCGCATGTGGTGCGCATGGAGACCCGCCCGCCAAGCCTGGAAGGCAAGGGCGAGGTCACGCAGCGTGACCTGGTCCGCAACGCGCTGCGCATGCGCCCCGACCGCATCATCATCGGCGAGGTGCGTGGCGGCGAGGCGTTCGACATGCTCCAGGCGATGAACACCGGCCATGACGGCTCGATGTCGACGATCCACGCCAACACCACCCGCGACGCGCTGACGCGCATCGAGAACATGGTGCAGATGGGCAACATGGGCCTGCCGTCGCGGGCCATCCGCACCCAGATCGTGGGCGCGGTCGATCTGATCGTGCAGGTCGAACGCCAGCGCGATGGCAAACGCCGCCTGACCCAGATCACCGAGGTCTGCGGCATGGAGGACGACGTCGTCGCGCTGAACGACGTCTTCCTGCTGGAGATCCAGGGCCAGCGGGAGGACGGCACGCTGTTCGGCCGCTACCGGGTCAACTCGGTTCCCCCCTCGTTCATGCGCCGGCTGTCCTATTTCGGACTGGATCAGCCCTGGGCGGACGCAATTCAGGAGGCGCGGCAATGAACCTGCTCTCGCCGCTGGTGCTCGGGTCGGTCGGGCTCGCGATCCTGATCGGATTTGCGGTCAGCGGACTCCTGGTCGCGCGCGCGCAGGCCGAACAAGGGCGGCTGACCAAGCGTGTCGCCGGCGTGCTCCGTCCGCACAGCCGCTCGATCCGCTTCAACCTCAACACCGCGCTCACCCGCCCGGTGGCGCCGCGCCGCTCGGTGCTCTCCAGTCTGGCCGGATTGTTCGGCTTCGATCCCGCCCGCAAGGTGGATTGCCCGTTGCCCTGGTGGGTGGTCCTCGCGATCGCGCTCGTGGTGGCGAAGCTGGCGGAGATGGCCTCGGTCATGCTGCTCGGCTCGATCGGCTGGCTCGATTTCCCGGTGGTATGGGTCGGCGCCAGCCGTTGGTTGTTCGGCTGGTTCCGCGCCAAGCGGCAGGGCCGGCTCCTGGCGCAGTTTCCCGACGCGCTCAACATGATCGTCCGTGCGGTCCGCGTCGGCGTGCCGGTCACGGAGGCGATGCGCGCGGTCGCGCGCGAGGTTCCGGCGCCGACCGGGCCTGAGTTCGAGACGGTGGTGCGGCGCCTGACCATCGGCGGGCAGCTCGACGATGCGCTGCACGAAATGGCCACCCGCACCGGTCTCGCCGAGTACAACTTCTTCGCCATGGCCCTGTCCTTGCAGAACCAGACGGGCGGCGGATTGAGCGAGGCGCTGGACGGGCTCGCCGAGATGATCCGCAAGCGGCTTGCGGTGAAGGAGCGCGGCAAGGCACTCGCCTCCGAGGCGCAAATGAGCATCTATGTGCTGAGCTCGCTGCCGCCTTTGTGCGGCACGGCGCTGTCGATCCTCAACCCGCATTATTTCGCAGTTCTGATCGACGACCCCACGGGTCAGCGTCTGCTGGGCGGGTCGGTGGCGCTGCTGGTGCTCGGATGGTTCCTGATGCGCACGATGATGCAGAAGAGCCTGTCATGACCGCGATCAGCCTGCCCGTGGCGGTGCTGATGATCGCGGGCCTCACCCTGATCGCCGGCATCATCACCTTCCAGCTGACCCGTCAGGAACATCGGCTGGAGTCGCGCATCCGCGCCTTGCATATGCGCCCCGAACAGGGGTTCGGCACGGCGACCAAGCCCGAGCGGGACAATCTGCGCCAGGCCGCGACCAAGCTCGTCTCCGAGGTCGGCCAGTGGGTCCTGCGGCGGCGGATGCTCTCGAAGAGCTTGCTCGCGGATTTCGAGAAGCGGCTGGCCGGGGCGGGGATGCGCGGCGCCGCGGCGCTGCGCCTGTTCGTCGGCGGCAAGATCGTGATGCTGTTGCTGATGCCGGCGCTGGCCTGGGTGGCGGCGGTGGAGCTCGGGACCTCCCCGATCATGCATCTCTGGTGGCCGCTCGGCGGCGCGGTCATCGGGCTGTTCGCGCCGGATTTCGTGCTGAACCGCCTGCGCGACCGGCACATGAAGCGCCTCGGCGTCGAACTCCCCGATGCGCTCGACATGATGGTGATCTGCGCCCAGGCGGGGCTCGGCCTCGGGCCGATGATCCTGCGCGTGGCCGAGGAACTGCACGGCTCGCACAAGGGCGTGGCGAGCGAATTCGGCCAGACCGCCGACGAATTGCAGATCTCGACCGACGCCCAGGTGGCGCTCACCCGATTGGGCGAGCGCTCGGGCGTCGAAAGCGTCCGCCGGCTTGCCACCACGCTGGTGCAATCGGCGCAGTACGGCACGCCGCTGTCCGGCGCGTTGCGCGCGCTCGCCGCCGAGCTGCGCACCGAGTTGGTGACCCGATACGAGGCGAAGGCGGCGAAGCTGCCGGTGCTGCTGACCATTCCGATGATCCTGTTCGTGTTGCCGAGCCTGTTCCTGATCGTGGGCGGGCCGGCCGTGATGGAGGTGATGCGTGCGCTCAAGCATTAGAACCCTGCTGCGGGTCGCGACGGCGTGTCTGGCCACCGCCACCCTCGGCGCCTGTGCCGCCCAGTCGGGCGGCGCCGGCACGCAAGGCTCGGTCCAGGCGCGGCTCGCCGAGGTCGCGCTGCGCACCGGCAATTCCGCCGGCGCGGTGCGGCTCGCCGATCGGGCGCTTACGGCGCGCGCCGACGATACCAGGGCGTTGCTGGTGCGCGGCGAGGCCTATACGCGGCTTGGGGAGCTGGACGCCGCCGACAAGGACTTCACCCGGGTCCTGGCGGCCAGGCCCGATGCCGTCGCCGCCCTGATCGGGCTCGGGCGGCTGCGGCTCGCCGACGACCCGGCCGCGGCCGCGGCGCTGTTCCGCCGCGCCCTCGATCATGCCCCCGGGGAGTCGGTGGCGCTCAACGATCTCGGTATCGCGCTTGATCTGCAGGGCCAGCACGCGGCCGCGGAGCACGCCTATCGCCGGGCGCTGCTGCTGCGGCCGGATCTGACGGCGGCGCGGGTCAACCTCGCGCTGTCGCTGGCGCTGGGTGGGCAGGGGGCGGCGGCGGTGGCCATGCTGCGCCCGGTGGCCAGCGCGCCCAAGGCAGACGCCAAGCTGCGGGAGGATTACGCCGCGGTGCTGACGATGGCCGGGGAGCACGCGCAGGCGCAGGCGATTTTGTCGGCCGACATGCCAGCCTCGCAGGCCTCCGCGGAGCTGGATGCCATCGCGGCTGGTGTGCCTGCCGTACAACGGTAGCGAGTCGTTGCGTGCCTCCCGCGCAACATTCGCTTGACGGGGACCTGGCGATCGGGTCCGAATGCCTAGGTGAATGCCGCCGTCTAACGATCTGTTCTCGCCGGATTTTCCGGGCCTGTCCAAGAAATACAACCACCGGTTGAAACGAGGCTCTCGTGCGCACCTTGATCGCCGACCGCAAACCGCTCATCCGCGAAGCGCTCGCCGCGCTGATCCGCGCCCGCCTGCCGCGCTTCGACGTCGCGACCGCGCCCACCTTGTCCGAAGGTACCGCCTTGATGGGTCGGACGCCGTTCGGCGTGCTGATCCTGGAGGCCGAACAGGTCGCGGGCGATCGTCTGCTCGAGGCGATCCGGCTGATCCATCCCGGCTGGCGGGTGGTGCTGCTGAGCCAGACGCCGGCGTGCGCCACAACCCCCGCGTGTGATGCGCACTGGGATGGGGCGACCGACGGCGAGGCCATGGTGGCCGATATCCTGCGTCTGTCGGGGGTGCGGGCGGCGATGAGCGGGCAGCCCTCGGCCATCGTCCCGGCCTGGGACGCCCGCGCGCGGGCCCTGGAACCCGCCCTCACCGCGCCGGGGCTTGCGCCGGGGGACGCCCAGGGGGCTGCCCAGGGGGCCGCCAAGGGGTTCGCCCAGGAGCCCGCCCAGGGGTTCGCGCCGAATCCGGTCGCGCCGGCCGCCGAGAGCGGCGCGCCCGCCCGCGGACTGACCCGGCGCCAGATGGACGTGTTGGGCCTGCTGTCGGAGGGGCGCTCGACGAAGGAGATCGCCCGTTCGCTCAATCTCGGCGTGGGCACGATCAAGGCCCATCTCGACGGGCTATACCGCACGCTGGGCGTGCATAACCGGACCGCGGCCGTGAGCCTGGTGCGTCACCTGCCCGCCACCGAGGGGCGGGACAATGTGATCCGGCTGGGACCGCGCACCCCGCCACGGGCGCACGTGGACCTGGCGGAACTGGCGGCCGGCACCGGCTGAGGCCGCACGCGTCAGCCCCCATCGCGCCGCGCGCGTCAGCCCATCGCGCCGCGCGCGGCGACCGGCCACAGGCATTCCACCCGGCCATTGCGCACGCCGACATACCAGTCGAACTTATCGACGGTCGGATCGCAATGGCCGGGGACCAGCCTTAGCTTTTCCCCAACCTTCGGCGCGGCCGTTTCGCTGCCGTATTGCAATTTGCCGTGCTCATCGGATGCCCCGGTATAGACGATGTCAGGGCGTTGCCAGACCGTCGGAAACCCGGAATCGACGGCCACCGCTTTGTGGCCGGCATCCAGCACCGCGACGCCGGTTTGCGCCTGGCTCATGACCGACGACAGCACGAACAGCGCATGGCGGAAGGTGCTGACCGCCGCGCCGGTCTCGTCCAGGTTGCGGGCGTAGTCCGCATCCATGAACACATAGCTGCCAGCCTGCATTTCGGTATAGACGCCGGAGCGCGATTCGATCTCGAACGTGCCGGTTCCCGCGCCACCCACGATAGGGCATGCCAGGCCCTGCTGGCGAAGCTGTTCGACCGTCCGGCGGGACGCTTCAACCGCGTTGCCGATCAACGCCCGGCGTTCGGATAGCGTACGCTTGTGCTGGGCGCTGCCGTGATAGGCTTGCAAGCCGCCGAAAATCAGGTGTTTGGAGGCCGCTACCGCGCCAGCCAGGGCAACCGCCTCCGGACCGGGCTGCACGCCGCAGCGGCCAGCCCCGACGTCGATCTCCACCAGCACGGTCATGCGGATACCGGCATCGGCGGCAGCGGCTTCGATCGCCGCCACCTGCCCGGCATCGTCGGCGCAGACCGCGACCTTGGCGATGCGCGACAGCGCGCACAGGCGGGCCAGCTTTGCCGGCCCCACAACCTCATTGCTCACCAGGATGTCGGGAATACCGCCCCAGGCCAGAACTTCGGCTTCCGCCACTTTCTGCACGCAATTGCCGATCGCGCCCCGAACCATTTGCAGCTTGGCGATGATGGGGGATTTGTGGGTCTTGGCGTGTGCCCGCAGCTTTACGCCAGTCGGCGCCAGCTTCGCGGCCATCGTGTCGAGATTGAACTCGAATGCATCCAGGTCGATGACCAGCGCAGGCGTGTCGATTTCATCTTCGCGCATACCGGGCGCGGCGGGCGGATTTTGCAGCATCGGACGCTTCCTTCAGGACAAGTCAGTTTCGCCCGTCGCCGCCGGCGCGGCAACCCGGTTTCCCACCGCTTCGGCATCCCCTAAGCTGGTCCTGCAACAAACCGGGGGAACCGACCATGTGGGAACAAAGCCAGCGTTATCCTGATCCGAATGTCCAGGTGCTGGACCCAGCCTTCAATGCGCTACGATTGCCGCTTGCATCGGTGGAGCAGATCGCCACCGGATGCCGCTGGTCTGAAGGGCCAGTGTATTTCGGCGACGGGCGCTACGTGCTCTGGAGCGACATCCCCAACGACCGAATTTTGAAATGGGAGGAGGAGACGGGCGCGGTCAGCGTATTCCGCAAGACCTCGTGGAATGCCAACGGCAACACGCGCGACCGTCAGGGCCGGCTGGTGACCTGCGAGCATCGCGGCCGCCGGGTAACGCGAACCGAGTATGACGGCAGCATCACCGTGCTGATGGACAGCTTCCAGGGCAAGCGGCTGAACTCGCCCAACGACGTGGTGGTGAAGTCGGACGGGTCGATCTGGTTCACCGATCCGCTGTTCGGGATCAGTGGTTTTTATGAGGGCGAGATGGCCGCGTCCGAAATTCCCGCCGCGGTCTGGCGCATCGACGGGCAAACCGGCGCCGCGACCATGATGGCGGACGATATCGACGGCCCGAATGGCCTCGCGTTCTCCCCCGACGAATCGATCCTGTATGTCGTCGCATCGCGCGCCGAACCGAACCGGTTGATCCGGGCGTTCGACGTGGTGGATGGCGGCAAAAAGCTGGCCAACAACCGTATTTTCATCGATGCGGGTCCAGGATCCCCTGACGGTTTCCGGGTCGATATCCACGGCAACCTGTGGTGCGGCTGGGGCATGGGGACCGCCGATCTGGATGGCGTGCGGATTTTCGACAAGCACGCCACGCCGATCGGGCATATCGCGTTGCCGGAACGTGCGGCGAATGTGTGCTTCGGCGGCCGATTCCGGAATCGGCTATTCATGGCGGCGAGCCACGGGCTGTATGCGCTTTATGTCAATACACAAGGCGTGGCCGGCGGCTGAATCAGCGCGTCCGCGCCACCACCACGCGATGGAGCGCCCACGCGGCGCAGAAACCGGCCAGCAGGACGGCGCCCCAGATGGCGCCCGACTGCCAGTCCCCCGCGCGCATGCGCCCGAGAGAAAGGCCGGCTAGCTGGGCGGGATAGATGTGAACGGGTGCCCAGATGAAGGCCGATGCCACGTTCGCCGCGATAAAGCGGCGCTGCCGCATGCCCGCCATGCCCGCAACCAGCGGAACGGTGGACCGCAGTACGGGCACAAATCGGCAGAACGCAACACTGTAAATGCCATAACGCGCAAAAAACCGCTCCGCGTTGTCCATCAACGTCGGACGGCTGGCGAATGGCCACATACAGCGCAGACGCAGGCTGAAGCGGCGCCCGATCCAGAACGACAGGAAATCGCCAATGACCGCCCCGACAATTGAAAGTGCCAGGAATGGCAGCATAGGCTGACCGGCCAGGGCGGCGGCGCCCGCCACCGCCATTAAGATCGGTGTTCCGGGCACCAGGATGCCCAATACGGCCACCGCCTCGATAACCGCGGCAAGGAACACGGAACCCAGCGCCACACCCGGATAGAGTGCGACGAGGTTCACCACGCTGTCGATCCAGGACCACATCAAGCTAACCGCGAACCTTGTGTCAAAAAGTAATAGATAGTATGGCCGCTTGAGAGGCCAAAGGGAAGCAACGGTTTTATCTTGCAGTTCGATACGAGACTATCTTGGTTTCAACGCGTGCGCGAAAAGTATTGATTGTGGCCCTTTAGCACCCAAGCCACCGCGATCTATCAAGCGTACATCTAAATTTTCGTTTAGGGCGGCCGCCGGAATATTTCATTTTCGTCAGATAATAGTTGTATGGTTTCAGTGGATTAGATAATCATACCTCACGACGATTGGGGAAAGTTATTAAACTTGCTACACTTACTTCCTTCGTTCGTGACAAGCTTCAAGTCCTGGTGACTTGCTGTTCAGGCCGCGCTGACGAATATGCGCCAACGCTGAAGGGCCGCTCCAGTGATCGGGGGGGTTCCACGCGGTTGGTCCGCTTTCGGACGTACGAGAACCTAACCAGGAGTTCAAACGCATGCGCTTCCGCAGTGCGATCCTAGCCACAGCCCTGTTTGCGGCACCTGCCGTTGCCATGGCTCAGCCCATTACCGGTATGTATATCGGCGCGGGCGCCGGCCTGCATATCCCGGACGCCCCAAAGGCCACTGCCTATGGCGCCGGCTTTGGAACAGGCCTGGTGAATCTTAACCAGGATTATGGCTTCAATTCGAACCTTGCCATCGGTTATGGTCTTGGCAACGGGTTTCGGTTTGAAATCGAAGGCGACATTATGCGCAGCGATCTGCGCCATATGACCGGCACGCCGTTCCCCACCGCCAGCAGTGGCGCCATGCGGACCTGGGGCGTAATGGCGAACGCCATCTATGACATGGATGTTGGCCTGCCCTGGATGTTCCCATATATCGGCGCTGGTGCCGGCTACCAATGGACCAATCTGAACTCGGTCACGTCAGCCCAGGTCGGCGGCCCATTCGCAGCCAACGTGGACGGCCAAAGCGGCGCGTTCGCCGGCCAGGCGATCGTAGGCGCATCGTTTCCAGTGCGCAGCGTTCCAGGCCTTTCGTTCACCGCGGATTATCGTTTGATGGACATCCTGGGCGGCGAACGTTTCAATGGCACTTCGACAGGCGGCGCGGGCATCCAGCCCGCGGTGCTGAAAGCGCATAACCAGTTCATGAACGACCTGGTGTTTGGTATCCGCTACGCATTCAATACGCCCCGCCCGGCGCCCACGCCGATGGCTCCCGCGCCGGTGGCGGCACCGGCACCGGCACCGGCCCGTTCCTATCTGGTGTTCTTCGATTGGGATAAGGCTGACCTGACTGACCGGGCGAAGTCGATCGTCAAGGAAGCGGCCGACAATTCCACCCGTGTGCAGGTCACGCGGATCGAGGTCAACGGCTATACCGATACCTCCGGCAAGGCCACGTATAACCAGGCGCTGTCCGTCCGCCGCGCCAAGGCAGTGGCTGGCGAACTGGTGCATGACGGCGTGCCGGAAAGCGCCATCACGGTCCAGGGCTTCGGCGACACACATCTGCTGGTTCCGACCGGCGCCGGTGTGCGGGAGCCGCAGAATCGCCGGGTTGAAATCATCATCCGGTAATCCAGGTTCCGTAACGTGATGACAGGCCGGGGGAGCAATCCTCCGGCCTGTTTTCGTATGGAGCATTGAGTCGCGGCAATCCCCGGATGGCGATAGGATGCGCGTGCCGCCAGATTACGGATCATGCAAGACACACACACCACCGACCGGGTCTCAGACGAGCATCTCTGGCACCAGGTTCTGTCGCGCCAACCCGACGCGGACTTTCTGTATGCCGTGACGACGATGGGGATCTACTGTCGTCCGGCCTGTCCCTCCCCCCGTCCGCTGCGCCGGAACGCTCGGTTTTTCCGTTCCGTGTCCGAGGCAGAAGCGGCCGGATACCGAGCGTGCAAGCGATGCGATCCGAAAGGGGAGCGCGCGAGGATCGCGCAGGATGTCGTGCGGGATGCCAGCACCTTTATCGAGCTCAGCGAGGACATTCCCTCGTTAGACACCCTGGCGAAGCGATCCGGGTATTCGCGGTTCCACTTCCTGCGCATGTTCCGGGACCATACCGGCCTGACACCGCGCAGCTATGCCGAGGGCGTGCGGGCGCGCCGTTTGCATGCGGCCCTGGCCGACGGGGACCGCGTGGCGGATGCCGTTGCCGGCGCCGGCTTCGGCTCAGAAAGCCGCGTGTACGAGAAAACCGCCTCCATCCTCGGCATGACCCCCGGCGCCGCTCGGCGGGGTGGCCAGGGGGAGCGCATCCGCACCGCGTTCGCCGATTGTCCCTTCGGACGCCTGCTTGTGGGAACAACGGATAAGGGCATCTGCTTCATCGGCTTCGCCGAACCCGACGACTCCCTGATGGGGGACCTGCGCCGACGCTTTCCCCGGGCCACGGTAACGACAGACGACCCGGCACTGGCCGGCACGATGCAAACCGTGCTGGACTTCCTGCGGGAACCGAAACAGGCGCTGGATCTGCCGCTGGATCTGCGCGGCACGGCGTTCCAGCAACGGGTGTGGCGGACCTTGTGCCAGATTCAGGCCGGCGAAACCCGCACCTATGCCCAACTGGCGCAGATGGTTGGCAATCCCCAGGCAATCCGGGCGGTGGCTCGGTCGTGCGCCACAAACCCGGTGTCGCTGGCCGTGCCGTGCCACCGGGTAGTGGGCAGCGACGGCGGATTGACCGGATACCGTTGGGGCGTGCCACGGAAGAAGGCACTGCTGGAGCACGAGCGCAAGCTGGCCGAGGGGTCCTGACGGGCAAAGACCGCACGGATTCGTCATGAAAACGAACGAGACTCGCCCGGGCGGCATTTAGACAGTATTAAACCCGACGCTGATCGAGATGCCCGGAGTATCGTTAAGTGACCCGACTTGTGCCCGCAATCATTGCGATGCTCACTTTCACCGGCTGCGCGCTGGTTGATCAACGGACTTTCGCCCCGGCACCGGAAGCAAAGGCGCAACCCGCTCCGCCGCCTGCTCCGGTGGTGATCGATACGCGCACGCCGCTGGTGTTGATCGATTACACGATACCGTCGCCCGACTATGCGGAGCTGCTCCATTATGCGGTGATCGCCGCGGAGAAACGGAATGCGGACGTGCAATACGACGTTGTGGCGGTGACGAGCGACGCGACGGACGCCGCCCTCGCGCAGGGCCGGGCGATCGGCGTGATGAAGGCCATCATGCGCGACCGCGTTCCGGCCGATCGTATTCATCTGGGATTGAGGACAGACCCGACGCTGACCGCCGGTCAGGTTCGCGTGTACGTTCGCTGAGGCGCATACCAAGGCGCCGCGCCGGCAGTACTTATCGAGTCGCAGCGGATGCGGAGTGCGGGGTCACTAGCGGCGCTCATCAACCTAGGCGAACGCCGCTTGATTGTTAGCGCCCCGCATGTTCGGCCGGCGTTACGCCGGTTCAGCCTCACGTTCGGCCATCATTTGCTTGAATGCCGGCCGAGCGTGGCAGGCTTGCAGCCATGCGCGTACCGCCGGGGCAGCTTCGAATAGTCGATCGGCCGCCATCGCATAGCGAACGACCTCTGACACATTGATATCCGCAACCGTGAACCGGCCGCCAACAAGGAAACCCGTCTTTGCCAGCGCATGATCCAGCACGGCCATCGGCCCTTGCAAAGCCTCGATCGCGGCCCGTGCGACGGCTGGATCGCGTTCGGCCGGCGGCCTGGCGACGAGGTGGTACAGGATCTGGATGGAGTGGGGTTCGACCTCGGTGACGGCCCAAATGGCCCACATGCCCATTTGCCCGTCCTCGGCGATATCGGCGGGACCCAGCGCGCCGCCGTAGCGCTTAGCGAGATACAGATTGATCGCCAGAGATTCGTGCAGCACCAGACCATCGTCGTCGATCGACGGAATATGGCCGTTCGGGTTGATCTTCAGGAAGGCCGGCGAACGCGTGTGGATCGGTGCATCGGGCGCATCTGGATTCGGCAGGCGGTAGAACTGAATCACCTTCACCTGTTGGAACTTTAAACCCATTTCGTGGGCTAGCCAGATATTGCGCGATGCGCGGGACCGATGGACACCATAGATCGTCAGCATGAACTCGCCTCTGGTTGATTGTGGAGCGGCCGTCCATCTTCGCGTCGGTTAGCTCCGATCGCCGGATTCGGGCGGCGCGAATGCCGGAGCATCGCGCCGCCAGTCGTCTCAGTTCTGATTACGGATCGATCCGCGCGGTTGCCGACCCGGCCACCACTTCCTTACCGTCCTGGTTGGTGGTGGACAGCGTCAGATCGACGTAGTGCTGACCGCCTTCCTCGCGAACGGCCGTGACGGTTGCCTTGGCGTCCAGCGTGTCGCCCGGCCACACCTGGTTGGTGAACCGCACGCCGAAATTGGTCAGGGTGCCGTCGCCGACATAGTTCGTCAGCATTTTGCCGGTCAGGCCCATCGTCAGCATCCCATGCGCGAAGACGCTGGGGTAACCGGCGATCTGGGTCGTATAGACCTCATCGGTGTGCAGCGGGTTGTAGTCGCCGGATGCGCCCGCATACTGGACGATCTGAGTGCGGGACAGGTTCTCGACCACGCGTTCGCTGTGGGTATCGCCGACCTTCAGGGCGGATGCTTTCAGTGTCATTCTCGTTCCTCCCCTTAACCCTGATCCACCGGACGTTCGGTCGTTACGCCTACGCCGCGCGCGGTGATCACCAGTTCGCCCGCCTGGTCGCGGTATTCGGTGATGCGCTCCCGGAACGTCAGCTTTCCAGCGCGCTTGCTTTCCTTTTCCCAGACCTTGCCTGGCTTAGTCTCCACCGTCAGCACGTCGCCGGGGCGGATGTGGCGGTGAAATTCGTAATGCTGTTCAGCGTGCAGGCCACCCGAGGAGGCCGGCTTTTCGTCGATGCCGGTCGGGCCTTTTGCCGATCCGAACCACTTCTGGCCGGGCTTCGGGCGCAGGAAATAGTCGGGATCGAACTGCGCGACCGCCTGGGCGAAGCTGGGGGGCGCGATGATTCCGCCCGCCGAACTCTCTTTCGCCGCCGCCGCGTCGTGATACACAGGGTTGGTGTCGCCCACCGCTCGGGCGAACATCATGATGTGGCTTGCTTCCACGGGAAATGTGATTTTGGCCAAGGGTTCCCTCCGTTTGATCTTACCCGGCTACGTTAGCAGGGTTACGGAAAGAAGAAACAGCCGGGGCCGCGAATGAGGCGCCCGTTACGCCGTCCGGGCATGCGCGCCGCGCTGGACGCGGCCGCTATCCCGACTTTCAGCGGCCCGCGGGTTATGGCGGAGTCGGCCGAGGCGATCCGGTTCATGCGGGCGCCCGGCTGGATGCCGCGCGGCCGGCGGGCTTACGTGGTAGGCGATGTGCATGGGTGCCTGGACAAGTTGCGGGCGCTGCATGCGCTGATCGCGGCGGACTACGCGACCAGACCGGGCAAGGCGGCTATAATTGTCTATCTGGGCGACTATATCGACCAGGGGCTAGACAGCGCTGGGGTCGTGGAACTGCTGGCCTCGGCGCCGTCCGCAACCGGTCTGCCGGCAATCACTTTGCTGGGTGACCACGAACGGATGCTGCTGGACGCCCTGGATGGCGACCGAGCGGCGGCAACGGACTGGCTGTGGGCGGGTGGCAAGGCGGCGTTGGAAAGTTGGGGGCTGGATCCTGAACTGCCGCGTGAGGCTTGGGCGGCCGGCCTGCCGCCGTCGCATCTGGCGTGGCTGCGCGGTCTGCGGCTGAGCCATCGCGAGGGGGACTATCTGTTCGTCCACGCTGGCGTCCGGCCGGGGGTTCCGGTCGAGGCGCAGTCGCGGGACGATCTGGTGACGATGCGGCAGCCCTTCCTGTCCACCGAACAGGATTTGGGGGCGATCGTGGTGCATGGGCATTCGTCGGCGCCGGCGGTGCATATCGGGGCCAATCGGATCGGGCTGGATACCGGGGCGGGTATCGGCGGACGGTTGACCTGCGCGGTGCTGGAGGACGATTTGGTCGCGCTGCTGGCGGTTTAGGGCTTCTGGCAATCGGCACGATGGCCCGGAATCCGCCGTTATGGCCGGGCGCATGCCCGGTCAGAACGGCGGTAACGAAGCTGGAAGGTTTCGCTGAATCCGAACTTATGCGGCGGAGCGGATCGCAACCGCTTTAACATCGTCGCCCACGCCGGCCTCAAAGGTGGCGAAATTAGCCTCGAACCGCTCGATCAGGTGCTTTGCCATGCGGTCATAGGCGGACTTATCGGCCCAGGCCTCGCGTGGGTCCAGGACCTCATCGGGGATGCCGGGAACGTGGGCGGGGATGGACAGGCCGAAGAACGGTTCGCGGTGAAACTCCATCTGTGTCAGCGAGCCATCCAGCGCGCCGCGCAGCAACGCGCGCGTGTGCTTGATCGCCATGCGGTGGCCGACGCCGAATTGCCCGCCGCTCCAGCCGGTGTTCACCAGCCAGCAGGTGGCGCCGTATTTGGCGATCAGATCCGCGAACATCTGGCCATACACTTCCGGCCGGCGCGGGATGAACGGATGCGCGAAGCAGGTGCTGAAGGTGGCGTTCGGTTCCCTGCCGAGGCCCTTTTCTGTGCCGGCGACCTGTGCGGTGTAGCCAGACAGGAAATGATACATCGCCTGCGCGGGGGTCAGGCGAGAGATCGGGGGCAGCACGCCAAACGCATCACAGGTCAGCATGAATACGTTCTTCGGCTGGCCACCGCGGCCGGACAGGTTGACGTTGGGAATGAACTCGACCGGGTAGCACGACCTTGTGTTTTCGGTCAGCGATCCGTCGGTCAGGTCCAGGTTGCCATGCCTGTCGCCGATCACATTCTCCAGCACCGCACCGAAACGGTTGGACGCGGCCCAGATCTCGGGTTCGGCTTCCTGCGACAGGTTGATGACCTTGGCATAGCAGCCACCTTCGAAGTTGAAGGTGCCGGTCGGGCCCCAACCGTGTTCGTCGTCGCCGATCAGCTTGCGGTGCGGGTCGGACGACAAGGTGGTCTTGCCGGTGCCGGACAGCCCGAAAAACAGCGCGACGTCGCCATCCTTGCCCTGGTTGGCACTGCAATGCATCGGCATCACGCCCTTCGCGGGCAGCAGCCAGTTCATGATGGTAAAGATCGACTTCTTCACTTCGCCCGCATATTCGCTGCCGGCGATGATGATCAGCTTCTGCTCGAACGACAGCGCGATGGTGGTGGAGGAGCGGACGCCATCGACTTTCGGGTCGGTCTGGAACAGCGGCGCGTGCAGGATGACGTAGTCGGGTTCGAATGACGGCAGGTCGGATTCCTGAGGGCGAATGAACATGTTGCGGGCAAACAGGGCATTCCACGCTTGCGTGGTGACCAGCCTGACGCGGACACGATGTTACGGATCGGCACCGGCATACAGATCCTGCGTGAACAGTTCCTGACCCTGCAGATAGGCCTGCACGCGGCCCTTAAAGGCATTGAAGCGCTCGATCGGCATCTTCTGGTTGATCTTGCCCCACCAGATATCGTTGGTGACGGACGGTTCATCGGCAACGAACTTGTCCTGCACCGAACGGCCGGTGTGGACACCGGTTTCGACCATCAGCGCGCCATCGACCGACAGGCGGCCTTCGTGACGGCGCAGCGACTCCGCCACCAGCGCGGGCGCGGTCTGGTTGGAATGAACGGGGCGGGATGCCTGGACACCGGTCCCGGCGAGTGCGTCAGCGGCGTGTTTCTTCCATGCGTTTTGATTCGCGGGAGCGTTCGTCAAGGTCGGTTTCCTGCCCAATAGTCTGCGTTAGCGGTCATCGATGTCCGGGATAGCGTCGGCCAACCTTCATGGGGCTGGTCCATTCGCTGGTCCTTAAGCACGGAGCTTCTAAGCGGTAGATGAGAGAACGTCCACCTTCCCCCGCTGCACGGCAAACAGATTGCGTGAAACGCGCCCGAAACCTCGTAAACAGTGAGACAGTCGAAGAATCGATCTCAGCCCGTCCGTGCTCCAGGCTCTACTTCTTCTCGTCGCTCCATGGCGGCGGTCCCAGATCCAAGTGCTTCTCCGGCACCGCCGCGCCGGTCGCCGCGCCGACGCCACCGCCAATCAGCGCGCCAACCATCACGCCAACCGGGCCACCAAGCAGCCCAATTGCGGCACCGGTGCCGGCACCGGTCGCGGCGCCTCCACTCGCCCGATCACCCGTGGAGTCCCCACATCCGCTCAGACCGGCAAGTAGTAACAATAGCATAGGCAAGCGACGCATCGATTTTTACCTCGCCAAAAAAACGCGCCCTCCGATTTGGGGGCGCGCTATTCAGCGATGGGAAAACGCGGAAACGCAAGACACGGATAGGTTTGGCAGAAGCAGCACCGCGTCCGCCAGACCGCTCAGGGTTGGGATAAGTTGCGCCGGTGGACAAAACCCAAGGCATCGCTCCGATGGATTTTATCCAACAACCCTTGCTTCGGTGGGCCGATTGACCCGACGGACGGAATACTGCCGTCGGGATCGGATCATTAGTATCGCGGCGGTGGCGGCGGGTAGCCCTGCGGTGGGGCAGGCGCATAGCCCGGCGGCGGAGGCGGCTGGTACCCCGGAGGAGGCGCCTGCTGATAGCCAGGCACCTGATTGCCACGCGAATACATGCACTGGGCATAGGCCATGTCGTACCGCTGTTGCAGGCTGTATTGCGCTTGCTGACCACCGCCGGCCCCGATAGCCGTGCCACCAACGGCGCCGATACCCGCGCCAGCCGCTGCGCCCCGCCCGCCGCCCAGGGCCGCGCCCAGACCAGCGCCCAACAGCGTGCCGATCACGGCAGTGCCAACCTGCTGGTCATTCGACTGCTGCGCGCCACCGCGCACCTGATCCGCCGCGTACTGCTTGCAAAGCGCCTGATCGCCCTGGAACACATCGAACGGCTTGTTGGGCGCGGGCATCACGGGGATGGTCGGCCCCAGCGGTTCGCTGGCGCAGGCGCTCAACATCAGAACGGGCGCCAGCAGCGCGGTGGTCAATCGAATCGATCGCATACGTAGGTTCCTGATTTTGGCCTATGGTAACTGGTTCATTATTGATCGACGGAATCCAAGTCAAAATTATGGTTCATGGCTTTCCGCATTGTAACATCTAAACGGCCCACGACTCCGCCCCCTGGGCCGTCAGATGCACGCCGCTCGCGGTTCCCCCGGCGGCGTTCAACGCCCGGACAACGCCAATCCGGCGCCCTGGCGGCACGATAAACATCATGAATCCGCCGCCGCCCGCCCCGGAAACCTTCCCGCCAATAGCCCCGTTGGCGAACGCCAGCTCATACAGCGCCTCGATCCGGCCGGTGCTGATGCCGGACGCAGTCCGCTTCTTCGCCTCCCAGGACCGGTTCAGAATCGAGGCCATGCGCGGAATTTGCCCGCGCAGCAGCGCTTCCTTCATCTCCACCGCGTCGCGTTTCAACTGGTGCAGGCTGTCCATTACGTTATCGTATTGCCCGGCCCCGGCCATGCCCCGCTGCTGCTCGACGATGATCTCCTCCGACCGCCGGCTGACCCCGGTGAAACACACCACCATGGAGGTTTCCAACTCATTCAGCACCGACGGCGACACCCGCAGCGGATTGACGATCACCCGGTCCCCGGCGTGGAATTCGATGAAATTCGTGCCCCCGAAGGTGGCCGCGTACTGGTCCTGTTTGCCGCCCGCCAGCCCCAGATCGATCCGCTCGATCTCGAACGCCACATGCGCCACGTCGTATGGACCCAGCGGTGCGGCCAGCAACGCCGTGAATGCTTCCACCAGCGCCACGACCAGCGCCGAGGACGACCCCAGCCCCGACCCCGGCGGCGCATCCACATAGGACGTGACACGCATCGGCGCGATCTTCCCGCCGCCAAATTCGGTCAACATCCGTTTCGCCACGCCGGCATGCAGCCGCAGCTGGCATGCGACCAAAGCGTCCAGCTCAGGGGGCACCGCCTCCTCGATCTCCACATCCGGCGCCACGAAATGCACCAGACCATCGTTGGAGGGTTCGATGAACGCGTAGGCATAACGGTCAATCGTGGTGTTCAGCACCGCGCCGCCATATTCGTCGCAATATGGGCTAAGGTCGGTTCCGCCTCCGGCCAAACCCAGGCGCAGTGGCACACGGGCGCGAATGATGGCTTGCCGGGACCGCAACGGACGCTCCTGAAGAGTTGGTCAGGCGCGCTTATCCAGGATCGGTCGCAGGAAGGAAAGCAAATTTCCACCCCGGAACAAATGCCCCGCGGCGCCCGCCGCCGCCGCTGCCTGCATGTCGGTGTCCTGATCCCCAACCATCACGGCCCTGGACGGATCGATCTCCCATGCCTCGATCAGGTCCAGCAGCATTCCCGGCAACGGCTTGCGCCAAGGATGAGGCTGACGATAGGCCTCGATCGTCCCGTCCGGGTGATGGGGGCAATACCGAACATCGTCAACCGTGCCGCCCGCCGCGCGGGCCTCGTCGCCGATCCAGTCCAGCAGGGCACGGACCGCTGCCTCATCGTAATAGCCGCGTGCCACGCCGGACTGGTTGGTGACAATGAACACATGCCAGCCCGCCGTGGTGGCGTAGCGGATCGCCTCCAGCGCGCCATCCACCCATTCGAACCGGTCGCGCGAGCCGACATAGCCGTGATCGACGTTAATTACCCCGTCGCGATCCAGAAACAGCGCCTTGCGTAGCAGCAGCGCCGGAATCTCCGTCTGCGCCCGCGCGAAATCATCCGGCACCCCGATATCGCGGAAATATCCCTCGCCCAGGGTTCCGCGCAGACGCCCGGCCGCAGCCAGCGCCGGCATCACCTCACTCTCCAAGGAACACGCTGGCCTCAAATGATCCACCAGCGACCGATTGAACAGGTAAACCCCGCCATTGATCGTGCCGGCCGATCCAGCCGGCGGCCGTTCCCGAAACGCCGAAACGACGCCGTCCGCGAAATCCACCACCCCGTAGCGGGAGGCATCCTCCAGCCGCCGCAAAACGATCCGCCCCGTTACCTCCGGCCCGTCCCGCAGCGCGTCCGCGAGCACATTCGCCAGATTGCAGTCGAACAGAGAATCCCCGTTGCACAGCCAAAACCGCTCTTGCAGCCGGTCGCGGGCATGAAACACCGCGCCACCAGTGCCCGCCCTGATCGGTTCCTCCGACAGCACAATCCTCGCCGGCCGCGGCAAAGCGGCCTGGATATCCGCCGCCGCCCTCTCGATCGCCGCCGACAGATGCCCGGTTAACAGCAGGAAATCCGTCACCCCGAACCGTACGAACTCCCGCAGCAGCCAGCCCAGGAAAGGCCGGTCACCGCAGGGCAGGATCGGCTTCGGTGTCGTCTCCGTCAGCGCGCCCAGTCTGGTCCCGAGCCCGCCAACCAGCACCGCGCACTGGGTAACCGTCGCCCTCATTGCGCGGCCTCGGCTTCGGCCGCCGGTTCCCGCCCGGCCAGCACCCGGTCCACCCGCCGCCCATCCATCTCCAGCACCTCAAACCGCCAGCCGCCAAACACGATGCGATCGCCAACCCGCGGTACCCGCCGCAGCAGCGCCAGCAGCAGCCCGGCAAGAGTGTGATAACTGCCCTCCGCGGGCAGGTCCGGCAGGCTCAACCTGGCCTTGAGCTCATCGACGGGCGTCATGCCGTCCAAGGTCATGGTGCCATCGCCTTCCGGCCCCGGCACGCCCTCTTGATGCTCCGGCCCCGATCCGTCACCGACGATCGCCTGCAGCACGTCCGCCGCGGTCACCACGCCTTCGAAGCTGCCATACTCGTCCATCACCAGGGCCAGTCCCAGCGCGTCCGACTTCAGCCGTTCCAGCGCATCCAGTGCGCTGATCGCGTCCGGCACGATCATCGGCTGCCTCAGGCTGGCACTGACCGACAGTTCCCCGCCGCTCAATATCCGGTCCAGCAGGTCCTTCGCCTGCACCACCCCCACCACGTTGTCGATCGACCGGTCGCAGACCACGAACCGCGAATGCGGCGCCGCCTTTAACGCAGTGGCAATGGCCTTGGCCGGATGAGCCCGGTCGCTCCACGCCAGTTCCGTCCGCGGGGTCATGATCGCCCGCACCGGCTTGTCCGCCAGCCGCAGCACCCGCTCGATCATGTCGCGCTCTTCCATTTCCAGCACGCCGGTCTGCGCGCCCTCGATCAGCAGCGCCTTCAACTCCTCTTCCGTCACCGACTGCCGTGACGCCCGGTGCAGCCCAAACAGCCGCAGGATGAACCCTGACGACACCCCCAACAGCCAGACCGCCGGCGCGCCGATCCGCGACAGCACCGCGATCGGCCCCGCCGCACGGATCGCCATCAGCTCCGGCGCCCGCAGCGCGAGCTGCTTCGGCACAAGTTCTCCCAGAACCAACGTCAGATACGTCGTGACGATCACCACCGCGGTCAGCGCGATGCTTTCCGCCCACTCCGCCACCGCCGGAATGGTCACCAGCCAGGCCTGCAGGTGCGATGCGATCCGAGCCCCGCCGAACACGCCGGTCAAAACGCTGACCAGCGTGATCCCAACCTGCACCGTGGGCAGGAACCGTTGCGGATCGTCCGACAGCAGCCGCGCCGCCGCCGCGCCCTTCACGCCCTTCCGCTCCAGCACCGCCAGCCGTGCCCGGCGCACTGACACGAGGGCCAGTTCGCTGAGGGAGAACAACCCGTTCAGCACGATCAACAATAGGATAACGACGACTTCAAGACCGATGGTCATGGGGATTCCGGATGGATCAACGCGATGTGTAGCTGTCTAACATAACTCCACCATGTTCATGAGGGGTTGAGAGAAGCGTTCACCCTCCGGAGTCAAAATGCCAGCCATTGCCATCCCCCTTTCCCTGCTCGGTTTGGTGCCACTCGTCCTGTTCGCCTTTGGCGCTGTCGGCCATAATCCTGATTCGGCGGAGCGTATGCTGGTCGCATTGATCGACTACGCCGCCCTGATCCTGGCCTTTGCCGGCGGAGTCCACTGGGGCCTCGCATTGTTACCTGAAGCGTTACGCCCGAATCTGCGCTTCGGTGCGGGGGTCCTGCCGCTGATCGTCGCCTGGGTGGCGTTGATTCTGGCACAGATGGTCTCACCATCAGTTGCTTTGGTCGTGCTGATCGCCGGCTATCTGGCGACTGTGCTGGCCGAACACCGAGCGTCGCAACGGCTGATGACGCCCCCGCGCTATGTCTGGATCCGCTGGGGATTCACCTTCGTTGCGATGGTGATGATGGTCATGGTCCTGGTCCTTCGTGGAGTCGGCCAGACCATTGTACTCTAACAAGTTCTGGCGCGACTGCACCATTCATGATGTATTAACTATTGCCTGATTTTTGACCGGAACGCCCGCCATGACCTGTCCGACCAGTCCTATAACCAATCCCAACGCGACGGAGCGTCCAACGGCGGACATCATCCCGTTTCCGAGCCGCGCAAAGCCCGCCGAACCCACGCCCGAGGACCGCTTGACCAAGGCGCTGAACTCGCTCAACGCCGCGATGGCCGACCAGCGCGCCGCGATCGCTGAGTGGCGTTCGGTGCTGGGCGCACTAAAGGCCACCACCTCCGGCTTGGACGAAAGTCTGCTCCGCTATCGAACCAGTCTGCGGACGCTCAGCAGCAGCGTTTCGTCACTGCATGCCAAGGCAGAGTCGCTTGAGGAGTGGGCGGACACCGTGGTAGCCAACGAGATCGCGACCCCCGACAGTGAAGTTGCCCCGTAACCGCTTATCCGATCAGCTTAGGCGATGGGCGTTCATGCGCACTTGCCGGCAGCAAAAATCTTGCTTCGATCAGTCCATCGCCAACGGTCGCGGGTCCGATCCTCAAGTGCAATAGCCCTGGCGCCAGCTAAGCCCCCGCCGCTCCTTGAACGGCTTGCGCCAACACATCCCGCCCCTCATCTCGCAGCCCCTCGACGACACCGGCAATATCAGCAGCGGGGCGGTTCTGGCTCATTTTAATTTTGCCTTCCAACCGATCGATTGGCAGCGAGATGCCGACGATGCCTCGCAGCATACCCTGAACGAAATCGGCCGGCGCGTCGGAGACAGCCCAAGGCTTCGCCCGCGGTGCCTCATGCCGTTCTGTCAGCCGGGTCACCACATCCAATAGGCGGGCGGGGTCGTCGAAGACCTCCAGCGTCCCATAAACATGAACCGCGGTGTAGTTCCACGTCGGCACGACTTTGCCGTGTTCTTTCTTCGCGGCGTAGTAAGACGGCGTGATGTAGCCGTCCGGTCCCTGTAAGATCGCCAGCGTCTGCACATTGGCCATGGCCGCGCACGCATGGGGATTGGCTTTGGCAAGATGCCCATACAGCGTGCCAAACGGACCAGCGTCAGCATCCAGCATCAATGGCGCATGACTGGCGATCATCCCGTCCGCCGTCATCGATACCAGCGTGACCAGGCCGCTCGCTCGGATCAGGTCATGCAGGATTTCGACGCGGTTTTCGTTGAAGTGGGTGGGAATGTACACGGCAGCGACCTTCGTTCAATCGCCACGGCCGAGCGTGAGCCGGCCGTGGTAGTGCAACGAAGGTGACTGGCAATCGGACGAAGCGGAAGGAACGATTGGGTCCCTTCCGATCAGTCCAATCCTACAACGCTCCGCCGCGCCGCCCAGCCATCGCACCCAGACGCAGCCGCAGCGCGTTCAACTTGATGAAGCCTTGCGCATCCACTTGGTCGTACGCACCCTGATCGTCCTCGAACGTGACCACCTTCATCGAATACAGGCTGTTCGGACTTTCGCGCCCGATGCAGGTGACATTGCCCTTGTACAGCTTCAGCCGCACCCGGCCGGTGACGCTGTGCTGGCTGGTATCGATCAGCGCCTGCAACATCCGCCGTTCCGGGCTGAACCAGAAGCCGTTGTAGATCAGCTCCGCATAGCGCGGCATCAGGCTGTCCTTCAGATGGCACGCCTCCCGATCCAGCGTGATGCTCTCAATCGCTCGATGAGCCGCCAGCAGGATCGTGCCGCCGGGAGTCTCATACACGCCGCGCGACTTCATGCCGACGAAGCGGTTTTCCACCAGGTCCAGCCGGCCGATGCCGTTGGCTTTGCCCAGCGCATTCAGCGTAGTCAGGATGGCGGCCGGCGACAGCGTCTCGCCATCGATCGCCACCGGATCGCCGCCGGCGAAATCCATGCTGATCACCGTCGGCGTATCCGGCGCATCCTCCGGCCGGATGGTGCGTTGATACACCGCCTCATCCGCCTCGACCGCAGGGTCTTCCAGGATTTTACCCTCGGACGACGAATGCAGCAGGTTGGCATCGACCGAGAACGGCGCCTCGCCGCGCTTGTCCTTGGAGATGGGAATTTGATGCTTTTCAGCGAATTCCAGCAGCCGCGTACGGCTGGTCAGCTCCCACTCGCGCCACGGGGCGATGATCTTGATGTCCGGCTTCAGCGCGTAATACGACAGTTCGAACCGAACCTGGTCGTTGCCTTTGCCGGTCGCACCGTGCGCGACCGCGTCGGCACCGACCTGCTCCGCGATCTCGATCTGCCGCTGTGCGATCAGCGGGCGCGCGATGGAGGTGCCCAGCAAATACTGGCCCTCATAGAGCGTGTTCGCGCGGAACATCGGGAACACGAAATCCTTCACGAACGTCTCGCGCAGGTCGTCGATGAAGATCTCCTTCACCCCGGCCATCTCGGCCTTCTGGCGCGCCGGCCCCAGTTCCTCGCCTTGGCCCAGGTCGGCGGTGAAGGTCACGACCTCACATCGGTAGGTCGTTTGCAGCCATTTCAGGATCACGCTGGTATCCAACCCACCTGAGTAGGCGAGAACGACTTTCTTCACATCCTTGACGGCCATGGCG
>DAIEHR010000166.1 GCA_027353465.1 Acetobacteraceae bacterium | reverse complement strand
AATACGGCGCCGGCTTGCGCGCGAATGAATCCAACAGCGCCACCAGCAACGCGTGCTTGAAGCAATCGGCGAAGTTCCCGGCATGGTAGGCGTGGCGGTAATTCATCCCGGAACCGCCTCCAATGTATCCAGCGGCCATCGCGGTCGCGCATTGGCCTCCATCCCATCGCGCCATCCGCGTTTCAACCGCTCGATCCCCGCCCAGGACACCATCACCGCATTGTCCGAACACAACCGGATGGGTGGAGCGGCCAACACAAACCCATGCTTCGCCGCCGCCAGCGCCAGCCCGGCCCGCACCGCCTGATTGGCGGCCACGCCGCCCGCGACAACCAGCAAATGCGCTGCCGGCTCCCTAGCCCGTATCATTTCCATCGCATGGCCGGCCCGGTCGGCCAGCACATCGACCACGGCCTGCTGAAAGCTGGCGGCGATATCGGCACGCTGCTGCTGCGACAAAACCGTCCCAATCTTCGCCACGGTCTGCGCCACCGCTGTCTTCAGCCCTGAAAAACTCAGATCGCATCCCTCCCGCCGCATCATCGGGCGAGGCAATGGATACCGCGAGGGATCACCACTCCGGGCGATCTTCTCCAATGCCGGCCCGCCGGGCCAATCCAGTTGCAGCAGTTTCGCGACCTTGTCGAAGGCCTCGCCCGCCGCGTCATCCGCGGTGCCACCCAACCGGACATACTGCCCGACACCCATCACCGCGATGCACTGCGAATGTCCGCCTGACAGCAGGAACAACAGATAGGGAAACGGCGCCCCGCCTTCCACCAGACCCGGCAACCTAGCGGTCAAGGCATGCGCTTCCAGGTGGTTGACCGCGACAAACGGCAGATCGTGCGCGAGGGCGATTCCCTTGCCGAACTGGCACCCAACGATCAATCCACCGATCAGTCCGGGTCCCGAGGTCGCCGCCACACCGCCCAAATCCGCGAAGCTCAGCCCAGCCTGCGCCATGGTCTGCGATACCTGCCGTGACAGGTAACGAAGATGCGTCCGCGCCGCGATTTCCGGGACAACACCGCCGAACGGAGCATGTTCGGCCAGTTGGCTCAGCACCGCCTCGGCCAAAATCCGCCCGTCGCCATCGACCACCGCCGCGGCCGTCTCGTCGCAGGATGTCTCAATACCCAGAACAGGCTTCATCGCACCCTTCCCGCCGAACTTCCGCCGCCATCGGCGCATGTTTCGCCGAACCGACTCCATTTCGCGCCACCGTCATGGCGCGGGCAGGCCCGCAATGCACGCATGAATTGGCCATGGATCGCAAAACGCCTGAACAGGCGGTCACCACGGGGGATAATAGAAGGATCGATCGCAACTCCGGCCCAAATGACGAAAGCCGCATCTTATCATGGGCGCTTGGCAATCTATCTACTCACTCGGTGGCGGCGCATCGAGAACTGGGATATCCAACACAGCCCGTTCGGCACAAATCCTCGACCGGAGGCTCTTTGACAAGAGTGGCCTTTTGAAGCGCGTTTTGATCACCAGACCCCAGCCAGGCGCCAGCCAAACCGCCCTTAGGCTGAAGGCGCTTGATATTGTCCCGGTCGTGTCACCGGTTCTAACGATCGTCCCCCAAGTCGTGCGGGTTCCGCCGAATATCGCCGCGACGCTGCTGACGAGCCGGAACGCCGTCGCTGCCTGCCCTCCATCGCTTCACCACCGACCGGTATTCGCGGTCGGGTCCGCGACTGCCGCCCAAGCCGCCGAGGCTGGGTTCACTCAAATTTCCGACGCTGACGGTGATGCCCGAGACCTCGCTCAGCTTGTAGCTGACACACTCCCGCCAACTGACGGCACATTGTTCCTGCCGGTGGCGGAAGGCCACGGAGGTGAATTGACGACCTTGCTCCGCGGCCATGGATTTCGCGTCGTCCGTCGTGTCGCCTACCGCGCTCAGGGCGCATCCAGCCTGTCCGATGCCGCCGCCCTCGCGTTGGTTCACCACCAACTGACCCACGCCATGTTCTTCTCTGGAGAGACATCTCGCCATTTTGTGCATCTGATCCGCGCCGCTGGACTGGTTCAGGCCGTCCTAGATGTCGAAGCGGTGTCTATCAGCGAACGGGCAGCCGTGGCATTAAGGGCTCTCCCTTGGCGCCGCATTAGTGTCGCCGCGAAGCCCAACCAGGATGCGATGCTGGTGCTGCTGCAATGACCGAACAGACACTGTTGCCACCACCCGACGATATGCCAGAGCCAGTCGTGGCTCCCCCCCGGCGGCAGCAACGCGACGTTGTGCCGTGGCTATATGGTCTTGGGTTCATCATTTTGGCCGGCGCGATTTTCTATCTTTGGCAATTCCCCGGCGCCCCGCGCGAGACCGAGGCTGATTCCGCCGCGTTGCACGCCGCCACGCAACAGATCGCCGATATGGATGCCCGCCTGAGCCGTATCGAAAAACGGCCGACGCCGGATTTTGGCCAGCTCGTCGCCCGTGTTGATGCGCTCGATGGCCGTGTCGCCGATCAAACCCAACTGGCCAGTCGGCTTGATACGCTGTCGGGCCGGATAGAATCGCTGTCTGGCCGCGATCAGACTGGTATCGACGCGGCAAGCCAGAAGATTACCGATTTGGCGGGCCGCGTAGCGGCCCTGGAAGCCAACGCCGGTGCCATCGCAACCGTGACCCAGCGTCTAAACCGCATCGCCCGCCTGCAGGAAGCGTCCTTTGCCTTGGAATCCGGCCGTCCGGTTGGCGATTTGCCCGGTGCGCCGGAGGCTCTTGCTCGCTTCGCCCACACCCCGCCACCAACCGAGTCGTCCTTACAGCTCCGTTTTGTCGCGGCCGAACATGCCGCGCTCGCCGCAAGGCAACCCGACGAATCCGGTATTCCTCTCGTTGATCGGGTCATGCAACGTGCTGAAAGTCTGATTACGATCAAACGAGGTGACTCGGTTGTGGTCGGAAGCCCCGTCGCGATCACTTTGGGCCACGCGCGTTCCGCGCTTGATATCGGCGATCTGCAAGCAGCGGTTGCTGCCGTGGACACCCTGGAGGGTCCACCCGCCGAAGCGATGGCAGACTGGCTTAAAGATGCAAAAGACCTGCTCAACGCGAAGTCGGCACTAGATCAGATGGCAGAAAAAGTCTGATGTTGAAGGTTATACTCTTCCTCGTTGCCGCGTCCGTTATCGTTGTGGTGGCATGGATGCTGGCGGGTATCCCGGGCCACGTCGCCGCATCAATCGGGGCGTTCTCCATCGAGACCTCGGCCCCGGTCGCTATTCTGATGCTGGCAGTCCTGGTGATCGCTCTCCTTTTGCTGTTCCGACTGCTGCGCGGTCTTCGGTCGATTCCTCGTTCAGGTGTTGCATGGCGCCGCCGCCGCAGGGCGGCGATAGGGGATCGTGCGGTCACGCGCGTACTCGTCGCTCTCGCCGCTGGTGAGCAAGGTCCGGCCCGCAAGGAAGCCCGCCGCGCCCGAAACCTTTTGGGCGAGTCGCCGCAAACCCTGCTGCTGGTCGCCGAAGCCGGGCGCCTGGCCGGCCGCGAAGATGAAGCCGAGGAAGCCTTCCGTGCGTTGTCCAAACAGAAGGACGCCAGCTTCCTGGGGTTTCGCGGACTGCTCCGGCAGGCGGTGGATCGGCAAGACTGGACCGAAGCGCTAACGCTGGCTAAGCAAGCCGAAGCGGCCCATCCGGGCACCGCATGGCTGCGGCAGCAGCGCGCGGAACTGGCCCTGCAGACCAACAATTGGGCAGAGGCGCTGGAACTTGTCGGCCCCGACCCGAACCGCCCAACTTATTATATCGCCGCGGCAGAAGCCGAGCCGGACCCGGCCCGCGCGCTGGATTTCGCAAAGCAGGCTTGGAAGCAGGCCCCCGCCTTCACGCCCGCCGTATTGGCCTACGCAACCCGCCTTCGGGCCGGGGGATCGGAGAGACGCGCACAGGCTTGCGTTTTGGAAGCATGGAAACGTGCGCCGCATCCGGACCTTGCTGCATTCGCGCTGGCGCCACAGACCGCCCCCCTTGCTCGTGTCCAAGCGGCCAAACGCCTGGCCGCCGCCAATCCAACCAGTATTGAAAGCCGGATCGTTCTGGCGCGTACCGCACTGGATGCGGGGCTGACCGGGGAAGCCCGCCATCAACTGGATGCGTCTCAGGCCCAAGGGATACGTCAACGCCGCCTGTCGTTGATTCTCGCCGAGATCGAGGAACAAGAGCGCGGCGATACCGAAGCCGGCCGCCTCGCGCAACGCGAGGCCTTGAGACAGGCCACTACCGCCGACCCCGATCCGCGTTGGGAATGTACCAATTGCCACACGGGCCAAGCCGCATGGCATCCTAAATGCACGACATGCGGAAAGGTCGGCACCATCCAATGGCAATCTAATCAGCCGCCGGCTGGTCTTTCGGTCGTCGCTGCCTGATTGTGGGTCAATGCCGCGCGAACGCCCGCGTCGGCCGGATTCGCTGATCGCCGGACCACCTGTCACCCGCCCCGCACGAGCCGACCTTTAGATAGGGCACCGGATCGACGGGACGTCCATTGACGATCATGCCGAAGTAGAGATGCGGACCATAGGTCAGGCCCGTTCGACCCACAGTGGCAATCCGTTCACCGCTATACAGGGTCCTTCTGCCTTCCGCCACCAGCGGGGCGATCAGCCCGAGATGGCTGTAAACACCGATGAAGCCGTCGTGCTGGACCAGCATCTCTAAGCCACCGATGCCATGATGTTGAATTCGTATCACTATCCCAGGTCCCACGGCGGTCACGGAGCTGCCGATCGGAGCGGGCAAGTCGATTCCATTATGGAATGTTCCGGCCTGCGGCCTGTTCGGCAGGATGCGCGGGCCGAATGGGGAGGAGACGCAAGCGGGCGTCACCGGTGGGACAAATCCTCCTGATCCTGCAGGGGATGATTGTCCTGCCTGTGCCAGAACTGAAGAAAATCCGAGTATAGCGGTGAGTAACGCGCGGGTTGCCCGCCTGTTTCTTTTCTCATTGCCGGTTGATGTCACGCCCCGGACGCCCTTCGTAATGTTTAGCCGCGTAAAGGCAGCCGAACAGCGTCAACTTGTCGAATCAGGAACGCGTGCGATTATCCTGCCGCGGCGCGTCTAAGCTTACGAACCGACGGAACTTCGACCGGCGGGGCTATATCGTCCGGATTATGCAATGCCAACAGCAGCGCCTCCCGCAGTTGCCGCAGTTTTCGCTCGTTCTCTATTTTCAGGCCAAAAACATCCTTGACGTAGAATACGTCCACGGCTCTTACGCCATAGGTCGTCACATGCGCCGACCCGATCTGCAGGCCCTGCTCGCTGATTGCCGCTGTCACATCGTGGAGCAAGCCCGGCCGATCCCGTCCATTGACCTCAAGAACCGTATAGGTGTTCGATGCTCGGTTATCGATCACAACCCGCGGCGGAACATGGATCGCTTGCATCCGCCGGCCCAGCAATACCTTGGAAATCCGACGAATTTCACTGGATAGCCGCAGCCGGCCCGATAGGGCCTGCTCGATCAGGACGGACAACCGCGCCAGCCGATGCGGAGCATCGAACGTGCCGCCGGCGGTATCCTGAATCCAGAACGTGTCCAGCGCCATGCCGTTGGTCATCGTATGAATCCGCGCATCGACGATCGATGCGCCGGCAACCGCCAGCGCCCCCGATATTTTGCTGAACAGACCCGCATGATCGGCGCAATACACGGTCACTTCTGTTACAGCCCGAGCGGGAAGTGGCTGGGTGTCCACGGTCAGTGGGGACTTCCGATCATCCGCATCTCGAATCAAGCGCGCATGACGCGCATGCGTCTCCGGGTCGAAGGACAGCCAGTATCCTGGATATCCCAACTCCGCATAGTGCTGGATCTGCTCCGGCGCCCAGTCCGCGAGTAACATCCCCGCGGCCTGCTTGGCCCTTGCAACCCGGACGTCGCGTTCGGTAGTTGCCAGTCCACCGGCCAGAACCTCCGCCACACGAGAGTATAGCTCCCGCAGCAGCGTCGCCTTCCATCCATTCCAGACCTTGGTGGACACTGCCCGCATATCCGCCACCGTCAGAATCAGCAGCAACCGTAAGCGCTCCGGCGACTGGATCGTGTCGGCGAGGTCCAGGATGGTCTTAGGATCGTCGATATCGCGCTTGAATGCGGTCGCACTCATTAGCAGGTGATGCAACACCAGCCAGGAAACCGTCTCGGTCTCCTCATCCGTCAGACCCAGCGCCGGTCCAACCTCCAACGCAACCTCGGCGCCGAGCGCGGAATGATCGCCGCCACGTCCCTTGGCGATGTCGTGCAATAGCATCGCCAGATAGAGCGACCGCCGCGACTGCACGTTGTCCACGAGTTCCGAGGCGATGGGCGCGACGTCTGATAGTTCCCCACGCTCCAGCGTATTCAATATCCGAACCGCCTCGATCGTGTGCTCATCAACTGTGAAGATGTGGTACGTGTCGAATTGCATTTGCCCGACGATGCGCGCCCAGTCCGGCAGGTATCGCCCGAAGAATCCTGTCTCGTTCAGGATGCTTAGCCACTTCGCGCCATCAGGATGCCGCCCGCCCGGATGGTGCCGATCCGGCTCTTTCCCGCAGAGCAGGTCCATGAACACCGCCGCGGCCTTCGGGTCGCCGCGCAGCGAAACCGCCCGGCGTTCATTCTGAATGAACGAGCGAATGGCGAGCGGATGCAGTTCCAGGTCCCGATCCCGCGCGACCTGCAATATCCGCAGCATCTGGATCGGCTCAACATCGAAATCCCGCCCGGCGATCGGCATCAATTGCCCTTCCGCCAACACGAACCCAGCCGCCAGCAACGCGTCGTCGGTCTCCGCCTCGATCGCCGGCGGCCCAAGGGCGGAGCGCAGGATGGCAGGCTCCAGAACGCGCGTCAGACGCGCGATTTCGCGCGCCGTCAAAAAATAATGGCGCATGAACCGCTCAACACCATCCTGGCGGCCGTGGCGCGTGTAGCCCATCCGGGCGCCGACGACGGGCTGCAGATCGAATGTCAGCCGCTCCTCCGCCCGTCCCGCCACGTAGTGCAAATGGAACCGAACGGTCCAAAGAAACTCCCACGCCCGGCGTCCGTGGCGGGCCTCTTGCTGAGTCAGAATGCCGCCAAGATCGGCCAGTTCACCCATTGTCTGAGTATCGAATACATACCGCGCGATCCAATAAAGCGTCTGCAGATCGCGCAGGCCGCCACGGCCTTCCTTCACATTTGGTTCGACAACGAAAGGGCTGTCGCCATATCGCCGGTGCCGTATCGCTCGTTCGGCTTGCTTGGCAGCGATATAGTCGGCCGCGCCCGCTTCCTTGCAAGCGGCACGAAACCGGCGATGGAAATCGCCGAACAGCGCCTTGTTGCCAGTCAGAAACCGGGCATCCAGCAACGCCGTGCGGATCGTTGTGTCCTTGCCGCCCTCGACCAGACAATCGTTGATGGACCGAGTTGCGTGTCCGACCTTCAGCCCAAGATCCCACAGGAAGTACAGCATGTACTCGACCACACTCAGGGTTTCTTGCGTGGGATCCTCGGCGGTCAGGAACAGCAGGTCGATGTCGCTGAACGGTGCCAATACACCGCGTCCATACCCACCCGTCGCGGCGATACTCAGACTGTCCACTGGCTCCAGGTCGGCTTTGGTGGTCGTGTGCTCAAACAGCGCCGAAACGACGCCATCTATCAGGGCGCCCAGCAGCCGGGCGGCCTGAAGGCCGGTGATCTGCTCCTGCTCGAACGCATGCTGTACATAGGATTGGATCCGCGCCAGATGCCGGCGAAAAGCGCCGACCGCCGCTTCTCGCGAAACCGCGCCATTCTCCTCGGCGATACCGGCGAGGGCATCCGAGAGCAAAGACGCCGCGGCTTCTGGGGCACGCGGCAGGGGGATGGGAGTTAACATTGGTTTTATGGTACTATGTGGCCCCGCCCGCGCAACCCGGAAGAAGCGTCTTTAAGTGATATAAAGCATCCAAAGCCTGTTTCGGTGACATGTTATCCGGATTCATCGTATTCAGTGCCTCATAAATCGGGGCGAGTTCATCCAGTCCCGTCTCCTCCGGTTCCGCTGGTGCGGTTGCCGCGAACAACGGCAGAGCTTGAACACTGGCCGATTTACCCAGCGGGCCGCCATGCTTTTCCATCGCCGCCATCAGCGAAGCCGCCCGCTTCACGACCGGTGCCGGCACCCCGGCCAGCTCCGCCACATGTACGCCCCAGGACCGTCCGGCCGCGCCCTCCGCCACCTCGTGCAGAAACACCACCGTTCCTTTCCACTCCTTGACCCGCATCGTATGCGGCTTTAGCCGTGGCAGCCGATCCGCGAGTTCAGCAAGTTCGTGGAAATGTGTGGCAAAAATAGTGCGGCAGCGTATCGCCGTATGTAATGCTTCCAGCACCGCCCAGGCAATCGCCAAACCATCCAGCGTGGAAGTGCCGCGTCCGATCTCATCCACCACGACCAGCGATTTCGGCCCGGCCTGATGCAGGATCGCCGCGGTCTCGGTCATCTCCACCATGAAGGTGGAACGCCCCCGGGCGAGGTCGTCCGCCGCGCCGACCCGGCTGAACAGCCGATCGACGATCCCCAGCACCGCCGTTTCGGCTGGCAGCGGCAGGCCAGCCTGCGCCAGCACCACGAACAGCGCATTCTGCCGCAAGAACGTGGATTTCCCCGCCATATTCGGCCCGGTCAGCAACATCACCCGCTGGTCGGGCGAAAGATCGCATCGGTTCGGGACAAACGCCGCCTGGCCCGCGACCGCGCTTTCCACCACCGGGTGCCGCCCGGCCTCGATCCGAAACTCCTCGCCGCCGGTCAGCAGCGGCCGCACCCAGGTGCCGGACTCCGCCAGTTTCGCCGCGGATTGCACCGCGTCCAGAAATGCCAGCGCATCGGCGCAGGCCGCCAGCGTGTCCGCGTGCGCCAGGACGTTTGCGACCAGATGACCGAAGATCAGTTTTTCCCGAACGCTCGCCCGTTCAGCCGCTTCGCGAATCCGTTGATCCAGTTCCGACAGTTCCGGAATCGTGAAACGCGCGCCGTTCGCCATCCCCTGGCGCAACGTCAGCTCTGAAAAGCCCCGCAACTTCTCGACCGCGATGGAGGGCGCCTCGATAATGTAGCCCAACTGCGCGTGGTGCTTGATCTTCAGGCTTGCAACCCCGAAGCGCTGGGCGAAATCCAGTTGCAGCTTGGCGATCACCTGCCGGCTTTCGTCGCGCAGGGTGCGATGAGCGTCCAACTCGCCGTCGAAACCTGTTCGGATCGCACCGCCGTCGTCCAGCCGCGCCGGCACCGGATCGGCCAACGCCCGCCCGAGGTCGCCACCCAAAGCCAACCCCAACGGGATGGCCGTTCGGGCGTCCGCCAGGGCAGGGGGCAGCGGCCCGGCCAGTATGGCGGCAACCTCGAATGCCGCGTCCAACCCGATCCGTATCGCCGCCAGGTCGCGCGGCGTGCCGCGGTTCAATGACAGCCGCCCCAACGCCCGTGCCATATCGGGCGCCGAACGCAGCACCGCGCGCAGCCGAACCGTGGCGTCCTGATTGGCCACGCACCACGACCACGCATCCTGGCGCGCTGAGATCGCGACAAGATCGGTCAGCGGCGCCGACAGCCACGCCGCCAGCAATCTGGCCCCGGCCGCGGATAACGTCCGCTGAACCGAGGCGAACAAAGTGTGCCGCGAACCGCCATCCCGGGAACGGAGGATTTCCAAACTCGCGCGCGTCGCCGCGTCCATCAGCAGCGCACCAACCTGGCCTTGCGGTTCTGGCCGGCCGAGCCGGGGCAGGGCACCCGATTGCGTGCTACGGATGTAATCCACCGCCATCGCCGCGGCCACCGCCTCGCCATCGGTGAAGGTCCCGAACGCGTCCAGGCTCACGGTCCCAAATGTTTCCGCCAACCGGCGCCGGGCGATAAGCGGGGTCGATGGCACCGTTTCCGGCGAGCGGTTCGCCGACCAATCCCCGAGATCCAGCGTCGGCGGCGCCAAAATCTCCGCCGGCTCCAACCGCCCCAACAGCGCGTTGAGTTCGGCTTTTTTGATCGCGGTTGTTTCAAACAGGCCGGTCGAGACGTCCACCCAGGCAGCGCCCAGCCCATCCTGCTCGAACGCCAGCGCCATCAGCAGGTTGGGCCGTCCGGCCTCCAGCAGCGATTCCTCGGTGATCGTGCCCGGCGTGATAACCCGCACGACTTCGCGCTTGATTGGCAGTTTGCCGGTGCGGGCCTTTGGATCCTCCATCTGCTCGACAATGGCGACCCGAAAGCCGCGGCGGATCAACCTGGCGAGGTAGATTTCGGCGGCGTGGTGCGGCACGCCGCACATCGGTATCGGCGTTCCGGCATGTTCGCCGCGGTGGGACAGGGCGATATCCAGCGCGGCGGCGGCGGCTTCGGCATCGGCGAAGAACAGCTCATAGAAATCGCCCATCCGGAAGAACAGCAGTGCATCCGGCTGTTCGGCCTTTGCCGCGAACCATTGCGCCATCGCTGGCGTGGCCCCCGCGGCCGAGGGCATCTTTGACAAGGCCCGGTCCAAGATCCGCTACGCCGCCACGCGTTTGCGGACAAACGCCGCGATCGATGCCAGCGCGGCCGGGGTCATCCCCTGAATACGCGCCGCCGCACCCAGCGATTCGGGACGAACCCGGTTCAGCTTCTCCCGGATTTCGGTCGAAAGCCCGCCAATGTCTTCAAACGCCAACTGCCCCAACTCGACACTGTCTTCCCGCCGGCTCAACCGGACTTCGGCCTGTTGCCGGTGCAGGTAGCCCGCATAGCGGGCATCGGTGCGAAGCTGGTCCGCCACCCGGTCCGTCAGTGCGCCCAGCCACGGAAATGCGTCGCACAGCAACGGCCAGGCCACCGACTCATTCCCCGCGAGGTCCAGCACCGACCGCCGCCGGCCGTCGCCAGCAGGAACGATCCCCAGTCGGTCCATCGCGATCGCCGGCAATCCTTCCTGGGCTGCCCGTTCCATCGCATCCCGCAATTCGGTTCGGTACGCGGTGAACTCCGCTGCCCGGGCGGACCCGACGCAGCCCCAGCCGATACCCTTGTCCGTCAGCCGCAGGTCGGCGTTATCCGCCCGCAGGCTCAGCCGGAACTCCGCTCGGGAGGTGAACATCCGATACGGCTCCGCGACCCCTTGCGTGGTCAGGTCATCGACCATCACCCCAAGATACGATTCAGTCCGGTCGAGCCACACCGGTTGCAGACCGCCTGCCAACCGGGCCGCGTTCAGCCCCGCCAGCAGTCCTTGCGCCGCCGCTTCCTCATATCCCGTCGTCCCGTTGATCTGCCCCGCCAGGAACAGCCCCGGCATCGACCGCAGTTCCAGTCCCCGCGTCAGCGCCCGTGGATCGACGTAATCGTATTCGACCGCATAGCCGGGCCGGATAATCCGAGCCTGTTCCAGGCCCGGGATGGTCGCCAGAATTGCTTGCTGTACGTCCTCGGGCAGACTGGTGGAAATGCCGTTCGGATAGACGGTGACATCGTCCAGTCCTTCCGGCTCCAGGAAGATATTGTGCCGCTCCTTGTCGGCGAAGCGGACGATCTTATCCTCGATCGAAGGGCAATACCGCGGCCCCCGTCCGGCGATCTGGCCGGAATAGACTGCCGACTTGTGCAGATTCGCCCGGATCACCGCATGCGTCGCCTCGGTGGTGCCGGTGACGCGGCATTCGATCTGGCGGTTCGGCAAGCGTCGCGTCATGGTGCTGAACGGTTGCGGCGACTCGTCGCCAGGATCGGCCCGCAAACTCTCCCAATCGATCGTGCGCCGGTCCAGTCGTGGTGGCGTGCCGGTTTTCAGCCGTCCCAGCGGCAGGCCCAGCCGGTCCAGGGTCTGCGCCAGGCCCACCGAGGGCGCCTCGCCGACCCGCCCAGCCGGAGTCTGACGATCGCCGATATGGATGATCCCACGCAGGAACGTGCCAGCCGTCAGCACCGCCGCCGCACAACCGATCCGCCGGCCGCCACCACAGATCACCGCCGAGATCCGGCCGCTGGCATCCGTTTCCAGATCCTCCACCGACGCCGCCAGCATCGACAGGTTTGGTGTGTCCTCCAGCGCCGTTTGCATCGCGCGCCGGTACAGTGACCGGTCGGCCTGCGCCCGCGGCCCGCGCACCGCCGGCCCCTTGCTGCGGTTCAGTAACTTGAAATGGATACCGGCGGCATCGGCGACCCGGCCCATCAGCCCATCCAGCGCATCGATCTCCCGCACCAGATGCCCCTTGCCGATCCCGCCGATCGACGGGTTGCACGACATCTCGCCGATCGTCGCCAGCGAATGGGTCAGCAAAAGGGTCTTCGCCCCGGTTCGGGCAGCCGCACCAGCGGCCTCGCATCCCGCGTGCCCGCCGCCAACAACGATTACATCATACTGGGTGTTCATGACCCACTTTCTGCCACGAAATCCCCCGGCTTCGCCATGCCCAACAGGACCCCTTCCGCCGGAGAGGCACCAAGGTCATGATAGGGATAGCAGTTCCCTTGAGGGCGCTGATCAACAACTAGGGGGATTCGGCCATGGCCGATGGCGCGATCGATACACGCACCGCTCGGGTGACCGCGGAAGAAGCATTGCACATGCATGCCAGCGGCCGGCCGGGAAAGCTGGAAACCCGGATCAGCAAGCCGATCACCACCGCCCGGGACCTCTCACTCGCCTATTCGCCCGGCGTCGCCGAACCTTGTCTGCACATCGCCCGCGACCCGTCGCTGGCCTATGACTACACCACCAAGGGCAACATGGTCGCCGTCATCTCTAACGGCACCGCCGTCCTCGGCCTCGGCAACCTCGGCGCCGTCGCGTCCAAGCCGGTGATGGAGGGCAAGGTTGCCCTGTTCAAACGCTTCGCCGATGTCGATGGTATCGATCTCGAGGTCGGCACCGAGGACGTCGAGGAGTTCGTCAACGCCGTCCGCTTCCTCGGCCCGGGCTTCGGCGGCATCAACCTTGAGGACATCAAGGCCCCCGAATGCTTCGTGATCGAGCAGCGCCTGCGCGAGCTGATGGACATCCCAGTCTTCCACGACGACCAGCACGGCACCGCGATCGTGACCGCGGCCGGCCTGATCAACGCCTGCCACCTGACCGGCCGCGAACTGCGAGAGACGAAGCTGGTGGTCAACGGTGCCGGCGCCGCCGCCATTGCCTGCGTGGAACTGCTGAAGGCCATGGGCGTCCGCCCCGACCATGTCATCCTGTGCGACACCAAGGGCGTGGTCTATCAAGGCCGCACCGAGGGCATGAACCAGTGGAAATCCGCCCACGCCGCCAACACCAAGGCGCGCACCCTGACCGAGGCGATGATCGGCACCGACGTGTTCATCGGCCTGTCGGTCAAGGGTGCATTGACCAAGGACATGGTCGCCAGCATGGCCGACAAGCCGATCATCTTCGCCATGGCCAACCCCGATCCGGAGATCACCCCGGAGGAAGCCCGCGCGGTCAGTCCCCATGCGATCATCGCAACCGGCCGAAGTGACTACCCCAATCAGGTCAACAACGTCCTTGGCTTCCCATACATCTTTCGTGGTGCGCTGGATGTGCGCGCCAGTACGATCAACGACACTATGAAGATCGCCGCCGCCGAGGCCTTAGCCAAGCTGGCCCGCGAGGACGTGCCCGACGAAGTCCACTCCGCCTCCGCCGGCCGCCGCCTGGCCTTCGGGCCGGAATACATCATCCCAAACGCCTTTGACCCGCGCCTGATCGCTCGGATTCCGCCCGCCGTCGCCAAGGCCGCGATGGATTCCGGCGTCGCGCGCAAGCCGCTTGACGATCTGCGCCGTTATACCCGCAGCCTGTCAGGCCGGCTCGACCCCACCGCCGACGCGCTGGACGCCACTATGGAAACGGTGCGCGAAAACCCCCGCCGCGTGGTGTTCGCCGAGGGCGAGGAGCAGAAGGTCGTCCGCGCCGCCGTCGCGTTCCGCAACGCCGGATACGGCACCCCGATCCTGATCGGGCGTGAGGATCGCGTGCGTAATACCCTGGCAGGTCTTGGCCTCGGCGATATCGAGGGCATCGAGATCCACAACGCCCGCCTGTCCGGCGCCAACGCCAAATACGTCGATTTCCTTTACAAGCGCCTGCAACGCCAGGGCCACCTTCAGCGCGACGTTCAGCGCATGGTGAACCAGGATCGTAACGTCTTTGCCGCCTGCATGGTCGCGACCGGCGATGCCGATGCCATGGTCACCGGCCTGACCCGATCCGCGTCGGTCTGCCTGCACGACATCCGCCACGCGATCGCTCCAGCCAATGGCGGCATCGCGTTCGGTCTGACCCTGCTGGTCGGCATGCGCGGCAGGACGATCTTCCTGGCCGACTCGCTGGTGAATTTTCGCCCAGACGCCGCCCAACTTGCCGATATCGTCATCGGTGCCGCCGCGGCCGCCAGGCATCTAGGCCATGAGCCCAGGGTTGCGTTGCTATCGCACTCGACGTTCGGCGATCCGCCGCACGATCGCGCCGTCCCGATGCGCGACGCGGTCGCGATCCTGGATCAGCGGCATGTGGATTTCGAATATGATGGTGAAATGAGTCCGGATGTGGCGCTGGAGCCGTCAATCAGAGCGCTGTATCCGTTCTGTAGATTGACCGGTGATGCCAATGTCCTGGTGGTGCCGGGTCTGCACTCCGCCCATATCGCCGCCCGCCTGGCGCACCATCTGGGTGGAGGAACCACGATCGGGCCACTGCTGATCGGGATGGAAAAGCCAGTACAGATCGTGCCGATGGATGCGTCGTCCAGCCAGATTGTCGATCTGGCCTGTCTGGCGGCCTATCAGGCGATCACGCAGTAACCAAACGACTCCCGGCGCTGTTGCAAGCGCCGGGTTGCCGTCTGAAGGCTTAGATCGCCGGTTCGATACTCTGGCGGGCCGGGATGTCACTGGCCGGCTGGTCGGTAATCATCTCGATCCGGCCGGTGATCTGCCCGCCGTCCTCGACTTGCAGGCGGCGGCATTTCGCCGTGCCCAGAACCCGGCCGCTGCCGCGAACAACCAGGCTGCCGCGCGCGGTCAGCGTGCCGTCGATCGTGCCGGCGATTTCCGCGTCCTCAACCTCAACCTCGCCCTTGAACACGCCGCCCGGGGCGATCGCGAGTTCGGTGGCATGGATCATCGTCGCTTCGACGGTGCCTTCAACCACCAGGCGTTCCGCATCCTGAACGATACCCTGGACGCTGATGCCGCGCCCAACAACAAGCGTACGACGCTCCGACGGGTCCCGACCGGCCGGACGGCCCGGTGTCATCCCGGGCCGGGCAGGGACCGCTGAAGTGGAGGGAGTAGCGGGAGCACTTGAGAAAGGCGGTCGTGACATGGTTTGCGCATCCTTGGTCGGAGCGGGACGGAAAGGCGGAACGCCTAGACCGCTATCCAGTGGAGACTGGACAACAGCAGCGGCCGCCGGGCGAGAATCAGGCGAGTCGTCAGGAGCGTTCGGTTCAGTCGGTGTGGACGGTAATCCCGCTGGCAGCGGAGCAGCCGTGGTGGCCGGGGTGAACTCGTCGGGTTTGCGACGTTTGAACAAGACACTTTACCACACTGAAAGAGGAGGCCCCGCCTACCACGTCGCGTCCATGCCAAACAACATTCTGTTTAGTTTATCCACATTCATACGATTTCAAATCAATTCTCGCCCGTGCCGTGGTGTCCCGGATGTCGCTGGGCCAGAGAGCGACAAATCGAGGATATGCACCATTGCCGCCGTCCCAATGATGGGGATGAGCAGGTTCAGGAACGGAATATAGGCCGCACCCGCCAGCAGCCCGCCCTGGGCCAGCACCACGCCTCGGTTTCGGCGGTACACCGATTCGGCCACGGCGCGCGGCATCCGTCGCATCGCCACGGCGACGAAAAGGCCCCGTCCGATCGCATAAGCGCCGATCAGCCATCCCAGCAACAACCCGGCGCCGGGAATAAGGATCGCCAGCAACAGCGCGGCCACATTCAGCGCCAGGACCTTCCCTGCCACCACCACGCCATCCCACGCTTGTTCCAGTGCCGAGGCATTGTTCGCTGGCGGTAGCCAAGGATAAAACCGGCGCTCCACCGCGGACGCGATGCGCTCGAAATAAAAGGTGCCGATGGCGGCCGCCACCGGCAAAAACAGCCAGAACGCCAGCAGCGATGCCCCGATCGCCCCAACGAAATCTCCGCCCCATGCCAGCCATCCATGCAGCGCCAGCGTCCGGTGGATAGCCCAAATCGAGCCCGCGACAAGTGCTGCAAAACAGCCCGCTGACCAGGCGACGCTGCGAACCACCACCCCTAAAAAAGCGGGGTCACCCAATTGCCCAACAGCCCGGGCAAACGGCAGAAAGATGTGCGAAGCGCGAGGTGGCGCCATTGGCAATGCGACCTTCTTCAAATTGCATCCGTCTTCTATCGTCGTGGCTTCCCAGGGCGAACGGCGAACCCGCCGACCGCCCCATTTCCCGCCCGGCGATATTGTCGCCTATGATCGCCCAAACCAACCCGCAGCAGCCGGAGAACGTCGATGACCTACGTCCCATCGCCCCACTTCACCCAAAACTGGGCGCTCTCCAAGCCCTCGGCCACAGGCAAGCGCGGGATCGTCGTTTCCCAGGTCCGCAGCGCCGCGGAGGCCGGCGTGGCGATCCTCGACGCTGGCGGGAACGCCATCGACGCTGCCGTTGGGACAGCCTTGGCCCTTGCGGCGGTAGAACCTTGGAACTCTGGCCTCGGCGGCATAGGCTTCGCCCTGGTTCACCGATCCGGTCAGCCTACGGCGGAAGTCGTTGATTTCGGCCCCGTCGCCCCGCAAGGCCTGAATCCATCCGCCTTCAAGTTGACCGGCCGCATGAAGCAGGATCTGTTCGCCTGGCCCGAGGTCGAGGGCGATGCCAACATCCACGGCCCGCTGTCCTTCGCAATTCCGTCCTCGACCGCGGGTTACGCCCACATGCATGCGAAATGGGGTAAATTACCCCTGGCAGAGATTATGGCCCCAGCGATCGCCCTGGCCAAACGCGGACTCCCGCAGGACTGGTTTACAACGCTGAAGGTGGGTTCGTCCGCCTCCGTCCTGCGTCATTATCCGGAAAGTGCGCGTATTTACCTGCCGGACGGCCTGCCGCCGGTCGCGCCATACCAAGGTTCCCCCGGATTCTTCCGCCTTGGCGCCCTGCCTGACACGCTGGAGCATCTCAGCCGCGCCGGGCTTCGCGATCAGTATGAGGGCGACATCGCCACCTCCATCATCGCCGACGTCAAGGACATGGGCGGCGTGCTGTCGGCGGACGACCTCCATTCGTGTAACGCCCGCATTCTTCCGGCCACGCAATACAAATGGCGCGGCCATACCTTGGAACTGGCTGGCGGGTTGACCGCCGCGCCCACCATGATGCGGGTCCTGGACCAAATGGCCACGGTCCCACTTGGCGCCAAACCTGATGCCGACTGGTACGTGGCCCTCGGTCGCGCCATGAAGCAAGCCTATAAGGAGCGACTGGAGGGGCTTGGGGACGCCGACCCGCTGGCGGCCGAAACATGCACCACCCATCTGACCGTCATCGACCAGGACGGCACCATGGTGGCGTTGACCACGACCCTGCTGTCGTCGATGGGAAGCCGGGTCGTTCTGCCAAAGTCCGGCATCCTGATGAACAACGGCGTCATGTGGTTCGATCCGCGTCCGAACCAGCCGAATTCGATCGCGGGGGGCAAACGCCCACTGACGAATATGTCCCCGATCATCCTGCGGGACGGCGATCGCCCATGGTTCGCGGCCGGTGCCTCCGGCGGGCGGCGGATTCTCGCCGCCGTCACCCAAATGCTGGCCTTTGTCACCGACTTTGGCATGACCCTGGATCAGGCGGCCCATTTCCCCCGGATCGACGTGTCCGACCCGGCTTATCTGTCCGCCGATCGCCGCCTGCCGTCCGATGTTCTGGACGCCCTGATTGCCGACGGTCCGACCGAGTTTGTCGAGCATGGCGTGATGCCCATCAATTTCGCCTGTCCGAATGTAATCGTATCGTATGACGATGGAAATCGATCCGGAATCAGCGATGCGGCCTCCCCGTGGTCAGCAGCCGTGGCGCAACAATAACAATATTTAGACGAAATGAAAAATTAGGGCGAATTTGTGGCGGAATTTTCTTCACTTTCCCGTGTCATCCGCGCTGAGATACACGAAATCGTGAGGACTCCGCCGCATGCTTCGTATCGCGTTTTTTCTGCTCACCTCCGGACTGGCGATCGCCGTCGCTTCAGCCTCGCCAACGCAGACTAGCGAACCGTCGCTGCCTCAGACACCAAAGCCCGCTGTTGCCTATGCGGAGTGGAACAGCCTGGTCCTCCAGGCCTTGGACGGCGATGCATCGTCCGCCACCGCGATCGGCCGCATGTACGCCCATGGATCGGGAACGGCCCGCGATGTCCCGGAAGCGATGCGATGGCTGACGCGGGGGGTCGATCTCGGCTCCGACGAAGCCAAGCGGGAACTCGGACTTTTGCTGCTGCGGGGTGAAAGCACTCCGAAGGACCCCGAACATGCCGGATCATTGCTCCATGACGCGGCTGACGCGGGCGACGCCGAGGCGCAGGCTGCCTTGGGCGTTATGTATGCCTACGGCGACGGGGTCCCCCAAGACTGGGCGCTGGCCGTTGACTGGTCGCAAAAAGCCGCTGAGCAGGGTGACCCCTGGGGACAAGCCAATTACGGACTATTCCTGGAAACAGGCAGGGCAGGCCCCGCCGACCCAGTCCAGGCCGCGGAATGGTATCGCCGTGCGGCCGATCACGGATTTGCTCTGGCACAAGCCCGCCTGGGCCTGCTCTATCAAAATGGCAGTGGCGTTCAGCACGACCCCGCAAAAGCATTCGAGCTTTACTTAAGAGCCGCGAACGAAAACGACCCGATCGGCGAGCGACTGCTGGCGCTCGCGTTTCACGACGGCATTGGAACGCAGCCTGACGAGAATGAGACCGTCGCCTGGTTAAAGCGCTCCGCCGGCCATGGCGATGCCGAGGCAATGTTTCTGCTATCCGAAGACTACGCAAGGGGACTGGGCGTCGCGCGGGACGATCAGGCGGCATGGCGCTATCTACTCAACGCAGCCGAACATGGCCACGTATTGGCTGCCGCGCGAATCGGCAACGAAGATGCCGGAGGTACGGATCACCAGGAAGCCGCCCGCTGGCTGCGGATCGCGATCGACAAGGCGAAACAGCAAGCATCATTTTTCCCTGAAGACCCGCAAACCGACCGAGGCCGCCAATTGGCACTCGCGCGCTACAATCTGGCGCTGCTGCTAATGAGCGGAGACGGCACGCCTAAGGACGTTCCCCAGGCGATCGAACTGTTTCAGACGGCGTCCGATCATGGCTGTGCACGCGCCACCGACCAACTCGCTCGGATGTATCGCCAGGGCGTAGGTGTCGTACGGAACAACACGACCGCGGTGAAGCTATATGAAGCTGCTGCTTCAAATGGAATTGGCTCAGCCGCGTTCGACCTCGCGGAAGGCTACAACGCCGGGTGGGCTGGCGAACGCAACAAACCGCTTGCACTTCAGTGGTACAGGCGGGCTGCGGCGCTGGGTTACCCCCCGGCCTGGTTCGCCCTTGGCCGCTTTTATGAGGAGGCGCAGGGCGTGGCGCGGGATAACAATGAGGCGCTCACCTGGTATCAACTGGCAGGCAACAGCAAAGTAGTCGCCGCTGAACTGCGCCTGGGCGACATCGCCCATTTAGCCCAGTTTGGTCAGGTCCGTAACGACGAGATTGCCCGCCGCTGGTATAGCCTCGCCGCTGCGCAAGGCGATGGAGCCGCCGAGGAAAAGCTGGGTGACCTGTATTGGCAGGGCGCGGCTGGCGTATCGCGAAACCGAACCGAAGCGGTTCATCACTACAAGGTAGCGGCCGAGCGTGGCATTGCATCCGCCGCCCGCAAAGTCGCCGTGGCCTATGCCAATGGGGACGGCGTGCCGCCAGATGATACCCAGATGCTGCGATGGAGCCGGCAGGCCGCGCGCGCTGGCGACCCAGAAGCTGAGGGGATGGTGGGCTATGCCATCATGATCGGGATCGACGGATCTTACGACCTGGTAGAAGCCGCGACATTGCTGAAACTGTCCAGCGAAAGCGCCCATTCCACCGACTGGCGCAACCACGCCGCCGCTATGGCGCGCGAAGCTGAAAGCAAGCTAACCCGCCCAGAGCGAGAGGCCCTGAACTCCCGGCTTGCCCGTTGGCGCTCGACCCTCGATGGAGAATAGGCCGATTCAGGCCCGCCAGCCCATCATTCCGCCGCGCAGGACAGCAACCTTCGTCCTGCCGGCCCGCCGAAGCAGCTTCGCCGCCGCCGAGGACCGCCGATCGGAATGACAGACCAGCACCAAGTCCCGCGGTTCGGCAACCAGCTTGGCGATATGATTCGGCAGTTGATCCAAGGGAATATTCCGCGCCGAGGAAATATGGCCAACCGGACCGGTGAACTCCCCCGGGCCCCTGACATCGATGATGAGCGGCGGTGATTTGCTTTTGATCAACGCCGCCAGTTCGGCTGCGTCCAGCCAATCGGACGCATCGCTTGGCTTGCGTCCAAACAGCCTGGCTAACAGGTTCATCGTCTCATCCTTCCTCGAACCGATTTCGCGTAATTCGGATGTCGGGATAAGCTATCGGCCTCTGAAGACATAGCCTGGAAAGGTCCCCGAGATGGACTTCGCACTGACCGACGCGCAACAGCAAATCCGCGAAGAGGTCCTGCGCCTGTGCGCCAGGTTCGACGACTCTTACTGGTTGGAGCGGGAAAACACCGCGACCTTCCCCAACGCATTCTTCGACGCGATGGCCGCCGGCAACTGGCTTGGCATCGCGATGCCCGAGGAATACGGCGGCGCCGGGCTGGGCATCACCGAGGCAGCAATTTTGGCGCAGGCCGTTGCCGAATCCGGCGCGGCGATGAGCGGGGCCAGCGCCATCCACATCAACATCTTCGGCCTCAACCCCGTCGTGGTTTACGGCACCCCCGAACAAAAGGCTCGGATGCTTCCCCCGTTGATCGAGGGCAAGGACAAGTCCTGCTTCGGAGTCACGGAACCCAACGCCGGCCTGAACACGACAGAGATCACGACGCGCGCCGACCTGCGCGGGGATCATTACCGGATCAATGGGACAAAGATCTGGACCTCGACCGCCCAGGTTGCGAACAAGATCCTGTTGCTGGCCCGCACCACGCCGCTGGATAAGGTGAAGCGCAAGTCGCAGGGCATGACCCTGTTCTACACCGACCTGGACAAGACCCACGCCGAGGTCCGCCTGATCCACAAGATGGGCCGCCACGCCGTCGATTCGAACATGGTGTTTTTCGAGGACATGCGCGTTCCGGTGGAAGACCGTATCGGCGAGGAAGGGGAGGGTTTCCGCGCCCTGCTGCACGGGCTGAACCCGGAACGGGTGCTGATCGCGGCCGAAGCGGTGGGCATCGGCCGAGCGGCGCTGAGGAAAGCCTCGAAATATGCCAAGGAGCGGGTCGTTTTCGGCCGCCCCATCGGCCAGAACCAGGGCATCCAGCACCCTCTGGCCAGGAACTGGGCCGAACTGGAGGCCGCCGACCTGCTGACCTTCAAGGCCGCCTGGCTGTATGACAACGGCCGCGAGTGCGGCGCCGAGGCCAACGCCGCGAAATACCTGGCAGCCGAGGCCGGTTACCGCGCCGCCGAACAGGCGGTGCTGACTCATGGCGGGATGGGTTACGCCCAGGAATACCACGTCGAACGCCTGTTTCGGGAAAGCATGCTGCCCCGCATCGCCCCCGTCAGCCGCGAACTGATCCTGAGCTACCTGGCGGAGCGCGTTCTCGATCTGCCGAAATCATATTGAGAGGTAGGGAGGGCATTCCCGCCGCGGCGCCCCTTGCCCTCCCCAAAGTCCAAGCCTCTGCTAATCCACCCCCACAACCGCCCCCAGGGTCTCCCCGATCGGCCTGTTCACCACCAGATCGGCGATCCCGTCCAGTCCCGTCTGCTGTAAGTTCAGGATAATCAACGCCGACCCATTCCGTTTCGCCAACTCCGGGAATGCCGCCGCGGGGTAAACCACCAGCGACGACCCGACCGCGATGAACAGATCCGCCAGCAGGGTTTCCCGTTCCGCTCTCCGCATCTCGTTAAGCGGCATCGACTGCCCAAACGAAACCGTCGCCGTCTTCACCCAGCCGCCGCACGCACAATGCGGAACGATCCTGTCCTGTTCGAAGTCCACCCGCAGCGCCTCGATATCGTAACGGGTACCGCAGTCCAGGCAGTGGGCGTAGGTCGTGTTGCCGTGCAACTCGATGACCCGGTCGTCCGGAATCCCGGAATCCTGATGCAGCCCATCGATGTT
>DAIEHR010000297.1 GCA_027353465.1 Acetobacteraceae bacterium | reverse complement strand
CTGACCGAACGCGACGGGATCCGGCTGTCGGATATCATCGAGTTCGCGGCCCATTCCAGCGTGGCGGTCATGCTGCTGTTGACCGGCCTGACGGCGGGCAATGTCATTACGCCGATGGCGGCGGTTGCGTTGGTGCTGGGCGCCAACCTCGGCGGCGCGTTGCCGCCGGTGCTGGAGACGAATGCGGCCAATCCATCGAACCGGCGTGTGCCCGTGGGTAACCTGCTGTTCCGGGCGCTGGGCTGCGTCGTGGTATTGCCGTTCGCGCAGCCGGTGGCGGAGTATCTTTGGCGGTGGGACCCCGATCCGGCGTCGGCGATCACCAGCTTCCACCTGGTTTTCAATCTGGTGCTGGCGGTCGCCTGTATCGGCACGCTCGGCCCCGCGGGCGCGCTGCTGATCCGCATGTTCCCAGAGAAGCTGAAGCTTCAGGCGGACATTATCCGACCGCTGTTTCTCGATCCCGCGGCGCTGGATACGCCGTATCTGGCGCTCTCCAACGCCGCCCGCGAGATCTTGCGCATGGGCGATCTGGTGGACGCATTGCTGCGTCTGGTTCCGGCTGCGATGGTCAGGCAGGACAAGGCGGTCGCGGAGCAGGCGACCCGCCTGGGCCGGGAACTCGATACTTTGCACGAGGCGGTCAAGGCCTATCTGGCGCGCCTGGACCGCGGCGACCTGACCGAACGCGACGGGATCCGGCTGTCGGATATCATCGAGTTCGCGGTCAATCTCGGCCATACGGGCGACATCCTGGAGCGCCGGATCGCGCGGGCCGCGGCGAAGCAGGATGGCGTAGCAGTCGAGGCCGACCGCGACGCGATCCTGCGGATTCATTCACAGGTCAGTTCGGAGCTGAAGCTCGCGCTGTCCACGATGATGACCGAGGATACGCGTTCAGCGCGCGAACTGGTGGAGGCGAAGCGGGCGGTGAACGAAGCCGAACGTGCCGCCGCCCGCGACCATCTGGCCCGACTGGGTGGCAGGGATGGCGCCGGGCTGGGCGGCAGCAGTGCGGTCCTGGCGATGCTGCGCGACCTGAAGCTGGTCAATTCGCACCTCGCCAGTATCGGCTATGCGGTCAAGGAGCCGGAGCCCCATTCGGATCGGGACGGCGGGGCAGTGATGGAAATCGGTTAGGGTGCGACAGGCGCCCCACCGCCCGTTGGTAGCCCCGGCGCCAGATCGTTCCAAGGGGACGGTTTCAGCGGGTTGAGGCGCTTTTTTCGGCCTCCGCCAGCGCGGCGAGTTGTTCCGCTACGGCGGCCCAGCCTTGCTCGAAACCCATCAATTTATGCTGCTCGCAGGCTTCCTTGGTCCAGTGGCGGGCGCTGGCGGTGTAGCGGGTCTTTCCGTTCTCATCATTGAACTCCATCGTCCCGACCATGAACGGGCCTTTCGGGTGCCAGCCCGCGGTGAACGCGTCGGTGAAGACGAAGCGCTTACCTGGCAAGACCTCAAGGAAAACGCCTTCATGCGGCATTTCCTCCCCGTTCGGCCCACGCATCACCAGGGCTGAACGGCCGCCCGCGCGCCAGTCCTGCTCGACGATCTGGACCGTCCACGGCTTCGGGCACCACCAATCCTCCATCCGTTCGGTGGCGACCTTCCAGACGGTTTCGACGGGGGCGTCGATCAGGCGGGTGACGGAAAGCTCAAGATTTTCCGCGGTCATGGTATTCTCCTTGATGTGGGGCGCGGCTGCGATGACCGATTGGCCGGGCCGAGCATTGGAGCCGTAAAAGGGGATATCAAGCAGAGTACAGATCGTACCGACCATGGTTCCAACGCGCCCGCGCCTTGGCTGCTGCGTGGTAAGCGTCTTCGTCTTGCGGGATCAAATCGTGTGACCGAAGCGTAGCCGGGTCAAGCGGCAGGTCGCGCGGCGCGCAGCCAGCCCGAGCGGTGCGAGCGATGGTCACTGACGTGGGGCATGACATGCTCGATGAGTTTGCGGCGGCGGTTTGGCAGGCTGGTTGGGGCGCGACAAGGCCGGTCCCTGGTATTGGACCGCTGCGTCGGACGCGGGTAGGCCGTCGCTACAACCCGCGCTGGCGGTCCTGCTGTCGCTCCCTCACCTGGTCATCGGTGAGGCGGGCGTCGTAGATCGACCTTGGCTCAATCGTCCGGGCGATCAGCGTCGCGGTTACCACGATGATCAGCAACGGCAGGATCGCGGCCCGGGCGTAGCCGGTCACCTCCATCATGAGTACCACCGCCGAAATCGGGCCCTGGGTGGACGCAGCCAGCATCGCGGCGGCGCCCAGCAGGGCGAACAGTCCAGGTGGGACGCCCGGGAAAATCCAAGACCAGGGCAACCCAAGGGCGCCACCCAGCAGAGCACCCAGCGCCAGGCTGGGTGTGAACAGCCCGCCCGGTGAACCGCTGCGCAGGCACATCACCGTCGCGACCGGGCGCAACAACGCCAGTGCCGGCAGCAGGGGCACCGCGACCTGTCCGGAGAACGCGAGCTGCGCGATGTCGCGTCCGTTGCCCAGTAGTTGGGGAAACAGGATGGAAGCCGCCCCAAGGATCGTCAGGACGATCAAGGGTGCCAGCAACCGCCGCCAGCCGCGCGGTTTATGGCGGTCGGCCCAGGCTACCGAACGGACATACAGAACGGACACCAAGCCGATGGCCAGTCCGGCGGGCACCGCCCAGGCTGCGCTAGAAATACCCCCGTGAAAGGCTGGAATCTGGTATGTCGGTGTGTCGGGCAAAAATGCCCAGGATACCCCGGTGGCGGTCAGCGTGGTCACGAGCGCGGGCAGAACAAAGCGCAGGGCGAGCGCGCCGCGCAGCACTTCCAGCGCGAACAACGCGCCTCCCAGCGGTACGCCGTAAGCGGCCGCCATGCCGGCGCCCGCGCCGCAGGCAACCAACAACCGGCGCTGGTCGTCCGACAGATTTACGCGGTCAGACACCGCATCGGCCAGGACGGCGCCGGCTTGTTTGGGTGCGCCCTCTCGCCCCAGGGACGCGCCCATGCCGACGATCAGGATCGACAGCAGGGCGCTGCCCAGCGTGCGCAGTTTCGGCAGCCGGCCGGCGTCAAACCAGATCGCGGCGGTGATTTCGATCCCGTTGGCGCTGGACAGGCGGGTCAGCAGGATCTGGCCGGCGCCGGTCAGGATTCCCGCGCCGGCCAGTGCGGCCAGATGCTTCCACGGGGGCGCCGCGGACGCGGCTTCCAGCAGGTCCAGGCCATTGCCGCCCCAGATGGCGTGTTGAGTCGCCTCCAGCAGTTTGGTCAGGGCGGCGGCGGCCAGGCCGGTGCCGATGCCAGTCAGAAGGACCGCGAACCAGAATGCCGCCGCGTTACGCCGGGCGAGAATGGGCGGGATCATTCAGGGTGTCTCCCGGGTGTGGGGCTGCTATAGCCCGGCGATGTCTGAAACCCCATATTCCTATGACGTTATTGTTCTTGGTGCCGGCGCGGCCGGGCTGATGTGCGCGATCAAGGCCGGGCAGCGCGGGCGGCGGGTGCTGGTGCTGGATCATGCGCCTCAGGCGGGGGTGAAAATCCTGATCAGCGGGGGCGGGCGGTGCAATTTCACCAACCTGGGCACTGTGCCGGATCGGTTCCTGTCGGATAATCCGCATTTCTGCCGGTCGGCATTGAGCCGCTATAAGCCGGCGGATTTCGTGGCGCTGGTGCACAAGCACGGCATCGCGTTCCACGAAAAGACCCTTGGGCAACTGTTCTGCGACGGCTCCGCCCGGGAGATCGTGGCGATGCTGCTGGCGGAGTGTGCGGCGGCTGGCGTGGATGTGCGGGTCAGGCATCGGGTGCTGAACGTCAGCCGGCCGTCGGCGTTTCGGGTGGAAACAGACCAGGGGGCGTTCTCCGCCGAACGGCTGGTGGTGGCGACGGGGGGGATGTCGATCCCGAAAATGGGGTCCACCGGTTTGGCCTATGAGCTTGCGCGGCAGTTCGGGCTGCGGCTGACGGCGGTGCGTCCGGGGCTGGTGCCGCTGACGTTCGGCGGGGAGCTGCTGGAGACGATGGCGGGGCTGAGCGGGGTGTCGCTGGACAGCGTGGTGTCGGTCGGCAAGCGGTCATTCCGGGAGGCGGTGCTGTTCACGCATCGGGGTTTGTCGGGGCCGGCGGTGCTACAAATATCGTCGTACTGGCGAGAAGGGCCGGTGTCGCTGAACCTGCTGCCGGGGCGGGATGCGAGGGCATTTCTGCTGGAACGCAAGCAGGCGCGCCCCAAGGCCGGCCTGGCGGGCATCCTGGCGGAAGTCCTGCCCGCTCGGTTGGCCGCGGTCCTGGCGGGGACGGTGGAGATGAAGATGGCGGATTTGCCGAATCGGGTGCTGGCGCCGTTGGCCGAACGGTTGGCCGGTTGGACGGTGACGCCGAACGGGACAGAGGGGTTCGCGAAGGCGGAGGTGACGCTGGGCGGGGTCGATACACGTGATCTGTCGTCGCGGACCATGGAGGCGAACGATGTGCCGGGCCTGTTCTTTATTGGCGAGGCGGTGGATGTGACCGGCTGGCTGGGGGGCTACAACTTCCAGTGGGCGTGGGCGAGCGGCTGGTGCGCGGGGGAAGCAGTTTAGACTGCGCCGCGGCCCAGTCTGATTTTGTGAATTGAAAACGCAATATCACGAGCATTGGGATGCCGGGATCCAGAACATATCTGGCAAATTTGCCGACCCGATCTGACCGGGCAGTATGGCGACCGCTACGCAATGAGGTATAAATGGCGCGATCGGCTTGGTCGGCAATGGATTTCGGTATCCACGGCCGTATTGCGCCAACGAGTGTCGCCGGCTTGTTGGGGGCGGCGATTTTGGCCGGCGCGATACCGCGGTCTGCCTGCGGGGCGGAGGGGCCGGACGTAACACTTCCGGAGTCCGACCCTCGCAACCCGGCATCATCCGCCGTGATATCGGACCCGCCGGCGCCTGAACGGGGCGCAACCGACATGTTCAGCTCATGGCAAGCCTCGGTCGCGCAGGTTCGGGCAACGCAGCCGAACTGGAGCAGCCCTCTGGTCACCACCACCGGCCTGCTGGAGCAACGGCTGCGTTTCGACGTCAGCCGGCAACATGCGGGCAACGGGACTGACAGCACGGTGTTGGACGGCGGCAAGGGCCTGGACTTGATCGTCAATGAAACAACGGAAATTCAGATCGCCGCTGTGCCTTATTTCACTCGATCAGGCGTTTCGGGGACGGGCCGAACGCAAAAAGGCGCGGTGATGCCGCTGAGTGGTTTTGGCGACTGGCCGTTTTTTCGCATCGAAAAGCGACTGTTCAGCAGTCCGGCATCCGATGGCAATTACGTGATTACCGCGCTGCTGCAAATCCAGGCTCCGTCGGGAAACGAACGACTGACCAACGACGCATGGCTGTACCAACCGACATTGGCCTTCGGGAAAGGCTGGGGGGCATTCGATATCCAGGGCACCTTGGGAGGTGGCATCCCGGCATCCCGAGCCTCGGTGATTGGCTACCAGGTTCAGACCAACATCGCGCTGCAGTACAATGTGCTGAAGGTGTTCTGGCCAGAGCTGGAAGTGAACTGGACGTATTATGCGAACGGCCAGCGCGGCGGGCTCAATCAGGTGTATTTGACCCCGGGGGTTGTGGTTGGCCGTTTCATTCTGCCAAACGGGATGAAATTCACATTTGGGGTTGGCTACCAGGCCGCGATCACCCCGACTTATATCCCCAAACCCCTGACACCGGCGTTTGACCACGCCTGGTTGTTTACCACGCGGCTGAATTTTTAGCCCCAGCGCGCAAAGGCCGGGGGTTAACCCGGCCTTTGTGCTTCGTTGTGGTGACGGCCCGTAGTTTTAGCTGCTGAACGAACCGCCTTGCTGAATCTTTGTGGCGGCGGCGTCGCCAGCGACAGTGCTACCGTTATGGAAGGTCGCGGCGTTGGCGATCGGGGCGACGGCAGCTGTCAGGCTGACAGCGGCAAAGGCGGCAAGGATGAAATTTTTCATCGAAATTCTCCAATTTTCGTCGGGCGGTATGTCCGGCTTCACTGGGACCTAAATGGGCCCGGGCGGACGCATCGATAATGCTGCATCGCAACATGGGATTTATGCGTGGAACGGGGGAGTGGCTCCCAGCCCATCTGGGATCAAGCGGCTGCACGTTTGATCCCGATCAAGGAGCCAGCCAGGTATTGCGGCTAACGGATGTGCGAGGCCAGCGACGGCACTATAGGATTCTTTCGCGACCATCGCCATGCAGACATTCACTTATGCCGTATTTACTTCCGGTGGCGCGAGGAGAGGCGCGACACATTTTGTCCGACTGAGGCATAGGGCGAGCATGGAGCCGGTGAACGCGTGGATCACACCGGCCATCGGCGGTATATACAAATGAATATATTTCAACGCCCTGGGCCTAAAGCAGCCGACGGGACTTCCCCTGCATCCGTCAGTAAGTGATCTGTCTTGCTTTTAATATACTTGTAACCTGGGTCGAGGACCGTCAAATGATAGACTTGACAGTAGTCGGACCCTGGCTCGTTGTGGCCGATTTATTCTCAATCGTTTTTTTCAGGGATTCGTTATCGCTTGGCCAGCTGGCGGATGACTGTTGGCGGCGATCAAAGCGGGCTGCCTTGTCCGATAGGCTATTCAGCAATCCGACTATGGAAATCGGGCCGCGGGGATAATGTATAAATCAAAATGAATGCCGGCCGCTTGAACGTATGTTCCACTAGAAGGATCGAATCATGCCAGACATGACCACGCCTGTTCGGCCATCCGTTGCGCCGCTGGAAATTGACACACCCCGCCTGACCAGCCCGGCCGATCTCGATCGACAGTTGCACGCATGGCAGAATAGATTCACCGGCGGTCGTTCGCCCAGCACTATCGCGCTCGCTTGTCTTGACTGGGCCGCCCACGCGGCGAATGCGCCATTCCAGACAGCGGATCTGGGGCGTGTCGCGATGGGGCAGTGGGCCCGCCTGTTCCGGTCCGCCATGGGACAGGAAGCGCCGATCGTTCCCAAGCCTGGCGATCGGCGGTTCGCCGACCCGGCCTGGCAACAGCGGCCGTTCAGCCTGCTGACCCAGGCGGTGCTGCTGGGCGAGGAATGGTGGGATCAGGTGGCTTGTAGCCCCGGCGGCGTGGACCCGCACAATCGGCGGCTGGTTGCATTCACCGTGCGCCAATGGCTGGATATGTTTTCACCGTCCAATATCCCATGGCTTAATCCCGAGGTAGTGGACGCAACCCTGAAGACCGGAGGCCGCAATCTGCTGGCTGGCTTCAGCAATTACCTGCGTGATCAGGCCGGCGAGGCACCGAGCGGCTTCGCGGTCGGAGAGAATCTCGCGGTGACGCCGGGCAAGGTTGTTTTCCGCAACACGTTGATGGAACTGATTCAGTACAGCCCCTCCACCGCGCGGGTCGGCGCGGAGCCGGTGCTGATCGTGCCAGCCTGGATCATGAAATATTACATTCTGGACCTGTCGCCGGGGAATTCCATGATCCGTTGGCTGGTGAGCCAAGGGCGGACGGTGTTCGCGATCTCCTGGCGGAATCCCGGTGAGGCGCTAAGGGATACGACGCTGGACGACTACCGGTCCCAGGGCGTGATGGCGGCGATCGAGGCTGTTCAAGCGATCTGTGGCGTCGCGAAAATCCATGCCACCGGCTATTGCCTGGGCGGCACGCTGCTGACCATCGCCGCGGCCACCATGGCGCGGGACGGCGATGACCGACTTGCCAGCCTGTCACTGTTCGCCGCGCAGACCGATTTCACCGAAGCCGGCGAACTACAGTTGTTTATCACCGAGGATCAGCTCGATTTCCTCGGCGATATCGTGAAGACGCAAGGCTATCTGAGCAGCGAGCAAATGAGCGGCGCATTTCAGATGCTGCAGTCCAACGATCTGATCTGGTCCCGCGCGGTGCGTGATTACATGCTGGGTGAGCATGAGACGCCGTTCGATCTGATGGCATGGGACGCCGATGGCACGCGCCTGCCTGCGCGTATGCACATAGAGTATCTACGCAGGCTCTATCTACGTAACGAACTCGCCGAGGGCCGTTTCCCTGTTGCGGGACGACCCTTGGCGCTGGACGACATCAAGCTGCCGATGTTCGTCGTGGGAACCGAGCGCGATCACATCGCGCCATGGCATTCGGTGTTCAAGCTGCATCTGCTGAACGATGGCGATCTGACGTTCGTGCTGACATCCGGCGGTCATAATGCGGGCATCGTCAGCGAACCCGGGCATCCGCATCGCCATTACCGCATCCGCACCCGCGCGGCCGAGGGGCGTACGCTCGGGCCCGACGAGTGGGAACAGACAACGCCGCCCCGCGACGGTTCATGGTGGCAGGAGTGGAACACATGGCTGAGTGATCGTTCGGGCGGTCCAATCGACCCGCCGCCCATGGGCGCGCCTGGCTTCGTGCCGCTTTGCGACGCACCCGGACATTATGTGCTTGAAGGATAAGGATCATGCCCGACGGAACGGCCGAACAGTTCATTGAAAACCGGACATTCGAAGAACTGTCCCCCGGTGATGCCGCCAGTCTTTCGCACACCGTTACGCAACGCGACATTGATCTGTTCGCAACAGTCACCGGCGATGTGAACCCTGCTCATGTCGATCCTGTGTATGCGGCAACGGACATATTCCACCACGTCATTATCCAGGGGATGTGGGGCGCTGGGCTGATCTCGGCGGTGCTGGGCACGAAATTGCCGGGTCCGGGGACAATTTACCTTGGTCAGGACCTGCGCTTTACCCGCCCGGTGAGTATTGGCGACACCATCACGGCCACGGTTACCGTAGGGGAGAAGAAGCCGGCGAAGGGAGACGTGGTGCTGGAATGCGTCTGCACCAACCAGACTGGGCAGATCGTGATCACCGGCAATGCCATTGTGCGTGCGCCGGCCACGAAAATCCGGGTGAAACGGGTCACTCTGCCCGATGTGCGCGTGCTTCGGCATGACAGGATGCAGGCAATGATGGCGCGCGCCGCCGCCGGGGCGGCGATCGCCACCGCGGTGGTGTATCCGGTCGATGCCGCGTCCCTGCTGGCCGCATTGGACGGCGCGAAGGCCGGCCTGATCGTGCCGATCCTGATCGGGCCGGCTACCCGGATTCAAGCGGTCGCGCGCGAGGTTGGCGCCGATATCGGCGGACTGAGGCTGATCGATGTGGCCGATGCCGCCGATGCCGCCGCGCGCGCCGTCGCTCTTGTGCGATCTGGCGACGCGGGTTTGCTGATGAAGGGGGATCTGCACACCTCGGACCTGATGCATGCGGTTGTCGCGGCCGATACCGGGCTTCGCACGTCTCGCCGGATCAGTCATGTCTATTTGATGGACGTGCCGGACTATCCGCGCCCGCTGCTGGTGACCGATGCCGCCATCAACATCGCCCCGGACCTGATGGACAAGGCCGGGATCGTGCGGAACGCGATCGATCTGGCGCATGCGATCGGCATTCCCCAACCGCGCGTCGCGATCCTGGCGGCGGTGGAAACGATCAACGACCGGATGCAATCGACACTGCACGCGGCGGCGCTGTGCAAGATGGCTGATCGGGGGCAGATCACCGGAGCGTTGCTGGATGGCCCGCTTGCATTCGACAATGCCATCAATGAAGCCGCCGCGGCTGAAAAGGGGATCGTTTCGCCCGTCGCCGGCCGGGCCGACATTCTGCTGGTTCCCGATCTTGAAGCCGGAAACATGCTCGCCAAGCAACTGACGTTCATGGCCGGGGCCGAGGCCGCGGGTTTGGTGCTGGGCGCGCGCGTTCCCATAATCCTGACCAGCCGGGCGGACAGCGCGGGGACCCGGCGGGCATCGTGCGCGCTGGCGGTCATGATGGCCCGAGCGGGGATGGCAGCATGAGAGGGTCTATTCTTAGTTTGAATGCGGGCTCCTCCAGTCTCAAGTTCGCCCTGTTCGATACGGAAGACGATCTTAAGGCCACGGTGCGCGGTGAAATCGAGAATCTCGGCTCCGAACCGCACATGGTCGCGCGGGATGAAGCGGGCAGGGTGCTGGCCGAGAAGCACTTGCCGGCCGGGTTCGATCTGGCGCTGCATACGCTGCTGGACTTCGCCGACGCCCATCTCGGCCGCGATGGGTTGACGGCGGTTGGCCACCGGGTGGTGCATGGCGGCGCCGACCATATCGGACCCGAGGTCATCACGCCGGCGTTGCTGACCGCGCTGGACGGGCTGACGCCGCTGGACCCGTTGCATATGCCGGAGAATCTGGCGCCGATGCGTCTGGTCGCCGCGGCCCGGCCTGGCCTCACTCAGGTGGCTTGTTTCGACACCGCGTTCCATCACACGATGCCCGCGGTGGCGACGCGGTTCGCGCTGCCGCGTGCGATTTCGGCCGATGGTGTTCGCCGCTATGGTTTCCACGGCCTGTCCTACGAATACATCGCCTCGCGCCTGATCGAGGTGGCGCCGGCCTTGGCGGGCGGGCGAGTCATCGTCGCGCATCTTGGGTCGGGGGCCAGCCTGTGCGCCCTGAAGAACGGTGTCAGTGTCGAAACGACAACCGGTTTCAGCGCGCTGGATGGGTTGATGATGGCCACGAGGTGCGGCCTGCTGGATCCTGGCGTGTTGCTGTATCTTGGGCGCCAGGGGCGCAGCTTCGCCGATATCGAGGCGATGCTGTACCACAAATCCGGGTTGTTGGGCGTATCTGGGATCAGCGGTGACATTCGCGCGCTGCTGGCGAGCAACGATCCGCATGCGGTGGAAGCCATCGAACTGTTCACCTACCGCATCGCGATCCAGGCTGGCGCCCTGATCAGTGCGCTGGGCGGTTTGGACGGGCTGATCTTCACCGCCGGCATTGGGGAGCACGCGGCACCGATTCGCGCCGCGGTCTGCGCGCGCCTGGGCTGGCTTGGGCTTCGGCTTGATCCAGCGGCCAATGCGGCCGGGGCGGAACGCATCAGCACACCGGCAAGCGCGATCGACGTGCGCGTTATTGCAACGAATGAGGAAGTGATGATCGCGCGCCACACGCAGGCGGCGATCCGTAAATCGGTCACCTGAACGGAGTTTCGTGAATGTCGCAGCCCCTTACAACCAGCCTGCGCGGCAAGCGCGGCCTGGTAGTCGGTATTGCCAATGACTCCAGCATCGCGGCCGGATGTGCGCGCGCCTTCGCGGCGCAGGGCGCCACCCTGGCGGCGACCTATCTGAACGAAAAAGCCCTGCCACATGTGCGCCCGGTCACCGACGCACTGGGCTGCGAACTGTTGCTGCCGTGCGATGTCAGCGTCGCGGGCCAGTTGGAGGCGGTGTTCGAGAAGGTTCGCGCGACCTGGGGACGGCTCGACTTCCTGTTGCATGCGATCGCCTTTGCACCAGCGGCCGATCTGCATGGCCGGGTGGTGGATTGCAGCGCGGCCGGGTTCGGCTTGGCGATGGACGTGTCGTGCCACTCGTTCCTTCGCATGGCACGCTTGGCGGAGCCGCTGATGCCGGACGGAGGCTGCTTGCTGACTGTCACGTTCTATGGGTCAGAACGGGTTGTCGCGAACTACAATTTGATGGGACCGGTCAAAGCCGCGCTGGAGAGCGCGGTCCGTTACACCGCCGCCGAACTGGGACCGAAGCAGATTCGCGCACACGCGATCTCCCCGGGGCCGATCAGCACCCGCGCGGCGAGCGGGATCGCTCATTTCGACGCATTGCTGGTTGCCGAGGCCGCGGCGGCGCCGGAACACCAGCTGGTGGATATCGAGGACGTGGGTGCGCTGGCGGCATTTCTGGTGAGCGACGGCGCACGTCACATCACCGGAACAATTATCCCGGTGGACAGCGGCCAGCACCTTTTGGCCTGAAGGCCGGCGCGGCGGGGTTGTTTCGGGTGAACCCCGATCTAAAGTGAACCGCCCAGCCGGCGGTCAACCAGTTCCCGAAAGTAATTCAGACCATGGCAATGTCGTCCCCGGACGCCTCTGTTTTTGTCCCAAAGGACGAAGCGCCGCGAGGCCTGACAACCGAGGAGGCAAAGCACCGCCTGCTGGCGACCGGCGCCAACGCGATGCCGGATACCAGCATGCATCCGATGCGCATGGCGCTGGAAAAATTCTGGGCGCCGGTGCCGTGGATGCTGGAGGCCGCGGTGGCGCTGGAAATCGCCCTCGGCGACTACGTTCAGGCGGCGATTATCGCGGGTCTGCTGATATTCAACGCCGCCCTTGGACTGGTGCAGGAAAGCCGGGCGCAGGCGACACTGGCGGCCTTGAAGTCGCGACTGGCGCTGAATGCGTCGGTGCGGCGGGATGGCGCGTGGAATACCATACCGGCGGCGGATCTGGTGCCGGGCGACGTGGTGAAGCTGTCGCTGGGCGGCGTGGTGGCGGCCGATGTGCATATTACCGGCGGCGAGGTGCTGCTGGACCAGTCCATGCTGACCGGCGAATCGATACCGGTCGAGGCCGGTGCCGGCGTGTCGGCCTATGCCGGGGCGTTGGTAAGGCGCGGCGAGGCGGTGGCCGAGGTGACGGCAACTGGGGTTCGCACCAAATTTGGCCGAACCGCCGAGCTTGTGCGTACCGCCCATGTGATCAGTTCGCAGCAAAAGGCGGTGCTGCGGGTGGTCCGTAACCTGGCCGGCTTCAGCGGCGCAGTGATCGTGATGCTGTTGGTCTATGCCTATTGTCTGAAGCTGCCGCTGACCGAGATCGTGCCGCTGATCCTGACCGCGATCCTGGCGTCGATCCCGGTTGCCCTGCCGGCAACCTTTACGCTGGCATCGGCGCTGGGTGCTCGGGCGCTGGCGAAATTGAACGTCCTGCCGACGCGCCTGTCGGCGGTGGATGAAGCCGCCACGATGAATGTTCTATGTGCCGACAAGACCGGCACGCTGACGCGCAATGAACTGAAAGTAACGACAGTTCAGCCGATGCCGGGCTTCGATGAGTCGCATGTTCTGGCGTTGGCGGCGCTGGCGAGTTCCGACGGCGGGCAGGATCCTGTGGATGCCGCCATCCGAACGGCGGCGGGCGCTTCGAAGCCGACGGATACGCCCAGGCTGGTTAAGTTCATCCCATTCGACCCCGCAACGAAAATGTCGGAGGCTTCCGTGCGGGATGCCGCATCCGGCCCGCAGCGTGTGGTGAAGGGCGCGTTCGCCGTGGTCGCCGCCCTGGCAGCGCCGTCCGACGCCGCGGCCAAGGCGGCGAGCAGGGCGCAGGGGCAGGGGTTCAGGGTGCTGGCGGTCGCGGCGGGGCCGCCCGGCGCGATGAAACTGGCGGGGCTCATCGCGCTCAGTGACCCGCCCCGAACGGATTCGGCGGCGCTGGTGAACGAGTTGCATGGGCTGGGGGTGCGTACCGTGATGGTGACGGGCGACGCACCGGAAACCGCCGCGATCGTCGCGCATGCGGTGGGTCTGGATGGCGCTGTGTGTCCGCCGGGGCCGATCCCGGACGGAGTGCGCCCGGAGGCGTTCGCGGTGTTTGCCGGCGTGCTGCCCGAGGACAAGTATAAGCTGGTCAAGGCATTTCAGGCCGGCGGCCATACCGTCGGCATGTGCGGCGACGGTGCCAACGACGCGCCGGCGCTGCGCCAGGCCCAGATCGGCATCGCGGTTTCAACCGCGACCGACGTGGCCAAGTCGGCCGCCGGCATGGTGCTGACCGAACCTGGACTGGCCGGCATCGTGGCCGCGGTGAAAGAGGGGCGGCTGATCTTCCAGCGCATACTGACCTATACGCTGAACTCGATCATCAAGAAGATCGTGACGGTGCTGCTGCTGATTGTCGGCCTGGTCATGACCGGGCATGCGATCCTGACCCCGCTGCTGATGGTGATCCTGCTGATCGCGGGCGATTTTCTGGCGATGTCGTTAACCACCGACAACGTCCGGGCCTCCCCCATGCCGAATGCGTGGCGGATCGGGAGTCTGACGCTTGCGGGGACCGTGCTGGGTGTTTGCATGTTGGCTTTTTGCGTCGTCGTCCTGGCTTGCGGAACCTTCCTGCTGCATCTGGATATCGGCGCGCTGAGGACCCTGGTTTTCGTGGCGCTGGTGTTCGGAAGCCAGGCGACGATCTATGCCATCCGTCAACGCCGGCATTTATGGGGATTGCGCCCCAGCGCGTGGCTTATCGCTTCGTCGGTGGCCGACGTGGTGATTGCCGCGCTACTGGCCGTCAACGGCATTGCGATGGCACCGTTGCCGCCCTTGATGGTAGCGGCGGTTCTGGTGGCGTCCTTCGTCTTCGCGTTCCTGCTGGACGCGCTGAAGGTCCCGCTGTTCGCTTATCTGCGGATTGTCTAATGAAAAAATCCGAATTACAGGTTCGGTTTACCTGGGCCCGCATCGTTGCCGGTCCTTTGCCCGGCCGGGAGGATGACCAATGAAAATAAAATCGGACGATTACCGGGTTGGAGCGGGCGACAAGGTTGACCTGTCCAAGTGGCGCACGCGTGTCAAGCCGGTCTATAAGTCGAAGAAGCACTATAAGGAAATACTGGAAAGCCATGTCGAACGGCTCAGCGCGTTACAGCAGCTTTTATACGCGTCCAACCGCCATGCGATTTTGCTGATCTTTCAGGCGATGGATGCGGCGGGCAAGGACGGGGCGATCCGGCATGTGATGTCCGGGGTCAATCCGCAGGGCTGCCAGGTGTTCAGCTTCAAGCATCCCAGTGCGACCGAACTACAGCATGATTTCCTCTGGCGGACCACGCGCGACCTGCCGGAACGGGGGCGTATCGGCATCTTCAACCGGTCGTACTACGAGGAAGTCCTGATTACCCGGGTGCATCCAGAAATTCTGCGTAACGAAGGGCTTGCCGATGCGCCGGCGCACGAGGCGGCTGTCTGGCGCGACCGTTACAAGTCGATCACCGATTTGGAGGGGCATTTAGATCGTAACGGAACCCGTATCGTCAAATTCTTCCTGCATCTTTCGAAGGATGAGCAGCGAAAACGATTTCTTGACCGGATCGACGATCCTGAAAAAAATTGGAAATTCAGCCTCGCGGATATCGAGGAAAGGAAATTCTGGAAGCATTACATGACGGTTTACGAGGAGTGCCTCGGCGCGACGAGCACCAGCCGTGTGCCCTGGTATGTCGTTCCAGCCGACGACAAGGAAAACGCCAGGCTGATCGTGTCACAGATCGTCCTGGACACGCTGGAGGGACTGGATATGAGCTTCCCCAAGACCAGCGCGGAGCGGCACCAGGAGTTGCTGGCGATCCGTGAGCGGCTGGTGAAATGAGGCGGCACGCGTTTCAGCCTCGGCGCGTGGAGGCCCTTATCGAACGGGCACCCTGGGGCCGCTTCGGGTCAGCCGATCGCATGAGCCAGGCGCCTGAAGGCAAGGTGAATCCGATCGAAAGCAAATACGTGGTGGCTTGCGGAGAGTCTGACACCGCGCCAAAGTACGGTCGGGGAAACGATCCGCTGCTATTCGAACAGGAGAGCAAAACGGATGGGGACAAGCTGGCTCGATGACTCGATCGTTGCCAGGCGTGGGATCGGCTGGGCGAACAAGCCGCATCTGCACGACCTGACTGAAGCCGCGCAGGGCAAATACCATTACACGATCGGTCCGTATTCGGATCCTGTGCTGACGGTCCGACCCGGTGACCGTATCCGCGTGGAAACACGGGATGCGTTCGAAGGCACGATCCGTACCGAACAGGACAAGCCGTCCGCCCGTTTGCGAATGCCGTTCGTCAATCCGCAGAACGGTCCGATCATGATCGATGGCGCTGAACCCGGCGATACGCTTGCGGTGCATATCGAAACGATGCTGCCGCGCGGCGAAAATCCCCGCGGCACCTGCTGCATGATTCCGCATTTCGGCGCGCTGACCGGGATTGGGACGTTGAACGAACCGCTGCCCGAACTGACCCGCAAGGTCCATGTCGATGAAAAGCATGTGCGGTGGAGCACAAGGGTCACGCTGCCCTACAGCCCGCATATTGGGACGTTGAGTACCAGCCCCGAGATCGATTCCATCAACTCGCTGACGCCTGATTCACATGGCGGCAATATGGACCTGCCCGACATGGGGCCTGGCAGCATCACCTACCTGCCAGTGCGCTCGCCCGGTGCCAGGCTGTTCATCGGCGATGCGCACGCCTGCCAGGGCGATGGGGAGGTATGCGGCACCGCCGTCGAATTTCCCTCCACCACGACGATCCGCGTCGATGTCATCAAGGGCTGGACGATCGACTGGCCGCGGCTGGAGCGGGAGGATTTCATCATGGCGATCGGCAGCGCCCGCCCGCTGGAGGACGCCACCCGCATCGCTTACCGCGAACTGGTGCTGTGGATGGAGGCCGAATACGGCTTCGACAAATGGGACGCTTACATGATGCTCAGCCAGTGCGGGCGCGTCCGGCTGGGTAACTTTGTCGATCCGAAATACACCGTCGGCGCCGGAATCCTGAAATCCTGGCTGGCACAGTAGGAGAAGCAATATGGACCTTGGTCTGAGGGGCATGAAGGCCCTGATCACCGGCGGCACGAAGGGTATCGGCCGCGCCGTCGCCGAACTGTTCGCCGCCGAGGGCTGCGACGTGGCGATCTGTGCCCGCAACGCGGACGAGGTCGGGCAGACGGTTGCGGCCTTGTCTCAATACGGCACAAAAGCCACGGGACGAGCGGTCGATGTCGGCGACGGACCCGCGCTGACGCAATGGGTTGCGGACGTCGGCGCCGAATTGGGCGGCATCGACATCGTCGTATCGAATGTTTCGGCCCTGGCGATCGGTCAGGACGAAGCCTCGTGGCAGGCCGAATTCAACACCGACATGATGGGCACCGTCCGTTCGGTTAACGCGGCGATGCCGTTTCTTGAGCAATCCAAGGCGGCGTCTATCGTTGTTATCGCGTCGGTGTCCGGGCGGGAGGTCGATTTCGCCGCCGGTCCGTATGGCGTGTTCAAGGCCGCGCTGATTCATTATGCCAAGGGGCTGTCGTTCCAGTTGGCGCCGAAGAATATCCGCGTGAACGCATTGTCGCCCGGTAACACCTATTTCCCCGGCGGGGTGTGGGAGAAGATCGAGCATGGGAATCCGGCGCTGTTCAAGGAAGCCCTGGCGCTGAACCCGACCGGACGCATGGGCAAGCCCGAGGAAATGGCCCGCGGCGTGGTGTTTCTGGCCAGCCCGGCTGCCAGCTTCATCACCGGGACCAACCTTGTCGTCGATGGGGCGCTGACACGCGGTGTGCAGTTCTGACAGCGGCCGGCCGTACCGGCTGACGGGGCTTTTTGTGCATTAGGGGCGGCGGTGCGGACATGAACCATATCGTGCCAAACGACGCGACGCTGACGATCCGGCCGATCGGACAGACTTTTGGGGCCGAGGTCGCCGGGATGCCGATCCATGGCGACGTCAGCCCGGAACTGCTGGTTCAATTCGTTGCCGCGTTGCATCGCTACCGCGTGCTGGTGGTGCCGCGCGCGGACGTTGGACCGGCCGATCTTGTGGCCTTCAGCCGGCGTTTCGGGCCGTTGGAAATCCACAGCCGGTTCGAAAGCACGCTGCCGGATCATCGCGAGGTATTTTGTGTCGGCAATGTCGGCTCTGCCTCGTTCTCCCGCGGGGTCGAGCAGTGGCACGCGGACAGTTCCTATCGGCCGGTGCCGTCCGATGCCTCGTTGTTCTATGGCGAAATCGTTCCGCCGGAAGGGGGTGACACGCTGTTCGCCGACTCCACGGCGGCCTATCGGTCGTTGGACGCCGCGATGAAGCAGCGGATTGACGGCCTGGTCGCGGTGCATTCGCTGGAATCGTTGCGGCAGTGGGGGCTGCGCCATAATCCGGATCGCAAGCAGGCGATCGATAGCCAGACCGATTCATTTCCGCCGGTGCGTCAGCCCTTGGTGCGGCAGCATCCGGTGACGGGTGCGCGGTCGCTTTTCGTCTGCCCAGCGGTGATCAGCCATATCGAGGGTCTCCCGATCGACGAAGGTGCTGCGCTGATCGATAGTCTGCTCGCCCACATCACCCAGCCGCGCACCGTCTATGCTCATCGCTGGAACCAGGGCGATCTGGTGATGTGGGACAACCGAGCCGTGCTGCATACCGCAAGCCTGTTCGATCACACCCGGTATCAGCGGCTGATGTATCGAACAACCATAGCGGGCCATGCGCCCGGGCTGTCGGAGTAGCCGGCTGTCCCTGTGGCTGAGATGATCCTTTTAGATTCAAGGTGTAGAGTTCTGCCGTCGCCGCGTTACCGCAGGGCACAGAAGCCGAACCGCCTTGGCTTTCGGCTCATGCCATAGGTGGTTGGCGCCGAAACGGAAATGGTCCGGGAGCGCTTGATGAATGGTGCTGCTGGAGGGGATTGAACTCTCGACCTCTCCCTTACCAAGGGAGTGCTCTACCACTGAGCTACAGCAGCGCCCGGGGTGACCAAGCGGGGGACTTCCTAGCCGCCGCGTGGTCCCGTTGCAACCCTGAAAACGCAGTGCGGGAACTTACTTTGGAGTGGGGATCGTCTCGATCCGCCCGTCCGTGTGAATCACCGTGCTGGTGCCGTTGCCATTCGGCACGACGATGGACTGGCCGCCGCCGCCGCCGGGGGGATTGATCGTCTGATAGCCTGGGCCGCCGCCCGTGGTCACCGCGGGGCCTTCCGGCGTTTGAATGACCTGGCCGGCGCCGGGGGGCGCTGGCGGTGCGGCGGGCGGTGCCGCGTAACTGGACGACGGTGCCGCCGGATGGGGCGTCGCCAGCCCGGGCTGGGCCGGCATTCCGGACGAGGAACTGCCCACGCTGGGAATGCCAAGCTGCGATGGCGCTGTGCCCCGGCTAAGCGGCGATCCGGGCTTCGGCAATTCGGGCTGCGTGATCATGTTCTGGTCGCTGACCAAATCCTCCATCGTCGGAGCAGGTGGCAGCGGGCCAGGCCAGATGTCCCCCGGCTCGGTCGTCAGCGCTGGTTCGGGGGGCTCCAGCCCGCGCGCGCGTAGCAGATTTTCGCTGTCGCCGGTCGGCTGGTTCGGGTTGAAGCCGCCAACGAATGGCGGATTCCACCACGTATTGTAGCCACAACCGCTGAGAGAGAGCGTCAGGGCGAGCAGAGCGATACGTCGCATCGAGCAAGGGTATCCAGTCTGTTAGTATTCATGAAGGCTGACGGAGTTTGGTCGCGGGGGACGCGACGCTCAAGATTGTTATCACAGATCAGTCGCAACAGTCACGATCCGGGCCGCGGCATGGTTCTTCCCGCCGCTTTGCCGCCGCGCTAGGCTGATTAAACCGTTGGAGAACCCGTTGGTGGACGCTCTTACATTCGACCAGGCGCTGCGGCTTCAGACCGAGGATATCCTTGGACGCTGCACACGCTGCGGCGCATGCGCTGAAATCTGCCCGATGCCCGCCCCAGCTGGGCTGAATACCAGCGATCCCAAGGCCCTGACCGCCGGAATCCTCAGCCTCCTGCAGGGCGGGGTGCATGCCGATGCCCGCCGTTGGGCAGAGGTTTGTTCGGGCAGCGGCCACTGCATTCCAGCGTGCCCGCACGGCGTGAATCCGCGGCTGATGCTCGCTCTCGCTCGGGTTGCCACGCAGGCGGCCATCCCATCGTCCGACAAACGTCAAACCGGCTTCATCCGCTTTGGGGCGATGACGAAGGGCGTGCGGGTGCTATCGCGCTTGCAGCTTCCGCCCGATACGCTCGCCCGGTTTGCCGATCGCGATGAACCGGCGCCGCAGGTGGTGTTCTACACCGGCTGCAACGTCATGAAGACGCCGCATATCGCGTTGCTGGCGCTCGACATCATGGACGCCATGGGAATTCGCTACCGGGTCCTGGGCGGACCTTCAGCTTGCTGCGGTGTGCTGCAATTCGGCGCGGGCGATCTGCCGACCGCAGGCCGGGTCGCGGGCCGGACGATCGACCGGCTGGCCGCAGCAGCCCCGCGTGCGCTATCGTGGTGCCCGACCTGCCAGGTGCAACTGACGGAGGTTGCCGCGCCAATCCGGCCGGACGCTCCGCTCGATATGGTGCCCTTCGTTCGCTTCCTCGCCGAACACCTGGATGCCTTACGCCCGCTTCTGCGACACCGCGTTGAAAAGCGGGTGGGGTTGCACGAGCATCCCGGCAATGCCGGGGTGCCGGAGGCGGCTCGAGCTATCCTGTGCGCCATTCCCGGATTGGATTTTGTCGATCTGAAGCAACCGAGCGTGGGATATATGTGCAACAAGCTGGCGCCGCTGCCGGGGTTTAAGCAGGATTTGCACCGCGACCAGCTACAGGCTGCCGCTGATGCCGGGGTGACGACCTTGGCGGGCATTTACCATGCCTGCCATCGCGAACTGTGCAGCCACGAACGGGACTGGCCGTTCGAGGTAGTGAATTTCCTGGAACTGGTCGGGGAGAGCATGGGCTTGCACCGCCCCGATCTGTTTAAGCGCTTGAAGATTATGCAGGACGTCGATGCGGTCCTGACAGACGCCGCGTGGGCGATCGAATCCAATGGACTGGACATCGATGCAGCCAGGGATGTGATCCTGCGCGATCTGCTGGGCGAGCAACCGCTGCCCCTACGGGCATGAACCGCGCTTGTGAAATGGCAAAGGCCCAACCTCAGCCCCAACCTCAGCATAGCGCCCGCGTCAAATGCATGGGCTTCGGCGATTACTGAAACATCGGTGCCTGTCGCGGTTCATCAAGGCGTTGCAACGCATCAGACGATGGAAGCCCATGCAGCGCATCGCCCCCCTCGCTGCGCAGCGTGTCCGATCGCAGGGGCAAGTGTAGCCCCTCCTGGCACCCTCCCTGCGACTCAGAGCTGGGCGTTTCAGTGAATGTTGGACCGGTGATCCCGGTGGTTTCGAACGGCCGACCGTTCAAATCCAGGGGCGCCGACAATTTCTGCCCATTGCTGGACGGCTGCATGCATGGGCTGGGAGGGGCGGCACCACCCCCCAGAAAAATCAGCGGAACGATCGCGAGTGCCTTCCAGCGCATCGGGTCCTCTCAGAAATTGTCGCGCGCGGGCGGGGTCAAGCTTGCCAAAAGGGCTGGGATGAACACCAAACTCGCCAACAACGTGCAGCCTAGGCTGATGAGCAACAATTTGCCCATGCTCGCGGTCCCTGGGTGGGCGGACAGCGCCAGCGATCCGAATGCCGTGGCGGTCGTCAATGCCGAGAACAAAATCGCACGGGCGGTCGCACTTCCCAGCGGATAATATTGGCCGGCACGCCAGTTCATCAC
>DAIEHR010000278.1 GCA_027353465.1 Acetobacteraceae bacterium | reverse complement strand
CTAGCAGCCTGTCGGACTCGGGTTTTTCGCTGATCGGCGGCGTGGTTCCGCAACCGCGCCGATGGGTGGTTTCAATCGTTGATGGTGGCCTGCTCCCCACCTGGGACCGCGTTGACCGTGCGTTCAGGCTCGCCTGGTGCCCCGACGGGACGAAGAAATGACGTGGTTTGCCTCACCCTTGAGGGCAAAGCACGAACATCCGCTTCATGTTCCAGGCCATGGTCACAAGACTCCATTCGCCGCGCACCTTGTCGATCCCACGCAGCAGAAATTGACGAAATCCCATGACCGATTTGATGACGCCAAACACTGGTTCCGGCGTCTGCTTGCGCAAGGCGTAGAGGTCCCGGCCTTCACGTGTCGTTAGCCGGTACGCCATCGCTTCCACCGGCGTGGGGTTTTCTGGCGGTGACGGATCGGGGGCGAAACGCTCACCCACCGGTGGGTGATGCGGCTGCCGGCCCATCGCGATCAGCGGATCGATTCCCGCGTCCCCGCACGCGGCCACGTTCGCCGCACTGAAATATCCGGTATCCGCCAGCAAGGTGTCTACTTCACCCAGTTCGTCCGGCAGCTTATCGATCTGATCAAGCATCGGTTCGATCTGCTGCTTGTCATTGACCGCCTGAACAACGTCCTGGGCGACCACCAACAGACTGCCCGCCGCCACCGCCGCTTGCGCGTTGTAGCACTGCTCGAAACCGCCACCCGCGACAGGCATGATGCGTGACTCCTCGTCGGTCCGATTGATCTGATCCGTGGGCAGCGGGCCTTCCACCGGAGGCTGGGGCGGTTTGCCGCCGGGCTTTTTGCCGGTGGCCTGGGTCTTCGCTGCCCGCGCCGCCAACTTCGCCTCGTGCTCCGCCAGTTCCCGCACGTAACGTTCTTTGGCACGAGCCTCGATCTTCGCCCTGGCCACAGCGAGTTTCTCCAACCGATCCTGTCGGCGGGCCAGCTCTTCCGGAATCAACATCCCGTCCGGTACGTCCGTCTGATCCGCTGCTTCAGCTTTCGCCAGCAGTTCGGCCACCTCAGCCTTCAATTGCGCCTCGATCTTGCCGGCGTGCTCGTAGGACAACGCGCTGTGCCGACTCGCGTTGGCGTGAATTTTGGTCCCATCCAGCGCCACCGTGCCCATCTTCAGCACGCCCATCTCACGCGCCAGCAGCAGGACTTTCACGAACAGCGCCTCGATGTCCTTGAGGAACCGACGCCGGAACGTGGCGATCGTATCGTGATCGGGATGGTCGTTCGCCGCGATAAAACGGAACGCCACGGAATCATAACTCGCCCGTTCCAGCTTCCGGCTCGAAAACACCCCTGTCGCATAGCCATAAACCAGAAGGCCCAACAGTGGCGCCGGATGGTAGGACGCCGACCCGGTGCCGCGATAACTCTTGCTCATGGCGGTCAGGTCGAGGCCATCGATCACCTCTACCACGAAGCGGGCCAGGTGCCGTTCGGGCAGCCACTCGTCAACCGAAGGGGGCAGCAGAAAGCTGGTCAGGCGATCGGTCGGGCGGAAATTGGCCAAGCGGAAATGTCCGGGGGAGGTGCGAATCGACGCTGCGATCCTAACCGCAACCCCAGACGGGCAGCCAGGGCCTTAAGTCCGACAGGCTGCTAGGCGGCCCGGATGTCGGCGACGAAGCTTCTGACCTCAGCCGTGAGCTGTTCCGCCTGCTGCGACAGGTTGGTTGCCGCCCCCAATACCTGGCCCGCCGTCTCGCCCGTGTCGTTCGCTGCCTGACTAACGCCCGCAATGTTGGAGGTAACGTCCTTGGTGCTTCTGGCCGTGAGTTGCACATTGCGGGTGATCTCGGCGGTCGCGGCCCCCTGCTCCTCGACCGCGGCGGCAATGGCGGTGCCGATGATGCTGACTTCCCCAATCGTAGCGCCGATCCCCTTGATCGCTTGCACGGCCTCGGCGGTGGCATTCTGGATATGTCCGATTTGGGCACCAATCTCCTGGGTGGCTTTTGCCGTCTGCAAGGCAAGGCTCTTTACTTCGCTTGCTACGACCGCGAACCCCTTCCCGGCGTCACCCGCCCGCGCCGCTTCGATGGTGGCATTCAGCGCGAGAAGGTTCGTTTGCCCGGCAATATGGGCGATCAAATCAACCACCAGCCCAATCTTTTCGGCGCCTTCGGCCAAGGCTTGCACGATGGTGTCGGTCCTTTGGGCGTCAATCACCGCCTGTCCCGTAATGCGCGACGACTGAATGACCTGCCTTCCAATCTCGCTGATGGATGCGGTGAGTTGTTCGGCGGCCGCGGCGACCGTCTCCACGCCGCCGCTGGCCTCTTCAGCGGCCGACGCCACGACGGATGCCTGTTTGTTGGCGTGTGAAGCATTCGACGACATAGCCTCGGCAGTCGCCTGCAACTCAGTTGCACCCGACGCGAGTTTGGCAACGAAGTTGCCCACCCTGGCTTCGAACGCATTCGCCGTTTTGTTGAGTGCGGCTTGCTGTGTGGCTGCCGCTTCACTCGCCATACGTATCTGCTCGGATTCTCTCAGCTTGCTAAACTCGGCAATGGAAGCCGCTGACGCCTCGGCGTCGGACATAGCGGTTGATGCCTTGTCCACAAGCCAAGCCAAAGCGGCGCATTCGAAAATTAGGACCACCGCGTGCAGCAGAACCCGGAAAAAATCCCCGCCGCCCGGAAACACCATCGCGGGAAGAACGACATTAAGCGCAAGATGGTGCAAAGCAACAACGAGTGCACCGACGACCACCGCATTGCGGTCTAGCAGCGCGGCCGTGACGGCTAGTTCCGCAAAGAACAGCATATGTCCGTCAATCTGCCAGCTATTACCGGCTAACTCCATGACGATCAATGCGGGCATGACGCACATCGCCGCAGCGAGCGTCGCACGGGTTCCGGCCGAACCCGGCTGCGTACGCTAGGCGACGGTTGCCCCGATGGTCGTCACCAACCAAAGCAGAAGGCCAAGAACAAAGTTACCGCCACTTAGCCAGCCGTTAACTGCCAGCACAGGGCCGTGCGCCCACAGGATACCAACAATGACCCGCTCGGCAGCGTGTCGAAGCTCAGATAATTTCGCATGGGTCATCGGGGCGGTCACGGCGTTGGCGAGCATAAGGCGGTTCCTTTCCAAGGCACGGCAAGACCCACAGCCCGCCGCACCTGTGAAGCGTCCCCGTAGAGGACAACGTATCCAGGGGCGGGAACGCTGACGAGGGCGGCATCGGCGAGAGCGGCGGCGTTCAGTGCTGCCCCTGCGCCATCTTGTGTTACGCGGACCAACAATATTTTTTTGCCGAACGGCAGAAGCTCGGCAACACCTAGCGAAGTCGTAACGAAAATCGCCATCGCCATTGCGGGAGCGAAATCCCTAGTGCCACTTATCAAGTCGCGCAGCCTCATTGGTCCTTGATCCCGAAACGATGGCGTTATCACACGGTCGCCGCAATTAGCCTTATAGGGGTTCTGAAATTTTCCAGGTCGCCAAATCGCCTCAGTTCAGACCGGAATCGTAATAACTGGCGATCGAAATACGACAAGACACATCGCGACCAGTCTCGTGGGTGTCGCGGCGTGTGCCTCTCGGAAATTGCCAACTCGCAATCCGCTGGAACGGCGATCCGCCGACAGCGGCTAAGCAGAGATTCGTGGGTTGGCCAACGGAACAGCCATTCGCTCACGGTTGAGGTCCTGGACGGCTGTGTGGATGGCTTGGTCGAGTGCGTTAACATCAGTGAAGGTTTGATGGGCGAGGTGATGCGCAGCCAGTGCCACCGACGTGCTCGTCTTGCCATTGTTGCTCCCGATCCGCGGCACTATCGCCGCTCTAAGGCAGATTTTCCATTTATCGGCCTGTCGGAATTTACCTGGCCACCTCTCAGCCACCTCTCAGCTCTGGCCAAAGAGAGCACCAAGTGTTAGATTCTAACTTCTACCGGCACCTTGTGATGAGCTAGTCACACCGCAACAGAATCCGGTTGCGTAATCTTATCGGAGATGCCCATATGGATGGAGATGAACGCGCCAGCCATAGTCAACTCTGCGCCCCGCCCTCTCACGATTAGCCGGGCGGAATTGCTCACCGCGCTCAGCCGCGCGCTCGATATGACAGAGGGTCAACCGGCGGGCCACGCGCTGCGCTGCTGCTGGATAGGTCTTGCGATTGGTCGCGAGTATGGGCTACCGCAAACGACGCTAGACAGTTTATACTATGCAATTATTTTGAAGGACCTCGGCTGTAGCAGCAACGCAGCGCGCATATGTCAGCTTTATCTGACAGATGACCTGAAATTCAAGCGCGACAGCAAGACGATGCGCGACAGTCTTCCGCATGCTTTGAGCTTCGTGCTGAGCCATACGGGCCTGCAAGTTGGGCCGGCCCAGAGATTCCGTGCTATGTTCGACGTCGTTCGCAACGGCCATTCGATTGTGCAGGAGTTGATAGAGACCCGCTGCGAGCGCGGAGAGCGGATTGCGCGCGACATGCACTTCTCCGACGATGTGGCAGTCGGCGTCCGCGACCTGGACGAACACTGGGACGGCGGTGGTCGCCCGGCCCGGTTGCGCGGGGACGCGATTTCCATGCTCGCACGCATTGCGCTGATCGCGCAGGTGGCCGATGTCTTCCACACTGCGGCCGGGCCGGATGCGGCCTGCGCCGAGGTGATACTGCGTTCGGGCACTTGGTTCGACCCGTCGCTTGCCGCCGCGTTCGGGCGCGCGACCCGCGCGAACGGGTTCTGGCAGATGCTACGCTCGTCCGATTTGGAACCGGTGCTGTGGGATCTGGCACCCGACCGCCAAGCGGATATTGTAGATGACGCCTATCTAGACGAAATCGCCACCGGGTTTGCCCAAGTTGTGGACGCAAAGAGTCCCTTTACCGGCGGACACAGCCTGCGGGTATCCCGCTACGCCGATACGATCGCGCGGCACATGGGCTGGGATGAGGAACGTCGGCGCTGGCTGCGCCGGGCGGGTCTGCTGCACGACATCGGTAAGCTTGGGGTCAGCAATCAGGTTCTCGATAAGCCCGGTAAGTTGAATGAGACCGAATGGCGTGCGATCCGCGCGCATCCGGGAGACGGCGAGACGATCCTCGCGCGCGTGGCCGCTTTTGGCGAAATATCGGCGATGGCAGGCGCACATCACGAGAGGCTGGACGGGCGCGGCTACCCACGCGGGCTCGTGGCGGCGCAGATCGGTGATGAGACCCGGATACTGACGGCGGCAGACGTGTTCGACGCGCTGACCGCCGAACGCCCCTACCGCGGCCCGATGTCTGGGCACGACGCGATCGCAATTATGGCGCGGGATATCGGGACGGCGTTCGACCCTCGGTGCGTGGCTGCGTTGGAGCAGGTTGTACCTCAAAAAACGACCGTAGACGAATGATGCGACACGGAGGACTGCTCGCAAATTCCGGGTTTAAGTTGGCAGACTCAATGCTGATGCAATGAGCCGCTGATCGTGAGCGGCAAGTCAGTAGGAATCACCGTCATGGCCCGTGGAACCACGCTTGCTCCGTGCGGGCTCGCCATTAAAAGCATTCAAACCGAGGCCGATAAACTGCGGATTGATGCACGCTGTTTTACAGCGGCCGACCCGCACGCTGGCCCGACCTGATCGACACCGCCCATGTCCGCCTGACCCGCGTCGTGCTGGCCGCGGCGCATTTGGACAACGATCCCGCCAACAACCGGCTCGCCAATCTGAAGGGTCTATGCCAGAGCTGTCACATGCTGCATGACCGGCCGCATCACCTGGCCCAGCGCTGGCTGACCTACCGCCGCCGTTGGGCGATCGGCGATCTTTTCCTCGGTCAGTATGGCCCTCAATCCTATCCGACGGTCTTCGCCACACTGGCCTCGACGCCCGGCTGACAGCCCCAGGCGGACAGCGATGGGCGGAACCGAAGCGGCTATTTCTTGCGGGGAGACGGTCGCCTCAGCGGGATCGCCGGTACGGGCAAGGGTGTGTAGCCAGCGATGGTGCGGGAATGCATCCGCGCTTGGACATTGTCGGTGATGCCGGGAAACAGCCGGCGCAGTTCGATGGCGGCCGCGAACTCGCCCGCTTGATCGAAGGTAGCGCGGATCGCCGCGGCGTCAGATCGGTGACGACGAACATGGCGCAAAGCATGGGCGATATCGCCGGTGTCAGGCAAGCAGTATGAGCGAGCGGATGCGCCGACCCCGGCGGCTATCCGATCAGGAAAACTGCCCCGACGCCGCGCCTCGATCATCCGGGGGGTGTTATCCGACATGACACAAGCCGTATCGGATGATACCACATCACGCCAATATCCGGCGACTATGCCCTACCTGTTCGTATTGATTTACGCCGTTATTTGGTAATTTTTGGCGGAGGAAAAATCAAAGTGTCGCGGCAAGCCTACGGGCGAAGGCATCGGCCTTGGCCTCTCGATGATCTACGGCTTTGTCAAACGGTCCGGTGGCCACGTCCTCCTGAGCAGCGAACCGGGACAGGGCACGACGGTGTCGATTTACCTGCCCCGACACCCAATGGGGCGGACAGCGTAGAGCACGCGAGAGCGGAGAACATGCCGCCCCACGCAGAGCCGGGCCCAGTTGTGTTATTAGTCGACGACGAACTTGCTGTGCGCAGGGTCGTCGTCGAGGTACTATCGGACCTAGGCTACACCGTGCTGAAAGCTGCCAACAGCCAATCCGGCCTGCGCATCATAGAGACCCGGGCCCGCATTGATCTCCTCATCACGGATGGCGGCTTGCCCGGAGGCATGAACGGAGGCCAACTTGCAGACGCGGCACGGGAGCTGCGCTCCGGCCTCAAGGTGCTGTTCCTGACCGGTTACGCCGAGAGCGCAGCTGTCGGCAACGGCCGCATGGAGGAGGGCATGGAAGTCATGACCAAGCCATTCGACCGCGACAAGTTCGCGGCAAAGGTTGAGGGGATGACCAGCGGCTGACCCGTAGGGCCTGACGCAGACGGGCTAAACCGCCCCATGACTATTTCCCGCAATCCCAAAAGGGGTCAGCGCCAGACTGGACGTCCCAAATTGACGTCGCGCCCGTTGGTCGCGGCACCCCCGACCGCTCCGACCGCGCCACCGATCGCAGCCCCGACCAACGGCGAGCCGCCTGTCAGCGCCGCGACACCGGCTCCGCCCGCCGCACCGAGCAGGCCTCCCGAAGCCGCCCGATCACCTTCGCTGTAACCGCATCCTGCCAGCCCAGACGCCAGGACAAGGCCGAGAGCACAGCAGTTGATGGTGTTTCGCATTGTAATAACCTCTGTTACCATACCGTATTACTAGCGCGATTCGCGATGCCTACAGCAACGAAAATTCATTGTCAGATAGCGAAATATTCAAGGGCACGAAAATGCCACATTCATCGATCGCCGCGAGACGGGCCTGGGTCGTCTAAGTCGGGCCTTTCGGAGCCGTTGAAGGCGAAGGTGTGGATGACCATTGCCTTCATGACGTCCTCGGCCACGGCCTTGGCCCGCTCCTGCTCCATCGCCGCAGCCAGATCGTTACGTACCTCGGCGAACGACGGTCGAGTGCCGGTCCGCCGTTCGTCCACGCGAAACACGACCCATCCGAACCGTGTGCGCACCGGCACCGGAGCAAGCTCGCCCGCCATCAGTCCCTGGGCCACGCCGGCGATTTCGGGGAGGACGGCGCTCCAGGGTTTGAAACCGACGTCACCGCCATTGGCGGCCGTGGGGTCCTTGCTGGACTGCCTGGCCAGCGTAGCGAAATCCGCGCCGGCCCGCAGCGCGGCGATTGTCTCTCGTGCCTGCTTGTCGGTTTCCGCGAGGAACAGGCGTAGCCTGACTTCCTCGGGCGGCGGCCGCGACCCGATGTCGCGGTCGTAGCGCGCCAGGACCATCGCCTCTGTGATTCCGCTTTCCAAATGTTTGTGCAGCCAGGCATTCGCCAGGATGTGATCAGCGCTCGCCTGGATTCGACGCTGCACCATCGGATCCTGATCCAGCTCTTCCTCCCGCGCACGGATCGACAACGCCGTTCTGTACATGATCTCCTCAACGACACGGGGGTAGAGGATCTGGAAATCCTGCCCCGCCAGTTCGGGCGGCAAGGTCTCGATCGTGTCCTTTACATTGCCCAGGGTGATTTTTCGTCCCTCCACCTCCGCGACCAGCATGTCGGTCGAATTCTTCGCCGTCGTGCGGTCGGGGACCGAGGTCGTGGTGTCGAACACGGGATGGGACAGATCCCCGGGCGCGACCGGCGAAACCGTTCCTTTGGGTGGTTCGAACACTGACAGCGAGGCATGTTGCGCAAGGGACGGTGTGGTGAGCAGGCCACACGCGAGGGCGAACCATCGTAGGCGCCCCATGCGCCGCCAATGGTTCGGGCTCCATGTCTGTCCGCGAGGATCATGCTTGCTCATCGTACCCCTCCTGAGCCTGGTATCGCGTCCGGCTCGCGGGACGACACAACCCGAGAAGTTGGTGCGGAATAGTTGCATTTGGCGAGACAATCGTCTAGCAGGACTTACGGTGTTGAAACGCCGTGTCGCCCAAACACAGGAGCGGACGCGAGTGGCGAGCCTATTTCGGCGTGAGAGCCAACGGCGGGACAGCCGGGGGATATTTTTTCGCAATCTGTTTTGGGCAACCTACACGGAATCGTCTACAATCATCCTTACGGAGTCTTGTCATGAGGCCACGGCTGCCCGGTCTTATTCTGCTGCTGGCTGGCAGCCTGATCGTGGGCGCGGTCTCCACCGCCCGCGCGCAGATCACCGCGATCCCGAGCGGCACGAACGGCTGCTTCGTCAATAGCTCATCGAATAACACGGATTGCGCCCAGGCAACGTTCAGCCTGATGACTGGCGGATCCATCAACAGTTCTGGCACCGTCACCAGTCCTGGCATCGTCGTTTCCGGCACTTCGGCCACCAACGTGACCGGCATCCAGATCGTTTTGCAAAATACCACCCCCCTCGGGATGACGAACTATGGCAACGCCGACGTGTTGACCGGGTTCTTCTGGGGCATCAGCAGTGACGGCACCAGCAGCGGCACCACCTATCCTCTGTCGATCCAGAGTAACGGCGGTAGCGCCTACACGCCTGGTTCCGTGATCGGCACCAACTCCGCGGGTGGCAATGCCATCGCCAATCCGTCCGCGTGCAGTTCGGTCGCGGTCTGTACATCGACCGCGATCAATGTCGGTGGCTATTGGGCCAGCTCTTATAAGGCAGTAGGGTGGACCGGTACCCCTGGTACCTTCCCTGGCGCCTATGCCATCTCGACATCCGGTTACGGCCTTATCTCCCTGGGTCAGGGCAATCCAACCGGCACTGGTGATCCGACGTTGGTAAGCAACGGAAATAGCTCACTCAATTTGGGGCTGGTTGGTGGCACGGGCAGCACCGTGACGGCGGGAAAGCCAGCAGTGCAGGACACAGTGACCATCCAGTTGGCGTTCGCGTCGACGATATCGTCGCTCAACCTTAATACCAGTCTGATCTTCTCCGATATTTTCTTCGCCTATGGCACCAACCCCGACGCGTCCACGGCAGGAATGACGAAGGCGATGGAGCCGGCCTCCATCGCGGTTTTCGGTGTCGCCATTTTGGCG
>DAIEHR010000267.1 GCA_027353465.1 Acetobacteraceae bacterium | reverse complement strand
CGCGTGGTACGCAGCGCGCGGGAGATCGGCGGTGGACGGGCGCCTCGCCAACCCGGTCAGGTCCGGAAGGAAGCAGCCGCAACGGGTCACCGCTCGGGTCGTTTGTCGGTCTCCCACTTTTCCCCCTTCGCCGCTCGCGCCGGACGGTTCGCGCCAGTTCATCCCGCGCCTTATCACAAGGTGAACGCCCCGAATGTCCGGCCTGTTCCAGGACGACCCCGCGGACCAAGACGACGCGCCACCGCCGCCCGACGGGCCGGGGCTGTTCGGCGATGTGCTGCCGGTCGCGGCTCCGGAGCCGGTTCATACCACCCCGTATCGTGTGCTGGCGCGCAAATATCGCCCGACGACGTTCGATGACCTGATCGGGCAAGAGGCGATGGTGCGCACCCTGCGCAACGCCTTCGCCGCCGGCCGCGTCGCCCATGCCTTTATGCTGACCGGCGTGCGCGGTGTCGGCAAAACCACCACCGCGCGCATTATTGCCCGCGCGCTGAACTGCATCGGCCCGGATGGGACTGGCGGCCCCACCGTCGATCCCTGCGGCGTGTGCGCCAACTGCGTCGGCATCCTGGCCGACCGCCATCCGGACGTGACCGAGATGGACGCCGCCAGCCGCAACGGTATCGGCGACATTCGCGAACTGATCGAGTCGGTGCGTTTCCGCCCGATGCAGGCGCGCTACAAGATATTCGTCCTCGACGAAGTGCATATGCTCAGCACGCCCGCGTTCAACGCCCTGCTGAAGACCCTGGAAGAACCGCCGCCGCATGTGAAGTTCGTGTTCGCGACGACGGAAATCCGCAAGGTTCCGATCACCGTGCTGTCGCGCTGCCAGCGCTTCGACCTGCGCCGGGTGCGCGTCGCCGAACTCGCCCAACATTATGGCCGCATCGCGGTCAAGGAAGACGTGACCATCGAACCGGCGGCGCTGGAGCAGATCGCTCGGTCGGCCGACGGCTCTGTCCGCGACGGGTTGTCGATGCTGGACCAGGCCATTGCTCAGGCCGAGGGCGCGATCACCTCGGCCCAGGTCGTCGAGATGCTGGGGCTGGCGGATCGCGAGGCGGTGTTCGACCTGATGGAAGCGGTCATGGGCGGTAAGCCCGCCGCGGCCCTGGCGATCACGGACCGAGCGTACGAACGCGGCGCCGATCTGGGTGCGCTGCTGCAGGATCTGCTGGAATTGCTGCATACCGTGACGCGGCTGAAATCCATACCCGGCCTGCGCGACAGCCAGGAGTTGCCGGAGGCCGAACGCACCCGTGGCGCCGAACTGGCCGACCGGTTGAGCGTTCCAGTCCTGGCGCGTGCCTGGCAGATGCTGCTGAAAGGCGTCGGCGAGGTTGAGATCGCGCCCGACCGCCGAGCGGCCGCGGAGATGGTGCTGATCCGCCTGTGCCATGTGTCTGAAATGCCGACCCCTGGAGACTTGATCCGGCGGCTGACTGCTGGTGGGGTCCCACCATCCGCCCCAACCGGTGGTGGCGGCGGCGGTTCTCGCGCTGTGGCCAATGGCGCGCCGATGATCTCGGCCGAACCGGTGCATCAGGCTGGCCCCCGGCTAGGCAGCTTCCGGGAGGTCGTGGCCATGGTCGGGGAGCGGAAGGAGGCGATGCTGCACGCGCATCTGCTGCATTCTGTTCATCTGGTCCGGTTTGCGCCTCCGGTCATCGAACTGCGACCGCAGGCGGAGGCGCCGAAGGACCTGTCATCCAAGCTGGCGGCGGTGCTGGCGGACATTACCGGCACACGGTGGACGATCGCCATTTCCCGTGAGGCGGGTGAGGCGACGATCGCGGAACAGGGCAATGCGGCGGACACCGCCCGAAAAACCGCTGCCGCCGATCACCCGCTGGTGGCGGCGATCCTGGCGGCGTTTCCGGGCGCACGGATCGACACGGTGCATGATAAGATGGCGGACGCATATGGATTGCCGGCCGCGCCACCCGATATGCCGGAATTCGCACCACCCGACGCCGAGTATTTCGACGAAGAGCCGATGGAGATCGACCTATGAAAAACCTTGCCGGCATGATGAAGCAGGCCCAGCAGATGCAGTCCAAGATGCAGGACATGCAGGAGAAGCTGGAATCGATGGAAGTGACCGGCGAATCTGGCGCCGGCATGGTGAAAGTGACCCTGAGCGGCAAGACCGACATGAAGCGGCTGAAAATCGACCCCAAGCTGATCGATCCGGCGGAAACCGAGATGCTGGAAGACCTGATCATGGCCGCGTTCCGCGATGCCAAGTCCAAGGTCGAGGCGTTCGCGGCGGATGAGATGCAGAAGGTCACCGGCGGTCTGCAGCTTCCGGCCGGGATGAAGCTGCCGTTCTAGATCGGCGTCTGACGGCATGGGCGGCCCGGAAATCGACCACCTGATCGGCCTGCTGTCCAAGCTGCCGGGCATGGGGCCGCGCAGTGCCCGCCGAGCGGCGCTAAAGATGCTGCAACAGCCGGAGTCTCGGATGCTGCCGCTTGCCGCCGCACTGATGGAGGCCGCCCGAGCGGTCAGGCCTTGCGCGGATTGCGGTAATCTGGACAGCCAGGACCCCTGCACGATCTGCGCCGACGCGCATCGCGACCGGTCCATCATCTGCGTGGTCGAGGGCGTCGGCGATCTCTGGGCGCTGGAGCGCGCTCGGGTGCATCACGGGCTGTATCATGTCCTGGGCGGCACACTTTCAGCGATGGCGGGGATCGGGCCGGAGGATTTGAACATCCCCGGTTTGCTCAGCCGCATTGCCGAGGGCGATGTGACCGAGGTGATCCTGGCCTTGGGCGCGACGGTCGATGGCGCGGCGACAGCGCATTGGCTGACCGACCAGCTTCGTTCCACGGGCGTGTCCATTACCCGCGTTGGGCAGGGTGTGCCGATGGGGGGCGCGCTGGATGTGCTGGACGACGGCACATTGGCGGCCGCCCTGCGCACCCGCCGGGCGACCTAAGAGGCGGTGCGAAATAGGCGAATCGTTCGACGGCAGCCGCCGGTTTTTCATCGTCACGGCGGGCCCGTGCCCGTTGGGTGTTAAAATCGAGAGGTGGCCCGACGGCCTTTTGTCCCGTCAGCGACGCCGTTCTTGGTCAATAAAATCGACAACACATTGGTAGAAGGCGGCTTTTCTCTCTCACCGTCATGCCCGGGCGAAGTCCTGGCCATGACGATAGATAAATCGTGTTCCGCGAACACCTTATGCAGAAGGGCAAAGGCAACCCGAAAGCGGGCGCTCCCCTACTTTAACGCTCATGGGGCATCCGTGCCGCTACCTTCGCCACGCGCGCTTCTCGCTCGGTGCGCAGTGCGGTCATGCGGTCGCGGGCGGCGGCTACCAGTTCCGGACGCGCGGTATCGGGGTGCCCGGCGTTGAACGGCGGGGCGGGGGCGTATTCGATGCCTAATTGGATGTGTTCAGCCACGTCCTGACCGGCGAGTTCGGACACCATGGTCAGGGCGAAGTCGATCCCGGCGGTGACTCCGCCGCCGGTGAAGGTGTTGCCATCGCGCACCACCCGGCCCGGGGTCGGGATCGCGCCCAGCGGCACCAGCAGGTCGGTCCATGCCCAGTGCGTCGTCGCCTGCTTGCCGCGCAGCAGTCCCGCCGCGCCCAGCACCAACGCGCCGGTGCAGATCGAGCCGACGAAGCGCGCTGTCTCTGCTTGGGTGCGCAGGAAGGCCAGGATTTCGGGGTCTTCCATCAGGTCCAGCACGCCGGGGCCGCCGGGCACGCAGATCACGTCCAGTTTTGGGCAGTCGGCCGTGGTTGTGTCGGGGATCAGTCGCAGCCCGCCTTGGGTTTGGATCGGCTCCAGCGCCTTCCAGATGACATGCATGGTCGCGCCAGGCACGGCGGAGAACACCTGCAGCGGGCCGGTCATGTCGAGTTGCGTCATCGCCGGGAAGGCCAGCAGGCCGATATGGATTTGGGTCATCGAGCGTCTCCTTCGTTCTGGACAACGCCAGTTTGCCGTGTCACCGTTTGGCGGAAATGCCAAATGACCCACAAATCACGCCAAACGTGCGGCGGATCGAGATTATCGCGTTTCCCGGTGTGCAGCTTCTGGATGCGACCGGGCCGTTCCAGGTGCTGGCCACGGCCAACGACCGGACCGGGGAGCCGTTGCCCTACGCGGTTAGGCTGGTTGCCGCCGAACCGGGCGCGATTGCGTCGTCCTCCGGCATGCGGTTGTTCGCCGAACCGCTGCCGCCTTTGGACGATCCGGTGGATACGCTGATCGTTGCCGGTGGGCCGGGGACGGCGGCGGCCTGCGATGATCTTGTGTTGCGGGATTGGCTGGTGGGCCGGGCGGGTGTGGCGCGGCGGGTGGCTTCGGTCTGCACGGGTGCGTTCGTGCTGGCGGCGGCGGGTTTGCTGGATGGCCGCCGGGCAACGACGCACTGGTCGCGCTGCGCCGAACTCGCGGCGCGGTTTCCGGCGGTTCGGGTGGAGCAGGATCCAATCTACATCAACGACGGTCCGGTATGGACCTCGGCCGGGGTGACCGCCGGGATCGACATGACGCTGGCGCTGGTGGAGGCGGATTTAGGCCGAGCGGCGGCGGTGTCGGTGGCGCGGTGGCTGGTGGTGTTCGCGAAACGCCCGGGCGGGCAGTCCCAGTTCAGCGCGGAATTGGCGCTGAGCGGATCGGATGCGACGTTCCATCGGCTGCACGACTGGATGAAACAAAATCTGCGGGCGAATCTGGCGGTTCCGGTGCTGGCTGAACAAGCGGGCATGAGCGAACGTAGTTTCTTGCGGCACTATCGGCAGGTCACCGGCCTGACGCCAGCCCGGGCGGTGGAGCGCGTGCGGGTGGAGGCGGCGAGGCAGGCTTTGGGTTCCACCAGCCTGCCGATCAAACGCATTGCGCGCGACTGCGGATTTGGATCGGAGGAAACCATGCGCCGCGGCTTCATGCGAGTACTGGCGGTGCCCCCGCATGAATATCGCGAGCGGTTTCCGGTGTGATTTACGGCCCGACCCGTTTCATCCCGCCGCGCCCCTTGCGTTTCGACGGATCGTAGCCGCCGCCGCCCGGCCCCAGCGGCTCCGGCGTTCTGCTGGTCTTGGGGCGTAACGACGCACTGGCCACGGGCGGCGCGGGCAGGCCAAGTTCCAGCGCCTCCAGCCGTTTGATTTCGTCGCGGATGCGAGCGGCTTGCTCGAACTCCAGGTTGGAGGCGGCGACGCGCATGCGTTTTTCCAGATCGGCGATCGAGGCTTTCAGGTCCTTGCCGACGAATTCGGTGGTGCCGGTGTCTTTCGTTGGCGCCACGGTGACGTAATCCTGCTCGAACACGCTTTCCAGCACCTGACCGATCTGGCGGCGGATCGAAACCGGGGTGATGCCGTTGGCTTCGTTCCAGCTTCGCTGCTTGCCGCGGCGGCGTTCGGTTTCCTCGATCGCGGCGCGCAATGAACGGGTCATCACGTCGGCGTACAGGATCACCTTGCCGTCGATATTACGCGCTGCCCGGCCGATCGTTTGAATCAGCGAGGTTTGTGAGCGGAGGAAACCTTCCTTGTCGGCGTCCAGGATCGCGACCAGCGCGCATTCCGGAATATCGAGACCTTCACGTAACAGGTTGATTCCGACCAATACATCGAACACGCCCAGGCGCAGGTCACGGATGATCTCGATCCGCTCCAGCGTGTCGATGTCGGAGTGCAGATAGCGCACCTTGATCTGGTTTTCCGTCAGGTAGTCCGTCAGTTGTTCGGCCATGCGCTTGGTCAGCGTGGTGACTAGAACGCGGCCGCCGCGGGCGGCGACTTCCTTGCACTCATGCATCAGATCATCGACCTGATGTTCGACCGGGCGGACCTCGGTGACCGGGTCGATCAAACCGGTGGGGCGGATGACCTGTTCGGCGAAAACGCCAGCCGTACGCTCCATTTCCCACGGGCCGGGCGTGGCGGACACGAACACCGACATGGGGCGGAAGCGGTCCCATTCCTCGAATTTCAACGGACGGTTGTCGATACAGGAGGGCAGGCGGAAGCCGAATTCCGCCAGCACGCTCTTGCGGTTGAAGTCGCCCTTGTACATCCCGCCGATCTGCGGCACGGTGACATGGCTTTCATCGACGATCAGCAGGGCGTTTTCCGGCAGGTATTCGAACAATGTCGGCGGCGGCTCGCCAGGATTGCGCCCGGTCAGATAGCGTGAGTAGTTCTCGATCGACTTGCACGACCCCGTGGTCTCGATCATTTCGAGATCGAACGTGGTGCGCTGTTCCAGCCGTTGCGCTTCCAGCAGCTTGCCGTTGGCGTGCAGTTCGTCCAGGCGGGCCTTCAATTCCACCTTGATGTCGCGGACGGCCTGGGTCAGCGTCGGGCGCGGGGTGACGTAGTGGCTGTTGGCATAGACCGTGATCTCTTTCAGGTCGGCGGTCTTTTCACCGGTCAGCGGATCGAATTCATGCACCGCTTCGATCTCATCGCCGAACAGAGTCACGCGCCAGGCGCGATCCTCATAATGGCTCGGGAAGATATCAACGATTTCTCCGCGTAACCGGAACGAACCGCGCTGGAACGCCATGTCGTTGCGCCGGTATTGCAGATCGACCAGCGCCTTGGCCAGGGCGTCGCGGTCGATGCGGCCGCCGACTTCCAGTTTCGCCACCATGCGGGCGTAGCTTTCGACCGACCCGATACCGTAGATGCAGGACACCGAGGCGACGACGACGACATCGTTGCGTTCCAGCAGGGACTGGGTGGCGGCGTGCCGCATCCGGTCGATCTGCTCGTTGATCTGCGAGTCTTTCTCGATATAGGTGTCGGTGCGGGGGACGTAGGCTTCCGGCTGGTAGTAGTCGTAGTAGCTGACGAAGTATTCCACCGCGTTGTCGGGGAAGAAGCTTTTCATCTCGCCGTACAACTGCGCCGCCAGCGTCTTGTTGGGGGCCAGCACCAAGGTGGGGCGCTGCACGGCCTCGATCACCTTCGCCATGGTGAAAGTCTTGCCCGACCCGGTGACGCCCAGCAGCACCTGGTCATGTTCGGTCGCTTCGATCCCGCGAACGAGTTCCTTGATCGCCGTTGGCTGGTCGCCGGCGGGTTCATATTCGGACACGACCTTCAGCCGCTTGGTGATCGGCCGGGCGGCCTGCTTTTGCGGCATGAACAAGACGGGCGGCGGACGAACAAGGGTCTGCGACATCGGGGGCTCCTGTGCTATCAAAGATGGAGCGTCCCTGGTGCCGCGTCGAGGGGGCAGTTGCTGGTTCGAGGACGGCCCGCCCGATGGGCGCAGCCAGCGTCCGTCAGAAGGAGTCCCGCGGCGGCGGCACGGTCAGGCAGGCGATACCGCGTCCTGCCAGCCGGCCACATGCCTGGGCGGCGGCCTGAGCGGTCAGGCCAGACAGACGTGCCCGGAACGCCACCTGGTTGCCGAACGGCACTGTCGCCGGGAGTTCTATCTTCGTCTGGTCGAGCAGGTCGGGCGCGGCAGAGCGGGCGCGTTCGGCGGCGGCCTCGGCAGTGGACAGGCTCGCGAAGGCGCCGACCTGGACCATCCAGCGCCCGCGCGGCGGCCCTGACGGCACGCCCGGATGGAAGGCAATCTGCTGGGGCTGGCGTTCCTGCAACGGCCGGCGGGATTCGCTGGCGAACCGTTGAGGCGGGGGCGCCGCGACCGGCTCGGGCGGAGGGGCCTTGCACGGCCGGGAAGGATCGTAGGCCGCGTCGGGATCACAGACCGGCATGGCGTAGGCGACGGCGGTGGCCGCGGGCGGGCGCAGCTTCACGCAAGGGCCGTCGGGGTTATAGGCTGCGTCCGGGTCGCATCCAGCCGGGGTTGGGCGCGCGGCAACCTGATACACGCGGGCGCCGCCGCCATAGACCGCCAACGGGCCGGACATCGGGCGGTCGGACCCCAGGCGGGGGGCGATGGACGCGACATAGTTCACGGTTTCGGTTGGCAGTGGCGTGCCTTGCGTCAGGTATTTGTCCAGCCGGTTCGGGCCGGCGTTATAGGCCGCGAGGAAGCCGGGGGAGCCGAAGCGATCATACATCTCGCGCAGGTAGGCGGTGCCAGCGAGGATGTTGTTGTGCGGATCGAACGGGTCGTCGCCCAGGTTGTAGCGCTGGCGCAGCCCGTCATAAGTATCCGGCATCACCTGCATCAGCCCCATGGCGCCGGCCCAGGAGATCACGTCCTCCTGCCCGCCGGATTCCTGGTGCATCACGCCGCGGACCCAGGTTTCGGGGACGGCAAACCGAGCGGCGGCCTCGCGGATATAAGGACCCCAGGGGTCGTTGGATGGGCCGGGCGGCGGGTAGTACCGGGTCGGGCTGCGATGACTCGCTGAACGATAGGGGTGGCTGGTTCCGCACGCGGCCAGCGTTGCCAGCAACGCCAGACAGGCGAACAGGCGGATCCGACGTGCCGTTGTGGACGCTAGGCTGCGATGCATGGGCGAAAACCGGCGCGAAGAGGGTTCCTGGCCTTATCATAAGGCTTCAGGAAACCGGTAGATAACTTTGATCGCGTTACGATTTAACGGCGAGTCCGTGGTGAACCCGCCACAGTGACCGGGCCGGGGGCTACATGGCGATCGAGAATCCGCCATCCACGGGGATTGCTGTTCCGGTTACGAAATCCGATGCAGAGGAGGCCAGGAACGCGGCGATACCGGCCATGTCGTGCGGCGTGCCCCAGCGGCCGCTGGGGGTGCGCTTTTGCACGCTGTCCTGAAGGCCTGACACTTGCTCCCGAGCGCGCTTGGTCAGGTCGGTGTCGATCCAGCCGGGCAGGACGGCGTTGACCTGGATGTTGTCCTTGGCCCAGGCGGTCGCCATTGCCCTGCTCATTTGCACGATGCCGCCTTTGCTGGAGGCGTAGGCGGCCGCGAAGGGCGCGCCGAACAGCGACATCATCGAGCCGATGTTGATCATCTTGCCGCCGCCGGCCCTGACCATTTCCGGATAGGCGGCCTGGGAGCAGAAGAAGGCGCTGGTGAGGTTGGTATCCAGGACGTGGTGCCATTCGTCCTCTGTCAGATCTTGCGGCTGTTTGCGCACCGAGGTGCCGGCGTTGTTGACCAGGATATCGAGGCGGCCGTGCTTTGCGACGGTTGCCGCGACCAGTGCGACGCATTCCGCCTTGTTCGTGACATCGGCGGTCAGGAAGCTGGCTTCGGCGCCCATGTCGCGGAGTGTTTGCAGCGCGTCGGCGGCCTTTGCTTCGTTGCGGCCGGCGATGACGATGGCCGCACCCAGGGAGGCGATGCCCTGCGCCATGCCGAGGCCGATGCCGCCGTTGCCGCCGGTGACCAGGGCGACCTTGCCCTTGAGATTGAACAGATTCATCGGATGAGTCCTCATTTTCGCGCGCTAATTTGCGGGCCTGTGGATTGGGGCGCAAGGGCTGCGGGGTTTGGCGCCGGCGGTGGGGGCAGGGGGGCACTTGCGGCCGGGGCGGGGGAGATGCACGGGTGATGGATTTGGATTTGCTCGCCGCGCGTATCCGCCGCAGATTTGGTTGCATCAATAAGGAGGATAACGATGCGGGTTTCAATCGGGCTGCCGGCGAACGACTGGCAGGCTTGCGCGGCGGCGGCGAAGCAGGCGGAGGACGACGGTGCGGACGCGGTGACCGCCAGCGAGTTGAAGCACGATCCGTTCACACCGCTGGCTTTCGCCGCGATGGCGACTCAGCGGGTGGCGCTGGTGCCGTCGGTCGCGATTGCGTTTCCGCGCAGCCCGATGGTGGTTGCCAACCTGGCCTGGGACATCAACCGCCATTCGAAGGGCCGGTTCGTTGTCGGTTTGGGCAGCCAGATCAAGGCACATAACGAGCGCCGGTTCAGCACGCCCTGGGTCGCGCCGGCCGCCCGCCTGGGCGAATATATCGAGTCGCTGCGGGCAATTTTCCGGTGCTGGGAGACTGGTGAGAAAC
>DAIEHR010000248.1 GCA_027353465.1 Acetobacteraceae bacterium | reverse complement strand
GTTCCAGCCGGAAGCAGGGCCAAAAGCCGATATCGGCCCGATCAGCCTGAACGGACTGAAGGACATGAACGAGGCCTTCGTACGGCAGAGGCTGCTGCTGCATCAAGGCGAACTGTACAGCCCGGCCGCGATCGAGGCGGCGCGATCCGACCTGACCTCGATGGGGGTCTTTTCCGTGGTGCGGGCAACCCCGGCCTCGACGCTGGACCCCGCCGGACAGATACCCATCGCCTTCGACCTGACCGAACGCCCGCTTCACGCCGTGGACCTGGGCGTCGGCTATTCGACCGACCTGGGTGCCAACCTGACGACGGCGTGGCACGACCGGAACCTGTTCGGCAATGCAGAGCAATTGAACCTGACCGCGTCCTATCAGGCCGGCGGCGATGCGCTGATCCGGCCGGGCTATCAGGTCGGGGCGCAGTTCCTGAAACCGGATTTTCTGACCCGCGATCAACAGTTGGAGATCGATCTGAATGCCATCCAGCAAAGCCTGCAAGCCTACGAACAAACGGCGCTGATGGAGAAGATCGGGCTGAACCGCAAACTGTCGCCCTATTGGACGGCCAGCCTGGGGGTTTCGGGCGAGCAGGAATCCATCCTTCAGGAGGACGTCACCCGCCACTATAATCTGCTGGGTGTCCCGGCCAGCCTGAAATACGACAACACCACCAGCCTGCTGGACCCGACATCGGGCCTGCGCGCGGCGTTGCTGGTCACGCCCATGGTGTCGGTTGGCGCTGGCACGGCGACGTTCATGATCTCGCAGATTTCTGGCTCGACGTACATCGATGTGTTCAATAACGGTCGCAGTGTGATCGCCTTGCGCGGATTGGTGGGTCAGGCTTCCGGTGTCGGCGTGTTCGGCCTGCCGCCCGACCAGCGGTTCTATGCCGGCGGCAGCGCTACGGTGCGCGGCTATCGCTATCAGACGCTTGGGCCGCAGTTTCCGGACCAAACACCCACGGGCGGAACCGCGATCTCCGCCGGAACCGTGGAACTGCGGCAGCGTATCCTGGGCAATTACGGGGTGGTCGGATTCATGGACGTGGGTCAGGTCAGCACCAACGGCGCGCCGTTTACCAGCAACTGGCATGCCGGGGCCGGCGTGGGTGCCAGGTATTACACATCGATCGGCCCGATCCGGCTGGATGTCGCCGTGCCGCTGCAAAAGCTGCCGGGGGGCGACTCATTTGAACTCTATATCGGGATCGGACAGGCATTTTGAGCCGGGCGCTGAAATGGATCGGCTTGGTCCTTCTGATACTGCTGGTGACCCCGGTTCTGGTGGTCGCGATCGGCGCGAACACGGATGCCGGCCGCCGGTTGATCGAGCGGCAGACCGCCAGCCTGAGCGGCGGCATGGTGCACATCGAGGGTCTGTCGGGCCGTTTCCCTGATGCGCTGCGCGCAGCCCGAATCCAGGTCTCGGATGCCAAGGGGCCATACATTGTCATTTCCGGCTTGGTGCTGGACTGGTCGCCTTGGCAATTGGTCCACCGAACGGCAGAAATAGATCTGCTTCAGGCGGACCAATTGGATTTCAGCCGGCTGCCTGAGTCTAAATCCAAGGCCCCCACCAGCAACACCAGCAGCTTCAACCTGCCAGTGCGGGTCGATCTGCGCCGTCTGCATATTGATCGGGCCACCATCGGGACGCCAGTCGCAGGGGAAGCTGCGACCCTGGCTCTGGACGGGTCGGCCAACCTTCCGTCGCTTTCCCTGGGTTCGGTGGTGCTGGATGCGAACCGGCTGGATAGCCCCGGCCACTACACGGTCAGTGGCGATGTGACGCAGGACGAGATCATCGCCACCATCAAGGCAAACGAACCGGCCAAGGGGTTGATTTCCTCGATCGCCCACCTGCCCGACCTGGGCGCGATCACGATCCAGGCTTCCGCCAACGGGCCACGCTCTGCCCTGGTCACACGGGTGGATATCGGTGCTGGGCAATTGACCGCCTCGGCCGGGGGCACCGTGGATCTCCCGCACCGAACCGCCAATCTGGCGATCAAGGCGCAAGCCCCGGCGATGAGCCCGGCCGAGGGTGTGTCCTGGCAGTCGGTCCTGGTGGATGCCAAGGTGCATGGACCGTTCACCGGACCCGAAGCCAACGGAACGGTGCGGATCCAGGCGCTGAGCGCGAGCGGCGTTCGCATCGGCGCGCTCAATGCCGATCTGGCCGGCAATGCGGGCCAAGGCAAACTGCATGCAAGCGTCGAGGACATCCATGTCCCCGGCCCCCGGCCGGACGTGTTCGCGGGTGGGCCGCTGACGTTGGACGCCACCGAAAAACTGGACGATCCCGGCAAGCCGGTGACATTCGCGCTGCATCACCCGCTGCTGGCGATCGACGGCACCGCCCGCGTCGAGGACAACCCGAACCTTCAGGCCCATCTGGTGCTGCCCGACCTCGCCCCACTGGCCAAAGCTGGCGGTTCGGATATCGCCGGCCACGCCGACCTGAACCTGACGGCCGAGATGAAGGACGGCACGACGTCCGGCACCGCTGCTGGGCAGGTTGCGATCACCGGCGGCATGGCACCGCTGCCGGCACTGATCGGCGAGGACGCCCGCTTGGAAATCGCAGGCTCCGCGAAGGGCGAGGACTACAGGCTGTCGCACCTGTCGGTGAACGGAAAGGCGCTGACCGTCACGGCGAATGGCGGCCTCGCCCAAAAAATCCTGGACTTGAACTGGGCCGTGGCCCTGGCGGACTTGTCCGCCGTCCAATCCAGCCTGTCCGGAACGCTGGATGCGAAGGGACACGCCGGCGGGGCGCTGGATGCACTGGCTGTCCAGGCGCAACTCGGCGCGGATATGGCTGCGAAGGGCTATTCCTCCGGCCATATCGCCGCGACGGTGGACGCGACCGGCCTGCCGAACGCGCCCCACGCCGCCGTCAACGCCAACGGCACGCTGCTGGACGCGCCGCTGACCCTGGCGCTGACCGCCGACAAGACCGGCGACACCATCAAGGTCGATATCGCCAAGGCGGAATGGAAGTCGCTTGACGCCGGAGGCACTGCCAGCCTGACGCCGCCGGCGGTGATCCCCAGCGGCAATCTGCATCTCGCCCTTGGAAAACTGGCCGACTTAGAGCCCCTGCTCGGGCGCCCGATCACCGGTCAGGCGAACGCCAATCTGGACTCCGACGACAAGACGGCCAAGCTGACGCTGGCAATGAAGAACGTAGCGCTGCCGGGCACCGCCGCGGTCGGCAAGGCGGCGCTGAACGCCACCATCACCGACCCGGCCGGCGATCCCGCCATCGACGGAACCTTCACCGCCGACGGCATCGCGGCCAGCACCATCCGGTCGATGTCCACCCGGATTTCCGCCAAGGGAAAGCTGGATGCGCTGACGGTGACGGTCGCGGCGAACGCGCCCGCCGTCGCCGACGGTCCGGCGAAGCTAACCACCGCGGGGATCCTTGATGCGCGGCACCGCACACTGGCGCTCAACAAGATGGAGGCGAGTTGGAAACAGCAGATGTTACGGCTTCTCGCGCCCGCCAATTTCAATTTCACCGACGGCGTGGCGATGGACCGCGTCCGCCTGGGGTTCCGCCAATCTGAACTGGCCGTCGCGGGCCGGGTGGGGACCACGTTGGACCTGACCGCCAGTTTGCGGGATCTGCCGGCCGACATCGGCGCGATCGTCAACCCGGCCTTCGCCGCCACCGGCGTCATCGCCGCCGACGCAAGATTGACCGGCACCACCGCCAAGCCCGAAGGCACGATCAAACTGACCGCGACCGGGGTGAAGCAGAAGAAAGGGCCTGGTCAGGCGCTGCCAGCTGCCAACCTGGTCGCGAATGCGACGCTTCAGGGCACCTCCGCCCGCGTCGATACCAGGCTGACCGCCGGTCCGTCGCATGTCACCCTCACCGGGTCGGTGCCGCTGGCGCAAGGCGGCGGGCTGGATTTGAACACCGACGCCGATCTGGATCTGGCGATGCTCGATCCGCTGCTGACGGCGCAAGGCCAGCGTGCCCGCGGGGAGATCACGATCAACGCCGCCGTAACCGGAACCACCGCTTCCCCCTTGGTACGGGGTTCGGCGACCCTGCGCAAAGGCAGCATCGCCGACTACGCACTGGGCGCCAGTGTCACCGACATGACCGCCAATATCCAAGCCTCGGGCGATACGATCCGGCTTGTCGATTTCGCCGGCAAAGCCGGGCCGGGAACGCTTGGCGGTTCAGGCACGATCGGTCTGGCAGGCGCGATGCCGGTCGATCTGCGCCTGACCGCCAATAATGCGCGCCCGCTGGCCAGCGACCTGATCACCGCGAACATCGACGCCAATCTGACACTTGAAGGCGACATCCAGGGCGACCTGCGGGCCGGCGGCCTGCTGCATGTAAGGCATGCCGATATCCGCATACCGGACAAGCTGCCGCCCAGTATCGCGGTGTTGAAGGTGCGGAACGCGAATGCCCCCCCTCCTCCGCCCCCACCGCCCGAGGCACCGCCCCAAACGGTCATCGCGCTGGACCTGACGCTGGACGCGCCGGAACAGGTCTTCGTCCGCGGCCGCGGCCTGGACGCCGAACTGGGAGGCAAAATCCAGATCGGCGGGACAACCGCCCAGCCTAACCCCACTGGCGGCCTGCATCTGCGGCGCGGCACCTTCACCATCGTCGGAACCACGCTGAACTTCACCGAGGGCACGGTCGATTTTTCAGGTGCGGGTGTCAGCGACCCATCAATCCATTTCGTCGCGACATCCGCCACGGCAACGATCGTCGCGACGCTGACGGTCGATGGCTCCGCGAAGGATCCGAAGATCACGTTATCCAGCGTGCCAGAGATGCCACAAGACGAGATCCTGTCGCAGTTGCTGTTCAACACCAGCACTTCGAAACTCAGCCCGTTGCAGTTGGCCCAGATCGCGGCGGCGCTGGCGTCGATGTCCGGCGCGACATCGGGCTTCGATCCCTTGGAGAGTCTGCGGAATACGTTCGGCTTGGACCGGCTGTCGGTCGGCAGCAACGCCGCCGGGGCCCCGACCCTGGAGGCGGGCAGCTATCTGACGAAGGGCGTCTATCTGGGCGCCAAGCAGAGCGCGACCGGCAGCGGAACCCAGGCGACAGTGCAGGTGGACCTGGCGAAAGGGTTGAAGCTGGAAACCTCCGCCGGGTCGGGGGACGCATCGGCGACAGGAAACGCCGGCGGGGCGGATGCGGCCAGCGTCGGGCTGACCTATCAGTTCGAGTATTGATCAGGCGGGGGTCGGGCCGCCACGACAGCGGACGGAGCGGACGATCGAGACATCCGCTCCGTTGGTCCGTCGGTTACGCCGGTGCCGTCTCGGCGATACCCTTGTTCTTGGCAAACGCGTCGTACCAGGCCGCCAGTTTCGGATGCCCTTCGCGCCAGGGATCAGACCCAAAGCGGAAATCCAGGTAACCCAGCGCGCAGGCCACCGTGATCGACCCGATATCGACGATCTTATGCGGCGGATCAGCTTCCAGCGTATCCACCGTCCGCTTGATCACATCTTTATAACGGGCGATCTGCGCGTCGCGCGCGGCTTCCCGCGGCTTGCCCTGCTCACCCCGGCACGGCACCGCCGCATCGAGAATGCCATCGCCCAGCGACTGGAACTTCAGCGCCCGCCAACGAGAGGCACCCTTAGCCGGAAACAGCGGCAGTTCGTCGCCCAGGCTGTCGAGGTATTCGCAGATCAACTGGCTGCCGAACAGCGACATGCCATCGTCCGTCACTAGGCATGGCACTTTTGACAGCGGGTTGTCCGCCACCAGATCCGCCGGCGAGGCGTGCGGATTGCTGGCATGTCTTTCGATGCGTGCATCGAGGCCGCGGATGATGGCGCACGCCACGACCTTGCGGACATACGGGCTGGTCGGCGAGTAGTATAATTTCACGTTGGATATTCCCTTGTTTAGAACTTGTCTTTCTTGGCCCGCACGGCGGCGAGGCTGGCGACGTCCGGTGCCAGCAGAAATGGGTTGGCTTTCAACTCGTCGGCGAGAACCGACGGCACGCTGGGTTGGCCAGCGGCGCGCAGTTGCTCCACCCGGCCCACGAAATCATGCAGCGCCTCGTTGCCGGGATCGACCGCCAGAGCAAAGCGCGCATTGCTCTCGGTATATTCATGCCCGCAGCAAACCAGCGTGTCGCCCGGCAGCGCGGCCAGTTTGCGCAGGCTGTCGAACATCTCGGCCGGCGTGCCCTCGATCAGGCGGCCGCAGCCCAAGCTGAACAGAGTGTCACCGGACAGTAGCACCGCGCCGTCGGGGAAGAAGAAATTGATTTGGCCACGGGTGTGACCCGGGGTTTCGATCACTTCGCCGACGGCACTGCCCAGGCGCACGGTGTCGCCTTCCCGCACCGCCTGATCCAGCGCCGGCAGCCGGTGCCGGTCCGCGGCGGCGCCCACGACGGGGCAGTTAAACCGGGCCCGCACCTCATCCACCCCGGCGATATGGTCGCCATGGTGGTGGGTCAACAGGATCATGTCCAGCCGTCCGCCCGCCTTTTCAATGGCTTCGATGATCGGCTGGGCATCGGCGGGATCGACGATGGCGGTGGCGCCGGTGCTGCTGTCGCGCAGCAGCCAGGCATAATTGTCGCTCAGGATCGGGACGGGGGATGCTGTGACTGTCATAGGCAAAACCCTAGCATGCGTTCATCGGGTCGAAAACCACGGGACGTGCTATAGACTGGCCGCATGACAGCCGACGCACACCTCGCAGCGGAATTCTACGGTTCAGCACGCGGCGCCGTCACCGCTCGGGTGCTGCGCGAGCGGCTGCTGGAGATGTGGCCAAGCGCGCGGGGGGACTCCCTGCTGGGGATCGGCTACACAATGCCGTATCTGCGGTTATGGCGCGACACCGCGGCCCGCTGCATCGCGCTGACCCCGGCGCAAATGGGCGCGGCTCGCTGGCCCCCTGGCGCACCGAACCTGTCCTGCGCCGCGGAGGAAGACTGCCTGCCGTTCGCCGACCTCAGCTTTGATCGCATCCTTTTGGTGCATGGCCTGGAAACCGCCGAGAACGCGCGGCGGCTGTTGCGCGAAGTCTGGCGCGTGCTGAAGGACGATGGCCGGCTGCTGATCGTGGTGCCGAACCGCACCGGCATGTGGGCCTATCGCGAGAACACCCCCTTCGGCCACGGCAATCCCTATTCCACCGGGCAGCTTGGGCGGCTTCTGGCCAGCGGCCTGTTCCGGGTCGAACGCCGCGATGCCGCGTTGTGGATGCCACCGTCCAGACTGCGGCTGATCCTGCGTGCCAGCCCGCTGCTGGAGCGCGCCGGCCGGCGATTGGTGCCGGGGTTGGCAGGCGTCACGCTGACCGAGGCGGTGAAGGACGTGTACGCCGCGATGCCGGTCAAATCCGCCCCAAGGCGACGGCTGGTATTGGCCGAGGCCGCTTAACCGACGGCGTTATTGCGGCTGCCGGATCAGCATATAATGCATCAGGAAATTGAACTCCAAGGGATCGTCCCCGCCAGCCGGAAACGGCGGAATATGGGCGTCTCGGAATAATGCCACCAGCGCGATATCCAACCACATCGAGCCCGATTTCCGAATAAGTTCGACCTCCTTCACAGTCCCGTCGGAAGTGGCGACGACGTGAACCATCGCATCGCCCTCCTCTCCGGTACGGCGGGCCTGTTCGGGGTAATAGGCGTGTTCGGCCACCCACCGGCTGAGTGCATTACGCCAATCCGTCCCGGCCGCGGAATCGTCGTTGTCGGAATACGGTGTGGGATTGGCCGCGCCGCGTGCCGCCGGCCCCAGCGACATGTCGATCGTGCCGGGAATATGCTGCCGAACGGCCTGACGCGCCGGCGCTCTCGGCGTTGACTTCGGGGTACCGAAGCTGAAATTCATCGGCGCCGGAAAATCCAGCGGAGCTTCCCGCTTCTCCGGCCGGGGCGGTTGCGGCTTCGGCGGCAGGGACGTTGGCCGCGGCTTTGGCGGCGGCGGCCGAACCGGCGGCGGCGGCGGCTCGGGAGTCGGCGGTGGTGGCGGTGCCGGAGTTGGCGCTTCCTGCTCGTGCTCGGGCGCTTCGGCCGGCGGCGGAGACGATAGTACCGGCGCCTCGGGTGCCGGTGGAACCGGCGGCGGGGGCGGCGGAACCGGTGGCGTTGGCAGCGGCGGCGCTTCGACCGGCGGAGCCGTGGCCGCTTGGCCCGGATGCGCCTGCATGGCCGGGTTTGGCAGGGTGGGCCCCTCTCGGCGGCCAGTATTGAATACCATCGTCACCGGCGCGGGCGGGGGAAGCATCTCCTCCTTGTGCTGGCGCGAGATCGTGACAAGCAGCAATACGCCGATCGCGACGTGAAGCAGCAATGACACCAAGGCGGCAATACGAATACGTCGCGTCCGCACGCGCGGCAGCCTGCCCGCGAGCGCATCTGATCGCCGCAATCCCCTCAGCGGCATAGCGGCGGGCCTATCGGTGCCGAAGCAGGAACACACCCTGCTCCCCAAACAGATTCGCCATCCGCGACGCTCGGCGCCACGGCGACCGGCGGCCGGCCTCGTCCGCCGCCAGCCAGCGTTCCACGACATAGCCTTCGTGCTCGCACAGGTCGAAGAAGTCCCGGATCGTGCAGGGATGGATGTTCGGCGTTTCGTGCCACGGCCGGTCCCAGGTCGCGGTCATCGGCATCCGACCGGTGGACAGCAACTGCCATCGCACCAGCCAGTGGCCGAAATTCGGGAAACTGACCACCGCGCGCGTGCCGATCCGCAGCATCTGCCGCAGCACCGCCCGGGGGCGTTCCACCGCCTGCAAGGCGCGGGACAGCACGACATAGTCGAATGCGGCATCCGGATAGTGCTGCAGATCGATGTCCGCATCGCCGTGCATCACCGGCAGGCCATAGGCGACCGCCCGGGTGACTTCGGCCATGTCGATCTCGATACCGCGGGCATCGCAGTTCTTGGTCTGGAACAAATGATCGATCAGCGTGCCGTCGCCACAGCCGATGTCCAGCACGCGCGATCCCGGGGCGATCATGTCAGCGATCACCGCCAGATCGACGCGCAGGTTCTTGGCGATAAACCGAACCGGATCGTGGGTGCTCATGGCCGAGCTTCTAGTCCTGCATGCATGGCGCAGCCGCGAAGGAAGCCGGCCAGGGTGCGATGGAAGTCCGGTTCGTCCAGCAGGAAGGCGTCGTGGCCCTTATCGGTGGGGAATTCCACGAACGACACGTTGGCCCCTGCCCGGTTCAGCGCCCGGGCGACGAAGCGGCTTTCCTCGGTTGGGAACAGCCAGTCGGAGGTGAACGACGCCAGCAGAAAGCGGGTGCGGCTGCCCTTGAACGCCGTCGCCAGATCCCCGCCGCAATCCGCCGCGAGGTCGAAATAGTCCATCGCCCTTGTGATCGTCAGGTAGCTGTTGGCGTCGAAGCGCTGCACGAAGGTGCTGCCCTGGTGCCGGAGATAGCTCTCCACCTCGAACATCTCCCCGAACAGGTTGATGGCCTCGGTGCTGTCCTTGGGTGCGTTCTGCAGTCGGCGGCCGAATTTGCGGGTCAGCGCTTCCTCGGACAGGTACGTGATGTGGGCGCACATGCGGGCGACGGCCAGGCCGCGGGCGGGGATGCGGCCGTGGCGCCAGTACTGGCCGGCCTGCCAGTCCGGATCGGCGAAGATCGCCTGCCGCCCGACCTCATGGAACGCAATGTTCTGGGCGGAGTGGTAAGACGCGGTGGCGATCGGCAGCGCAGCGAAGACCGAATCGGGATAGGCGGCGGCCCATTGCAGCACCTGCATCCCGCCCATGGACCCGCCGATGACGGCGAACAGGCGCTGGATGCCCAGATAGTCGGTCAATTGCTTCTGCGCGCGGACCATGTCGCGGATGGTCACGGGCGGAAAATCGGTGCCCCAGGGTTCGCTGGAGTCCGATCCGTCCACCCGCGGCCGGAGGCTCAACGGGCCGGTGCTGCCCATGCAGCCGCCCAGGACGTTCGGGCAAATCACGAAGAAGCGGTTGGTATCGACCGGACAGCCGGGGCCGACCACGGCGGTCCACCAGCCGGGTTTGCCGGTGATGGGATGATCCTCCGCTACGTACTGGTCCCCGGTCAGCGCATGGCAGACCAGAACGGCGTTCGACCGGTCGGCGTTCAGCGTGCCATAGGTGCGATAAGCGACCGTGTGGCTTGGCAGCGTCGTGCCGCACTCCAGCAGTATCCCATCGTCGAATGTGACGTGGGTGTGACGGGGGGAATCGGCCGTCTCGGCGCGGGTCGCGGGCTGGTCCATCGCGGCGCTTGCATAGGACCTGCGGGCGATACTCGCAACGGGGTGCATAGGCCACCGGTTCCGATAATGGCATCAGACAGGCGATGCCTTCGGTCGTCATGACGGGCAGGGGATGATTCGGCCGGTTCGTGTGCCTGTCGGTCAGGCCGTTCGGTGATTGGCGCCGTTCTTCGAGCCTGGCAGGACGGATGCCCGCGCGGACCACCGAGTTCGGCAACACGACGCATGGCGGGATCAATCACGACCGCACCCTAAAGCTACATTACTTCTTCAGATGCGTACCGAGAAAGCCGGCGATCTCGGTATAGGCTTCGCGCACCTCCGGGATCCGGTCATCGCGACCGAAATAGGCATGGGACTGGCCTTCATAAACCTGCAAGGACGCATCGATACCCAGGTTGCGCAGCTTGCGGTGAACCCGAACCGTGTTGCTCAGCAGCAGGTCGCGCGTGCCGGTGGTCAGAATGGTCGGCGGGAACCCGTGCATATCGCCGTACACCGGGGAGATCAGCGGGTCGCGCATGTCATGGCCGTTGGCATAGAATGCCGCGGCGGCGTCGCAGAAGCCGTCGGGGGAGACAAGCACATTGTCCACCAGAGCATTGGTCTGGAAGCTGTCGCCGGTTTTGGTGACGTCGGACATCGGCGTGCCGGACGCGATGGCGCCGGGCATCGGCAGGTGATCCTGCTTGGCTTTCAGCGCCATCTCCAGCACCAGCGCGCCGCCCGCGGACGTGCCGATGAAGCCGATACGTTTTGCGTCCGTCTTCTTCAGCGCGGCCTTATAGACGGTCATCGCGTCGTCCAGCGCAGCGGGGAAATATGCCTCGGGCGGCATGCGATAATCCACGGCGATGACTTTGAAACCGCCGATCGCGGCGATCAGCATCGCCTCCGGCAGCGCGGCCTCGGCGGGATTCAACACATAGCAGCCGCCATGGATTTGCAGCAGCAGGCGGTCCCGGTTAGCGGCGGGGATCTTCTCCGGCGTAACGGTATAGATGCGGACGCCGTTGATAACGCCGGGCTCTACCTTGACACGCAGACGCTCACGCATGGCATTGACGTTCGGCACCGCGGCGGCGCGAATGGACTCGGCGTATTGCTTC
>DAIEHR010000243.1 GCA_027353465.1 Acetobacteraceae bacterium | reverse complement strand
CGCCCACCATCCGAAGTCGTAGTAGCCGAGGTCGAAGACATAAGTGGCGCCGGCATCGCTCGGCATTTCATTGGCTGCGGTGATGTCATTCACCTGCGCCGGGGAAACCCCGAGATACAACGGGCAGTCGGCGCCGGGATCATACACGACATGCGCCTTCGCACCGTACAGAATGGCGGAAAACCGCGACCAATCCGCACTAAGGTTGCTCAACGGAACGGTGGCGGAGTCGATCAGACGGACGCATTCCCCAACACCGCGGCGCAGTTCGCAGGTAACGCACGGGATCAACGCCGATAAAACTCCGGTAAATACCTCGGCCGGCCGGCTCGCGGCATCGGCCAGCGTCGAGCGTTTCATCCGCCGCAGGCCCGAGTGGTAGCGGTGTGCATCCTGGCTCTCCGGCAGATATTCGATGTCGCGCAGGCTTTTGGCTTCGGAAACCTGCGCGAACAGCAGTGTGAGCAGCATTTCCTTGGTCCGCAGTTGGCGAACGCCCTTGTCGGCACGGTGCTGGCTGACGAGCCGATCAAGTGTGATCCAGGGAAGCTGGTTTGTAAGCTGACGGAATATAGTATTCTGGTGCGGCACGGCGGAGGCCCGTCTCATGTCCGATTCGTCGGGTAACGCTTCGAACTGAGTAGAATCAACGTCGTGCGCCTTGTACACCAAAAAAAGTACCGGACAGCCGTAGCTCGCACTTGGGCATCGGCATCTCGAAAAGAATGATCGCGCATCGTCACTTCATTTAATTTTATAATCTAGACGTACACCGCGAACGAATGAGATTGACGTTAACTAAGATGCTAATGCAATGTTAAAAAATCGTTAAAAGCTGATTTTACGGAGGATCCCGATCGATGGCCGACCAAAAACAGATACTCTTGTCGCTATCCGCCCAGATTGTTGCGGCACACGTCGGTCACAACGATACCGAATCTACTATCCTTCCTGATGTAATTAAAAGCGTTTACAATGCCCTAGTTGCCCTTCAGCCAGAACCAGCAATTGGTTCGAATATCCCCATACACGCGCATACCGAACCAGTTCCCTGTCGTCACGACCATGCTGAGCATCGATATGGCGATGTAAGTAACGCGTACGCGCATCCTACTTTTGGACAGACCGTTTTCGGCGACCGTCTGATCTGCATGGAGGACGGGCTGAGCATGAAGATGCTTAGGCGCCATCTGCTCACCGTCCACGGTTTGACCCCGGACGAATACCGAGCCAAATGGGGCCTGCCGGAGAGCTATCCGATGGTGGCACGGGAGTATGCCGCGCTGCGATCCAGTTTGGCGCTGGCAAGCGGCCTCGGCCTCAAGTCGGAAGATCGCTTGTCGAAGGCCCGCAAGGGACATGGAGGCTAAAGCGCCTTCAGCGTCGCGCGCGCCGGCTTAACAGCCGAAATCAGGGTTCCATTTCGTTACACCTCCTCGGCCGCCGCATCGCGGGCCGTGTCAGGCCGCGCCGCCTTCCTCAACCGATAGTTCAGCTGCGCTTCTTGCCCACTTGGTGGGCCGTGGCGAGTGTCCGCTTGGCTTTGGCGGCCGGCTTCAGCAGTGTCCGCCCGGCCCGCAGGTCGGTAATAGTCGCTCGGGTGGTGATCTGCTCCGGATTGGTCCGCAGTTCGATCAACGCGGGTTTGCCGCTATCCACTGCCCGTCGGAATGCCGGCGCGAACTCCTCGGTCGTCGCGACGACCTCGCCGTGGCCGCCGAATGCCTCGATGTATTTGCAGAAGTCGGGGTTGGTCAGTGCGGTGCCGGACACCCGCCACGGATAGGCTTTCTCTTGGTGCATCCGAATCGTGCCGTACATCTGGTTGTTGAACACCAACACGATCGGCGCGACGCCGTGATGGAACGCGGTGGCGATTTCCTGCCCCGTCATCATGAACCCGCCATCGCCCACCATGCTGACGACCATCCGATCCGGAAAGGCGATCTTCGCCCCAACGGCCGCCGGGACGCTGTAGCCCATCGCCCCGTTGGTCGGACCGATATAGCGCTGCCCCTCGGAAAAATTTAGGAACCGCGTGGCCCACCCGGCGAAGTTGCCGGCGTCGGTGGTGACGATCGCATCCGGGGTCAGCATGCCCTCCAGTTCCCTCATCACCGTCCCCAGATTCAACGGGCCCAGATAGTTCGGCACCGCGCGCTGTGCCTCCCGCACCGATCGTAGTTCCTGCGTCCATTTGATCCAGGCCGGCTTGATGGGTTCCAGCCCGGCCGCCGCGATGGCGAAGGTGTTCAAGTCGGACACGATGCCGAGTTCGGTGCGGAATACCCGCCCGATCTCCGCCCCGTCCGGCAGCACCTGCACGATCGGGACACTGCCGGCCATATCCAGCAGCGTGTATCCCTGCGTGACCGCATCTCCCAGCCGGCTGCCGATCGCCAGAATGAGGTCGGCCTCTTTCAGCTTGCCGATCAGCCCGGGGTCGGAGCCGACACCCAGATCGCCCACGAAATTGTCCCGGGTGCCATCGTAATGCGCCTGCCGGCGGAACCCGACCGCCACCGGAAGTGTGTTATCCAAGAGGAACCGATGCAGCGCGGCCCGCCCCTGTTCGGTCCAGCACGATCCACCAACCACCGCGATCGGCTTCTTCGCCTTAGCCAGCAATGCGCGCATCTTCAGCATCGCGGCCGGATCGGGGAACGCCGGGCTGACCGTAGCGCGCGGCAGGTCGGGCACCACCACCCGATCCTTCTGCATTTCCTCCGACAGCGCGATCACCACCGGACCCGGCCGGCCGCTGGTCGCCACATCGACCGCGTGCGCGACAACCTCCGGGATACGCTTGGCATAGTCGATCTGGGTCACCCACTTCGCCAACGGCGTGAACATCTGCCGGTAATCGACTTCCTGGAACGCATCGCGGCCCGTGTCTTCGTGCGGGATCTGGCCGACGAACAGGAGCATCGGCGTGCTGTCCTGATACGCCACATGCACCCCAATCGAGCCATGACAGGCGCCTGGCCCGCGTGTGACCATTGCCGCCGCCGGCCGCCCGGTCAGTTTGCCGAATGCGTCGGCCATGTTCACGGCGCCCGCCTCGAACCGGCAGGTCACCAGTTTTACCTTGCCGCCCTGATCGTACAGCCCGTCCAGCGTATCGAGGAAGCTTTCGCCCGGAACCTCGAACACATGATCGATGCCTTGCGCGGCGAGTGCATCCGCCAGCACGCGTCCGCCATGACGCGGCATGCTCTTGGCCTTACGGGCCTTGGCCATTTCCATTCGGTTTATTCTCCCCTCGGCCGGCGGCGGGTCCGGTCCGGCCGCGGCGGCTTGGAGGATAGGCGAGCGCCCGCCGCTCGTCACGCCCGCGGCCGCCGACGCAATAAAGCAATGGTGTCGCTTTGCCATAATCCGACCATCGACAGACCGGATTCCCGCCCCCGATCCGGTGGAAAGTCAGCACTATGCAGACACCGAAGGGGCACCCGATGCCGTGCAATCCGGCTTGGTGGGTAACAAACGATCTAACCGGTGCGCAACTGGAGATGTTCCATGCGCTGGGCGAGCAAATGGCGCTGACGCTGGACGACCGGCGCCGGGCGCTGAATTTGGACGACCGGACATGGGCTGCCCGGCAGGCATTCCTGGCGGACGGGCCGCTTCCCGTGGAACCGCCGGTACCCGACATGCTGCGTCGCCTGAGCGAAACTGCGTTCAATCTGGCCGTGGTGGCGGAGTGCCGAACCGCCTGAACCAACTGGCTATCCCCCGCCCGCCGCCCCGGGCTAAACTCCCGCCACGGGCCAACTGGTGCCCCGTTCCTCGGGAGGCGGCGATGCGAGCGATCTTCGTGCAAATCAAATGCGACATGGGACAAGCGTATCGCGTGGCGCGCGAGGCCGCCGATACGATCCCTGAAATGTCGGAACTTTTCTCAACCTCTGGCCAATACGATCTGTTGGGCAAATTCTACCTGGATAACGGCCAGGACATCGGCTTGTTCGTCACCGAGAGGGTTCAGACGCTGCCCGGCGTCAAGGACACCTATACGCTGATCACATTCAACGCGTTTGGCGGCGGATCGGCGGCTTGACGCGAAGCGGGGAATATCGGCATTATCCCGATAGTATCCGATGCTAATTAGGGATAAAGACCTTCCATCGCGTTCATAAAGGGAAGGCAAATGGGTCCGGTTACCCGGGTCGGCGTCACCGTGACATTCATGCGTATGGATCGAGCGCCAGCGGCTGCGGGCCCGAGCTTAGGGCCGGGCTTTCAGTTCGTGCGCGCCCAAGCTCCAACCGTGCCATTTTACCGCTACCTCTATAACACGGTGGGCGCCGATTATCTGTGGTGGCTTCGGCGCACCACGCCGGATCATGAACTGGCGGCACTGCTGCGTGACCGCGCCATCGCCATCTATACGCTGTACAGCAAGGGCGAACCGGCGGGGTTCTTCGAACTCGACGCCCGCACTTGGCCCGACGTGAACCTCAGCTACTTCGGCTTGATGCCGAATGTCATCGGCCAGGGCACCGGCTTCGCCTTCCTGCGGGCCGCGATCGACGAGGTCTGGCGCCACGGCGCCAAGGGTATGACCGTCAACACCTGCAATGCCGACCACCCTAGGGCCTTGCCGAACTACCTGCGAGCCGGATTTTATATCGTCCGGCAGGTGAAAGAGACGTGGTCCATCCCCAACGCTCTGAACATGCGTATTCCGGCCAGTTTGAAACTTTGACCGAAGACCTCGCGCTCTACGTTCACTGGCCGTTCTGCCTGGCGAAATGCCCGTATTGCGACTTCAACTCCCATGTGCGGGATCGCATCGATCAGACCCGCTTCGCCAACGCGCTGCGCCGCGAACTGGCTACCGAAGCCGCCCGACTGGGTCGCCGTCGCCTGACATCGGTGTTTTTCGGCGGGGGCACCCCCAGCCTGATGGACCCATCGACCGTCGGCGCCCTGCTGGACGACGCCGCGCGCTGGTTCGATCCGGCCGAGACCATCGAAATCACGCTGGAAGCCAACCCGACCAGCATCGAGGCGCAGCGTTTGGCGGATTATCGGTCCGCCGGCGTCAACCGCATCTCCATCGGCATTCAAAGCCTCGACGACTCCGCCCTCCGCGCGCTCGGGCGCCAACACTCGGCCGGCGAAGCGGTTGCCGCGCTGTCGCTCGCCCGGCGCCTGTTCAACCGCGTGTCGTTCGATTTGATTTATGCCCGCCCCAATCAGGACCTCGCCAGTTGGCGTAAGGAGCTGCGCGCCGCACTGGCGATCGCCGACGACCACCTGTCTCTGTACCAACTGACGATCGAACCGGCAACTCAGTTCGAGGTACTATTCCGGCAGGGTAGGATCGTGCTTCCCGATGAAGACACCGCCGCCGCGTTGTACGACGCAACCAGGGAAGAATGCGCGCGCGCCGGATTGCTGGCGTACGAAATCTCTAACTATGCGCGCCCGGGTCAGGAAAGCCGTCACAACCTGACCTATTGGCGCTATCTGGATTATACCGGCATCGGCCCCGGGGCACATGGACGCATCACGGCTGATGGGGCGTTGCGGGCCACCAGGCGGCATCGCGCACCGGAACCGTGGGCCGAACGCGTGGAACAGGATGGTCACGGCCTGACCGCCGACGATGCCATCCCGGCGGAGGAGCGTGCGCGCGAGGCGCTGCTGATGGGCCTGCGACTGACAGAAGGCATCGACATCGCCAGATTTGCCGCACGCACTGGCCGAACCATCGCCCAGTCGGTCGATCCCGGAATTCTGGAGCAATGCATCCAGGAGGGCTACATCCAGCACACCGACGATCGGCTGATCGCCACCCGACAGGGGCGTATCCGCCTGGATGCCTTGCTGGCTGCCCTGGTGA
>DAIEHR010000238.1 GCA_027353465.1 Acetobacteraceae bacterium | reverse complement strand
CCGTTCCTGGACTTCACGGCACTGGACGCACGCGCGCATTTCCTTCGGCGCGAGCTTGAGCTCAACCAGCCATGGGCACCCGGTCTTTACCACGACGTCGCCGGAATCGTACGTCTAGCCGATGGAACCCTGGCCTTTGGCGATGACAACCCGATCGAATTCGTTCTACGCATGGGCAAGGTTCACAAAGCCGATTTCGGCGATGAGATCGTATCGAATAACGGTTTGACCGAGAAACTTCTGGATGAGATCGGTGACACCGTATCGCGCTATCATCAAAGCCTTCCACCCGTCCATAGCTCTGAATTTCCTCGCTCTATGCTGCGCATCACCGAAGGGAATGCCCTATCGGCGGTCGCTGCCGGGCTTCCCGATGTTGGTGCCTGGAAGAAACGAATGGTTTCGGCGATTGGCGCCCGTCACGCCTGGCTTTCGGGCCGGGATCGGAATGGGTTTGTTCGCCGCTGCCATGGTGACTTGCATCTGGGGAACATATGCCTGTGGCAAGGCCATCCCGTGCCGTTCGACGCGCTGGAGTTCGATGAAGCGCTGGCAACAATCGACGTCGGCTACGATCTGGCGTTTCTGCTGATGGATCTGGATCATCGCGCCGGCCAGGCGGCGGCCAATCGCGTGATGAACCGCTATATGGCCCGCACCGCCGACATCGATGCCCTGACTGGATTTCCCATCTTCCTGTCACAGCGGGCGATGATCAGGGCGCATGTGATGGCCGCCATGAACCAGGACGGAACCCGTTACCTGGCGGCGGCGGCGGATTATCTGACACGAACCGAACCGGTAATGATAGCAATCGGCGGACTGCAAGGCACAGGCAAATCGACCCTGGCCCGGGCGCTGGCGCCGGAGGTGTCCCCGGCGCCCGGGGCATTGGTTCTGCGAAGTGACGAAATACGCAAGCGTTTGCAAGGGGTTTCCCCCGAACAGCGCCTGGCGCCCGATGCGTATTCGGCGAAGTCCAATGCCGCCGTCAACGAAATGCTGATCGCATCCGCCGAAACCGCCGCCCGTTCCGAACATTCGACGATTGTCGATGCAACATTCCTAGACGTGGAAATGCGCGGCAAACTTAAAGCCGCCGCTTCCATGTATGGAGTTCGCTTCATTGGATTTTGGTTACAGGCCCCCATTTCGTTACTTGAACAACGGGTTCTATCGCGACTTGGCGACGCGTCCGATGCCACCGTTGATGTATTGCACCGTTCCGCCATATCTGATCCCGGCCCGGGGGATTGGATCCCGATCGATGCGACCGACAAATCAGCCGCCTTGGCCAGTGTACGACAGACTATCTTGTCGAGGTAATAACCCGCGGCATGGGAAGGCCGGCGGACGCTGCCGGCAGCGAGGACGAGGTCCAGACCCGCACGCCCGACGGAACCGCGGCACCAATTGAAATCACCCGCCAACGCGGCGCTTCGTCAACTGCCGGTTCCACTGGCGCACCTTTCCAGAGCGCCATGACACGATCCTGGTATTCCGCCCGCGGTCCCTCGGTCGCTGAGTGGTATAACCCGATCGCCCGCGACCAGTCGCCGGCTTGTTGGTGCAATTCATTGAGGAACTTGGCGGCATAGTTAGCATTCGCGACAGGATCCAACGCCTGGTCCAGCGAAGCAAACGCATTCGGGTGATAGCGCATGCTGATCTGGAAGCACCCAATGTCCATATTCGCCGGCCTGGGCGAACGAACCCGGGTCAGCGCCTCCAGCGCCTCGGACTTGCTTCGGTACACCTCCGCCGCGCCGTAGACATTCGCGGTCCACGGCCATTGGGCGCTTTCGGCTTTGCCAATTGCGGCCAGGATGCCTGGCGGCAGTCCGAATGCTTGCTCCGCCGCCTGACCGACCACCTGGCAGATAAGCCGGTCATCAACCGGCTGCGCGCGCGCGGGCGTCACCGACGCCAGCAGCCCGATCCACCCCCACCACCGAACCTGGCGTACGAGCATTACGCGTGCGCCAAACGTCCTCGCCGGACAGACATCGCCGACTCCCGAGGTATGGCAGGCTCTGACGCGGGTGCGGAAAGTTTGTAGCCGAATCCCCAAACGCTTTCGATTGCGTCGGCCAGTCCGTGTGGTGCGAGGCGCTTACGCAAACGGCAAAGCACCACATCGATGGTTTTTGCCTCGGGATAGTCGTCGGTCCCGTACAAATGGGCCATGCAAGCAGTCTTACTGACCGCCGATCCGCGCTTCAGCACGAGGAATTCGAGCAGCAGATACTCCTTGGGACCGAGACGCAGCGGCAAATTGTCGATCCGAGCCTCGCGGGCCACAAGGCTCAATTCGAGGCGCCCGAAACGCAGGGCGGATTCCGTATGACCATAGCCCCGCCGGACGACCGCCCTGATTCGCGCCATGGTTTCTTCCAGGCCGCACATTTGCATAAGTACATCGTCCGCACCGAGATCGAGGGCGGTAATTTTTACCCGTGGATCAAGAGATGTTGTAATCCCGATAATCGGGACACGCGAAACAGCCCGAATCTCACGAATCATATCTAACCCGGGGGTTCTGCGCAAATCTAAGTCCGCAAGAATCACATCGAATTCGTATAATTCTATAAACGAAATCGCCTCTTCGAGCGTATCCACGCGCTCCCGGTGGAAACCGTTGCGCTCCAAGTCCTCGGAATCCTGTTCCCGCCGCAGAGGCCGTTCACCAATCTGTAGGATCAGCATGTCTCGCTCCTTCTTGAAGCCAGATTCTACCGCCCCAGGCAATTATTCGGCATTGGCCAGATGGCCAGAGCCAAAGCTTTTCCAGTCACCAGATGGCCAATTGTATCCGGCATCAGAATATGGTCTTTTACGTAACTAACATTGATGCGGCGAAAGTCGTGGAAAAAATGGTTTACATCAAAAAAATGCCATCTCGCCAAATCAATACTTCCCGGAAGTGGGGTAGGTCTGTCGGACCGGCACTGGGGGAGCGCGCAACGGTTGCCATCTTGGTGGGAATAACCGCCCCAGCCCTTGCAATGGCGGTCGCCCTGGGTATCGAGGTCAGCGGATGGACGGTAATGAAACAACGGCTGCAGCGGGCGGCGGATGCAGCGGCAACCGCTGCCGCTGAGTCATTCCTGACCGGTGCCTCTGCCCAAAACGCCGCGACGTATGGCGCCTACCTCGCTGAATTGAATAACATAAAAGGCGCAACGGCCAGAAGCTGGACCGGCAGCGCAACCGCTGGAACGCTCAGCGATAATGACATTTCGGTTGTTGTCGCCACGGGATCCGGGATCATCAGTCCCGCCGATACGACATTTGCCGTCACTGTCCAAAGTCCCGCACCGACAGCCTTCGTGGGGTTTGCCTTCCCGGGCGGGATAACCAAAACCATCACTACCACGGCGATCGCGGAAATCGCCACCGCGGCGGGCACTGGTGGCCAGCCGTGCCTGCTGACGCTGCAGGATTACGGCGGCGGCACCACGACCGGTTATGGAATACAAATTTCCGGCGCAGCCAATATTTCGGCCGAAGGCTGCACCGTCCGATCCGACGATGGTATTTCGATCACCGGGAGTGCCGAAATCGAAGCCGGGTACGTGTTTGCGTCGGGCACTATTAATGCGTCCGGCACTCCGACGATCGCGGCATCCGGTATCTATGCGCCCAACGCCATCCTCCCAAGCTATCCTATTGGAGTCAGTGTTACTAAGGAAGCTGTACCACAGATTGCCGACCCCTATGCGACATCCGCGGTGGTACAGGCGGGCATCGCGAAGGCTGCGGCATGCAGCGGGGGCACAGCATACAGCCCGGCCGGATGGCCGGCCCCGACTTCACAGACAATTTCGCCCGGTTGTTACAGCAGTATCTCGATCGGGGGCGTCTTCCAGATAACCATGAATCCCGGGATTTATTATGTGTCCGGCGATATAAGCGTGGGTAACAGCGGTGAATTACAAGGATCCGGCGTCACGATATTCAGCAATGGGAGACTGCTGATCTCGGGGGCATCGCCGATATCCCTCAAAGCACCGTCAACCGGCACCTGGGCCGGCATTCTCTATGCCAGCAACGCGACGACCGCCTCGTCGATCAGCGGAAGCGGCACGTTCTCGTTTACCGGTCTGTTCTATTACCCCAATGGCGCGATAAACGTCACCGGCGCTTCGACCAGCGGAAGCGACGACGGCTGTGGCGAAATGATCGTCAAAACCGCCACTTTCAGCGGCAGCACCTCGCTAGCCGCCCAATGTGACTCCTACGGTTTGCTGCCGTTTAGCGCGATGCCTGGAAAGAGCTCGGCATCCCTGGTTCAATGAGGTCCATCATGCGATTCCCAGCTTTCGTCCGTGGTGTTCCCGCGGCCCCGGGCAACCGGGGAACGGCCGTGATCGAATTCGCGATCGTGGCACCCGTCGTTGCCTTGTTTCTAGCGGGCGCCGCCGATTACGGACTCGCTGAATGGAGCAAAACCTGTCTTTCAAACGCGGTCTCGCAGGCAGGCTATTACGCGTTTCGTCAGGGAACCACGGTCTCAACCGCCAACATTACGGCTGTTGTTCAAAACGCATATCCCCTGACTGCATCGCCGCCCGATCCACTTTCCGCCGCGGTGTCCGCGGTTGCGGTATCTTATCCGCCCAGCGGTTCCACCGGCGTTGCCTGCTACTGCCCATCCGGTACGCCGGCGACCCTTGGGGCACCCGTATCATGCACATCAACCTGCGCCGACGGAACGTCACCCGGATATTATATCCAGATCAAGGCAACCTATACGCTAAAAGGCAATTTCCGTCTCGCAAGCAGTCTTTCCCTTAGCGGAGACCAAATTTCCGATACTGTCGTGGTGAGGTTGCAATGACCAGGTCATTCCTCAAGCAGACCCAAGCCTCAACGATCCCCGAAGCCGCGATCATACTGGCTTTGTTGCTTCCAATGCTGCTCGGGGGCATCGAAATCAGCTTGATGATGTGGACGAAGGGCACGATTCAGTCGATCGCCGCATTATCCGCCCGGTGTATCGCCACCAATTCCTCCAACTGCGCCGCGAACGCAAGCTTTGCGACGCCCGCCCTGCGGACCCAGAACTATGCCCTGACATTGGCAAACTCGCTGATCGGGCCAGCCAAGATCACTGCGGCCAACATAGTGGTGACCACCGCGACCACCTGTAACAGCGGGCCTGGACAGTACGATATCGTGACGATTACCTACTCGGACTGGGTGGGCGCCATTCTCCATCCGGCTGCCGGCCGCACCGACAAACTGACAGCCTGCTTTCCCATCTAGGGGTCAGGCCCCGCGACATTGCGGCCAGGACAGCCGAATGGCCGCGCCGACGCTGATTACGCGGCTTGTTTCGGATTAATTTTTATTGCAGTATCAACTCTGTATGGAAAAAACTGGGTATTTGCACCGGAGTCAAGATGGATAGCTTCATGGTCGGAGATCGACAGACCAGGGTCTTGATCGTGGACGGGCAGCCGATTTTTCGTCTTGGGCTTCTGACTTTTTTGGAATCCGCCTTCCCCCACTGGAAGATTGCCGAGGCAGATTCTGTGCGCAACGGAAGCAGGCATTTGTGGGAAGGCGCCGTCGATCTGCTGTTCATCGACAGTTACTTGCTGGGGCAAGAGAGGTTGCAAGGTCCAACCTCGGTCAGTTGCCTCAGCTTGGTATCCTGCATCGTCGCCATCATTCCGAACAATGATCCTATTATGACAACTGGTTGCCTTGGAGCGGGTGCTCATTTTGCATTCGCCCGAACAGACCCCCCCAGCCGGATACTTTCCACGGTGGATATCTTTGCGGCTCGCTGCGACCATGAACCGGGTAAGGAAACTGATGCGTCCTCCGCCTCGGTGCCGGCGACGGAGCCAGAAATTCTCAAACTGACCGTTCGGCAATTCGACGTGTTGCGATTGCTCGCCACCGGTCAGTCCAACAAAGTAATCGCTCGCGATCTGGGACTGTCCGTCTCGACGGTGAAAGTTCATCTCAACACCGTCTTTCGCGCTCTTGGTGCCCGGAATCGAGTGGAAGCTGTGGTCCGGGCCCGACCGTTTCAAGACAGCATTCCGTCCGGATCAGCTACGGATCTTGACAAACCGGCGGAGTTGACTGGTCGTCGCGAACATGGATGACCGCAACCTTGTCGGTGTAGATCCGATGCCACCCCGGCGTACGGTCCATTAACGCGGGAACGTCGGTATTCGGCCCAAACATCGTCCACTCAACGCCATACCGGCACAGTACGCCGTTCAACAGGTCGCCTTTGGAACGAACGATCGACAGGTACGTTTCCAGGAATTCGTCACCATACAAGTCGGCGCGGCCATCAATAAATGGCTTAATGCCGTTGAAGATCAACAGGCCCCCGAAGCCATATTCGTTGAAGACAGGCTTGGCGCGCAAATCGGCCGGCACGCTAGCCAGCGCTTCCGAGGCATAGGCGCCTTCATCGCTGCGTTCCAACGGCAGGCCAATCCGGAATGCCAGCGAGACCACGGCAGCCGCCGCCGCAAGCCCAAGCGGAATCCATTGCGGTACCATGAATTTCGTCAGGAACCGCGGTGGCAGGGCCTTCCCAAGCGGGTCCGCGATCAACAGCGGAACCAGTATTCCAAACAACTGCACATTCCTTACATGCTGCATCGTCGAAAACACCAGCCCGGCCATCAGCAGAACGCGGAATTTTGGCAACCGTAGAGTCCCCGTCAGTCCCAGATACAGCGCAACCAAGATCGAAACCGTGATCCCATCCAGGTGACTGAAGTCAGTCGGCTTCCATTCCAAGATCTGATACAGATTCCGCATCGACATCAGGCGGAACGGGAACAGCAATGTTTGGATTCCCATCGGGGTGATCGCGGCAGCGGCAACAGCACCCAGGATGAACAAACCCCAGCTTTGAACCGCGGCCCGGCGATCGCCGTCCGCATCCAGGACCGCCTCGGTCCCCAGCGCCGCCGCCAACACCAAACCAAGGAGGAATCCGCCATGCAAATTCGCCCACAACGTCATCGCTGGCAGCAGCAACAATGACGGCGGATGGCGGCCGGCGCGGGCGGAAACCAGACCAATCGTCCATAGCGCAACCAGCGGCAAGGCAATGACGTGCGGGCGTGACAACAGCCCTGGACCGGCGCAACCGACCGTCAGCAGAATCAGCAGAACCGCGAAATCCAGACGGACCCGGCGGCGCACATAGAAGGCGACGAACCCGATCGCACAGGCGGCGGCGGCGGCGGTCAGCATCATCAGCCCGTCCCAACCGGCGGCGTTGTAAGCCACCGCCAATGCCACCTCGGACAGCCATTCATGGGCCATCCAGGGTTTCCCCGCGGCGGTGTAAGAGAAGGTGTCCAGCACCGGCACCGCGTGGTGTGCCAGGATCCAGTCTCCGACGGTGATATGCCACAATGTATCAGGGTCGCGTAGTATCACAGGCAACCACAGCAGTCCGGCGAAGATCGCGGCGGCCACTATTAAACCGAAGACCGTCTCGCCCGACAGCGATCGCGCTGAGGTCGCCTGGCTGGATGGCTGAAAGCCTGTCAAAGACAGAGACATGAGCGTCCTCGTTGAGCACACGCGATGGCTACGCGGGCATGAGGTATGACTGGAGAACGCCTACGAAATGGTTACATGCCTATAGGTTCCTATATTGCACTAGTTCTGGGTTCGATAAAATTTTTTTATTTGAAAGCGGTTTGTAACCGCTCCCGACGTTCACTCCTTTTGCGACATCGAATCTGGCACGAATACCTCGGGCCAGGTCACGAGTGAAGCCAAACACAGGCAAGGAGACTAGTGACATGGAATACATCAAACTGCAGCTACTGGGTCTTGGCGTTGACAAGCGCGCCGTCACCGCCCTGGAATACGCAATGATCGCCAGCCTGATCGCCGTCGCGGCGGTCACCGTCATCACCGGCCTTGGCAGCAAACTCAGCACGACCCTCAGTAACGTCAGCTCGGCCCTGTAAGCCAAGGTTTGACGACCATCGCGATCGCTGGCGCGGCCTGACCCGCCGCGCTGGCGGTCCGATCGAAGCGTCCGCTGGCGAAGCAAGGTGGATTATGATTCACAACTGTATTCTGCTGCTGACGCCCGTTTTGAAGATCGCAATAGCCGGCCTTGTTCTGTTGGCCGCTGTCCGCGACATCATGACCCGGACGGTATCGAACTGGATTCCGCTGACAATAGCCGTGCTATGCACTGCATTGGCTGCCGTCGATGACCGTTTGATATTTGGACTTGGCTTCGGCCTGAGCGTATTTTTCATTTGTTTTGTCTTCTGGAAACGCGGCTGGATGGGCGGGGCCGATGTAAAACTGCTTGGCGCCGCCGCGATCGCCGTGGCCCCCATGGATGTGGAGGCCTTCCTGCTGGGCGTGACCCTGTTCGGCGGAGTCCTATCCGTGGCCTATCTGGCCGGCGGACGCATCCTGCCCCGCGCGGCCGCCAAGCGCCCCAGTTCCCTGGTGTCACGTGTTGTGCGCGTGGAAGCCTGGCGTATCCGCCATCACGGCCCGCTTCCCTATGCCTGCGCCATCGCGGCCGGAACTCTCTTCGTGTTGAGCTAGCATCATGGCCCTGCGGATCACCTTCTTCGCCCTGATGGCACTCGGTCTCCTGGGCCTCGGCTTCATCGGGTTCGCCGCCACACGGCCACCGCAACCAGCCGCTGGCGCCCCGCCGCCGCCTGTCACCGCCCATATCCTGACAGCGGCCCGCGACATCCCCGCCGGCAGCCTGATAAAGCCAGGCGACCTGGCCAGCAAAGAGGTTCCCATTGCCAGCGTAACCGCCGGATCTACCATGGATACCGACGAGGAACGTCGCGGCATCGTCGGCGCGATGCTGCGCCGTCCATTGAGCTACGGCGAACCTATTCGCGCCGCCGATACTTTGCGCCCTGGCGACCACGGCTTCCTGGCCGCTGTGCTGAAGGGCGACATGCGGGCCGTCACGATCGGGGTCGATGCAATCACCAGCACGGCTGGCTTGATCTGGCCGGGCGACCGCGTGGATTTAATTCTGACCCAGAACATCGCCGACCCCAACCTGCCGCTTGGGCGCCGCGTTGTCGCCGAAACCGTCGTCGCCGACGTCCGCGTCATCGCCATCGACCAGCGCATGGTCGAAGGTGCCGCGAACGGCGGCCCGACGCCCGATGCCCGTACCGTGACCCTGGAGGTCAACAAGGATCAGGCCCAGGCCGTGCAGGTCGCGATCCGGCTAGGCCGCCTCTCGCTCAGCGTAAGGCCCGCGGATGGCATCTCCACCGAAGCCACCCGGCACCCGGCCCCGGTCACGACGTTTGCGTCCGATGTTTCCCCCGCTTTGTCCGCGGACCTCGCGCCGCCGGTTCCGGCCGCGCAGTCGATGAAGGTCTGGTCCGGCACCTCCGATGGCAAGGATTTCAAGTTCTGATGATGCGCTCGGCTTTTCTTCGGATCGCGTCGCTGCTCGCGGGTTCGGTCCTGTTGTCCGCTCCGTTCGCCGTGGCCGCCGAACGCGCGACCATCACATCCAGCGTCGTCCTGGACGCCGGTAGCGGCAGGGTGCTCACACTGCCCGGTCCGGCGGCCAATGTCTTCGTCGCCGACTCCAAGGTGGCGGAGGTGCGCCCGGCCAGCCCCACCACGCTGTTCGTCTTCGGCGTTGGCTCCGGCCGGACCACCGTGGCGGCGATGGATTCGAATGGTGGCGTGGTATCCCAGTTCGACGTCACCGTTCAGACCTCCGATTATGGTGCCAGCCAGGCCGAGGCCGAGATCAGCCGCCTGGTGCCAAACAGCACCATCCACGTTCGGTCGCTGCCCACCACCCTGATGCTCAGCGGATCGGTGGAAAGTCCGGCGGATGCCGCCAGGGCCGTTGCCGTCGCAAAGGCGTTCGCGGTCGAGAAGCAGACCGTCGAAAACCAGTTGACCGTGCGATCTTCCATGCAGGTCACGCTTAAGGTCCGCATCGTTGAAATGTCGCGGTCGCTGTCCCGCAAGCTGGGCATCAACTGGCAGGCACTGGGCAACCTCGGCCAGATCGGCGCGCTGCCCGGTCTGATTGGCAACGTCAACGGCGAGATCTCCCCGCTCGGCGGCGGCTTCGTTCCATTCAGCAGCAAGCAAAACCTAAGCCTCGGCGCCAACGCCATTATCGATGCGTTGTCCAATGAAGGCATGGTTCGCACCTTGGCGGAGCCGAACCTGACCGTCATCAGCGGTCAGCCCGCCAGCTTCCTGGTGGGCGGTCAGTTCCCAATACCCGTACCCGGCGGCGCGCTTGGCCAGATCACCGTGGACTATAAGAATTACGGCGTTTCCCTGGGGTTTCTTCCGACGGTTTACAGCGATGGCCGAATCTCGATCCATGTCGCGCCGGAAGTCAGTCAGCTCAGCAATGCCAACGCGGTAACGGTCTCCACAAGCGGCTCCTCCATGGTGGTGCCCTCACTGACGGTACGCAAAGCGGAAACAACGGTCGAACTGGGCAGTGGCCAGACCTTCGCGATCGGCGGTCTGCTGCAGGACTCGGTCTCGGGAAACCGCAACGGCCTGCCCGGGCTCGGCGATTTGCCCGGCGTCGGGGCAGCTTTCAATGACGACCAGTTCCAACGCAACGAGACCGAGGTGGTGATTCTGGTCACTCCCTATGTCGTCAGGCCGGTCAACGACCCCTCCACGCTACGGGTTCCCAACGCGGCACCGGTGTCAAGCGACCTCGACCGGCTGCTTTACATGCGGACATCGGTTGGCACCGACCGTCCCACCCTGGCACCGACACCGGGCGTCGCCGGATTCATCGTGCAATGAGGCCAAAGATGCGAATTTCCCCCATTCTGCCGCTGCTGTTCGCGATGTCCGCGCTGTTGACGGCCTGCGACTACCGGTTCGACGGGGTTGAGCAGTTGAACGCCATTCCGTTCGGCGGCGTTAACGATGTGAATATCGCGGCGATGGCCGCCAATCCAGCCGACCTGATCCGAGGACGCGGTCAAGGCTGGGTCAGCGGCAAATCCGCCGACGCGCCCATCCAACGGCTGGATTCCGACCATGCGAAAGCCTTGCTGAATGCTGGCCAGAATGCCGGCGGCGGAGGCGCGACCGGTGGATAATATCCTGGACTTACAGGGGCTTGCGGAGGCCCCGAACAGCCCGCTGCGACACGACAGGCGCCATCTGATCGCTTTTGTCACGGACGGCGAATCAGAAAAGATTCTGCGATCGTCGTTGTCCGACATGCTGCCGGAGCCGCCCGACATCCGACGTGGTGGCATCCGAGCAGCTTATGCCGCCATGCAGAAGACGACCTCGCCGAGGATACTGGTCGTGGACATTTCTGGCGAGGAACATGCACTGACTGCGCTGGCCGATCTGGCCCATGTCGTGGAACCGGACGTCTGCGTGCTGGTAATCGGCGAACTGGACGGCATGGAATTCTACCGCGAGATCACCCGCGGCCTGGGGGCAGCCGACTATCTGGCCAAGCCGCTGGCGCGCGACCTGGTGATACGCCATTTCGGTAGTTTCGTTCTGGGCCGTTCGCCCTTGGCGTCAACAGCGATGGGCGGTCGCGTGGTTGCGGTCACCGGGGTTCGCGGAGGATGTGGCGCCAGCACGATCGCCACCAATCTGGCATGGCATTTCGGCGCCACGCTGCGGCATCACACGGTGCTGGTCGATCCGGACCTGTATCGTGGCAATGCCGCCTACCTGCTGAATGTGCATCCCGGTGATGGCCTGCACGTCGCCCTGGAATCGCCAGAGCGTATCGATACTCTGCTGGCGGAACGAGCGGCCCAACCGGCGGCTGACCGGCTGCATGTGCTAGCCGGCGAATCGCCGCTGAATGCGCAGCCGAAATTCGCGCCCGGCGCGGCCGACGCGCTCATCGAGGCGCTACGAAAGCGTTATAATTTTATCATCCTGGACGTGCCGTTCGCGCCGATCCCGCTGTATCGGGACCTTTTGGCCAAGGCCCATCAACGCATCCTGGTGATGGAACCCAGCCTGGTCAGTCTGCGGGATGTGTTGCGAATGAACCTGACCCCTCAGTCCCCGGGGCAGGCGCAGGCGCAGGCACAACCTCCTTTATTGTTGCTCAATCGGCTCGGTCTGCCCGGCGGACTGACGCGCCGCCAGGTCGAGGATGGCCTGAAGCGGAAGCTGGATGTGGTGATCCCCGATCTGCCGCGGCAGTTACGTTCAGCGGCCAACCTTGGCGAGCCGGCGATCGTCAGCACCGGTGCCTTCCGCAAGGTCATCTCGGAACTCGCCCGTTCCGTGGCGGGTGCCGGCTTGCTTGATACCCTCGCCAGCTCGGCGCTTCCGGAACAGGCCCGCAAACGCGGCTTCTGGTTCAGCTTCGGACGCAATAAATGAGCGCGACTGTACAGCCGCAATTCGGCCGGCGAACGAACGAAAATCCAGCCGCTGTGATCCGCCCGCCCGAGAGCGAGATCAATGTCGCTTCGACCGCGACACCGCCGGCCCAGGCGATCAACGAAATCCGCACTCTCTGCCTCAGCCGCCTGGAGCCCGGCGCGGTTGCGGGCATGTCCCCCGAACGCCTGACGGGGGACATGGAGCGCCTGATCTCCGAAATTGCCACGCAAAACCGTATCCAGTTGAATGCGCGCGAACAGCGCGGGCTGGCGACCGAACTGGTGCACGACATCGTCGGGCTAGGCCCGTTGGAACCGCTGCTGGCTGATGAAACGATCAGCGATATCATGGTGAATGGTCCTGACCGCGTCTTCGTCGAACGCCGTGGCAAGACCGTGCAATCCGCGGTCCGCTTTCGCGACCAGCAGCATCTGTCCGGCATCTGCCAGCGTATCGCCGCCGCGGTCGGCCGACGGATCGATGAATCCAGCCCGATGGTGGACGCACGCCTGAAAGACGGCTCCCGCGTTAACATCGTTTTTCCTCCATTGGCCTTGGATGGCCCTTACGTTTCAATCCGGAAATTCGGCAAGAAGCCGATCGACCTGGCGAAACTGGTCGAATTCGGCGCGCTGACGCCCGTCGTGGCGAAGGCGCTGGAGATCGCCGCCAAATGCCGGTTGAACATCATCATCTCCGGCGGCACGGGGTCCGGCAAAACCACCATGATGAACGCGCTGTCGCGTTTTATCGCGGTGGACGAACGTGTTCTGACCGTCGAGGACGCCGCCGAACTGCAACTGCAACAGCCCCACGTCGTGCGGCTGGAAACACGCCCCAACAGTCTGGAGGGGAAGGGCGAGGTCAATCAGCGCGAACTCGTTCGCAACGCGCTGCGGATGCGCCCCGACCGCATCATCATCGGCGAGGTCCGCGGCGGCGAGGCGTTCGACATGCTGCAGGCGATGAACACCGGCCATGATGGCAGCATGTCCACCATCCACGCCAACAACACCCGTGACGCTTTGATCCGTATCGAGAACATGGTGCAGATGGGCCATATGGGCCTTCCGTCACTGGCGATTCGCACGCAAATCGTCGGTGCGGTCGATCTGATCATCCAGGTCGCCCGCCAGCGTGACGGCGGCCGCCGTGTGACTCAGGTCACCGAGATATGCGGCATGGAAGGCGATATCATATCGACAAACGACCTGTTTGCGCTGGAACTGCAAGGCCAGGACCGCGACGGCCGGTTGTTCGGGAAGTACCACCGCAGCCGGATAGCACCCAGCTTTGCCGCCAGACTGGCTTACTTCGGACTGGATCAGGCCTGGGAAGAGATGATGGCGGAATAGATGCCCGAATTTTCCCCGATGTCCTTATTGGTGGCGGCACTGCTGATCCTGGTGGGGTTCGGCTTCAGCGGGTGGATGGTTGCCCAGAGCCAGGTTCTTGAAAAGCGCATGATCGCCCGGCGGGAAGATGTGCTTCGCCACCACTCCCGCATTCAACCGATCGACATCCGCTTGTTCACCCGGGCGGCGGCGGAGAAAACCAGCTTCAAGGTCCGCGCCGCGTCCTGGCTTGGCGTCGATCTTGAACGGCCGGAAATTTGCCCGCTGCCGTGGTGGATCATGATCGGGATAGCCGCGATCGGCGCGGATATCGCAATATCCGCGCTGTCTTCCTTGTTTGGTTCCCTGGCATGGCTGTTGTTGCCGGTGGTCTGGGTGCTTCTCAGTCGAACGATATTTCACTGGTTCAAGTCAAAGCGCCGCAATAACTTGATCCGCCAGTTTCCGGACGCGTTGATGATGATCGTCCGGGCGGTTCGTGTCGGCGTGCCGGTCAGTGAAGCAATACATATCGTGGCGCGGGAACAGCCGCAGCCAACCGCTGGCGAATTCGCACTGCTCGCAAATCAGCTTTCAATCGGTGAACCTTTGGATAAAGCCATCATGGGGATGGCCCACCATGCGGACGTATCGGATTATCGCTTTTTCGCCATTGCATTAACCCTGCAAAGCAAGGCCGGCGGCGCACTCAGCGGCACCTTGGAAGGCCTGGCCGATATAATGCGCAAACGCGCCGCGGTGAAGGAACGCGCCCATGCCCTGGCGTCTGAGGCCCGCATGAGCATTTATGTGCTGACAGGATTGCCGGTCCTGGTCGGTGGCGGCATGGCTATCCTGAATCCGGCCTATATCGGCGTGCTGATTACCGATCCGTTGGGCAACAAGCTGCTGACCGCCGCTGTCATGATGCTGCTGATCGGTCTCGGAGTCATGCAACTCATCGTCAAAAAGAGTGTTTCGTGATGCCGAACATGATTGCTCTTGGCGTCGGTTTTTTCATCCTGCCTCTGGTTGTGGGCGGTGGAATGGTGTTCAGCGCACTGCAAACCAGCCGCAAGCTTGCCGCGCGGTTTGCCGCACTGCACCGTCCGGCCCTGTCCAAGATCGTAGCCCCGGCAACGCCCTCGGAAAGCATTCGCACGGTGCTGCTGCGTTTGGTTTCCAGTATCGGCGAAGCGGTTCTGCGGCTGGGCCTGCTGACCGGCGCATCCAAGGATGACGTCGAGGCTGCCTTGCGCGGCGCCGGCTACACCGGCGCGGGCGCATTGCGCCAGTTTGTCGGGGCCAAGATACTGCTACTGCTGGTTATGCCAATCGGCATGTGGTTCCTTGCCGATCTGACGTCGGTGGCATTCTCCACCCATGTCATCGCCACTGCTGGCGCTGCGATCGGCGGTATGCTGGCGCCCGATTCCTTCATCAAGAAGCTGCGCGAGCGGCACATGAAGAAGATCCAGGATGAACTGCCGGACGCGCTGGATATGATGGTGATCTGCGCCGGCGCCGGGCTTGGCCTTGGCACGACCATCGTCCGCGTGGCGCACGAACTGCAAGTAACCCACCCTGCCGTCGCCGTCGAACTGGCGCAAACCGCCAACGAGATGCAGATGATGACGGACGGCAAAACGGCCCTGCTCAATTTCGGTGAGCGATGCGGTGTCGATAGCGCCCGGCGGCTGGCCACGACGCTGCTGCAGTCAGCCCAATACGGAACACCGCTGACCGAGGCCTTACGCGGGCTGGCCGCCGAATTGCGCATCGAAATGATCACCCGATTCGAAGCCAGGGCCGCCAGGATGCCGGTTCTGCTCACCCTTCCGATGGTGGCCTTCATCCTTCCCAGCGTTTTTTTGGTCATTGGCGGTCCCGCCGTCATACAGGTGATGCATGCGCTCAATTCGTAACATTTCCACCGCCATTGTGCTGGTCGTTGCCGTCGCCGGGTGCTCCGCCGGCGCCCAGGACGCCTCACGGCAGGATGCCAGCATCGGAGAAGCAGCGCTGAATGCCGGCAACCCCGATGTGGCCTTGCGCCTGGCCGATGACACGTTGGTCCACTCCCCTAACGACGCCGGCGCCTTGACCCGGCGCGGCACGGCGTTGACCGCCCTTGGCCGCCTGGACGAAGCCAGGGAGAATCTACGCCGGGCGGTTTCCCTCGAACCCCATAATATCGACGCCAGGCTCGCCCTAGGCCGGGTCCAGCTTCCGGTCGATCCGCGGGCGGCCGAAGCGTCATTTCAGGAGGTGATCCGCCACGATGGTCAGAACGCCGCGGCTTTGAACGACCTGGGCATCGCCCGCGATCTTCAGGGCCGCCACACCGAAGCCGAGGGCGCATACCGAGCGGCGATTTCCGCCGCGCCGGAAATGACGGCGGCTCGGGTCAACCTGGCGCTCTGCCTGGCGATCCTTGGCCAGGGGCAAGAGGCGATCGGATTGTTGCGACCGCTGGCGGAACAGCCGGGCGCAACCCGCAAGGTGAAGGAAGACTACGCAGCCGTTCTGGCTATGACCGGCGACCGGCCGAAAGCCGAACAAATCCTGTCCGCCAACATGTCCTCGAGCGAACTGGCGCCGGCGGTGGATGTACTCGCATCGCTTCGCACCTCGGGGGAAAGCGTGACGCGATGATGAAATCGGTGGTTGAACGCACCCCGGGGGAAGCGGACGCGAGATCTGGTGCGATATCGGGGGACGCTATCGAGATCGAACTGTCTCGCGACGGAACCGAGGCCAGCGTCCGAGACCGCGACACAAACCTTAGCCTGGGAAAGGCGCGTCTGGGGGCAAGGATCGCGCGAATCCTGGACGAAGCCGGCCTGTCCATCCGTCAGGCGGAGGTCCGCACTGGCGTCTCCCACATCGAATTCTCCCGCATCCGTCAGGCCAAGTTGCGCCGGTTCACAATCGACCGGCTGATGGCCATCCTGGAGGCGCTTGGACAAGACGTGGAAGTGTCGGTAACGGTGCATCCACGCGACATATCGGCGGCAGGCGAGGGTTAACCCCCCGCCATCGTCAGTCCATCGACCCGAACGGTGGGCGAATCGGTGCCACGCCGCAACACCAGGTCTGACGCCGGCACCATGGCCGCGAACACCTCCAGCAAATTGCCAGCGACCGTTACCTCGGCCACCGGTTCGGCCAGCGCGCCGTCGCGGATCATGAAGCCGGCGGCGCCACGGCTGTAATCGCCTGTCACGCCGTTCACCCCCATGCCGATCATCTCGGTGATGTACAGACCTTCCTTGATGTCGGCCATCAGTTCGGCCGGGGTCAGCGTCCCCGCCGCGAGATAAAGATTGGATGGCGAGGCCGACGGCGGCCCGCTGGTGCCGCGTGAGGCATGGCCGGTCGGGGTCATGCCCAACTGGCGCGCGGAGCGGCTTTCCAGCAGCCAGGTGGTCAGAATACCATCCTCGATCAGCGCGCGGGCCTTGGTTGGCGTGCCCTCCCCGTCGAAGGTGCGCGACCGCAGGCCGCGCACCCGCCTTGGATCGTCGTGAACATTGATCCCGGCGGCGAAAATGCGTTGGCCGAGCTTGTCTTTGAGGAAACTGGTGCCGCGGGCGACGGCGGCGCCGTTGATCGCGCCCATCAGATGGCCCAGCAGGCTGCCGGCGACCCGTGGATCGAAGATAACCGGCAGTTTGGCGGTCTTCGGGCGGGTAGGGTTCAGCCGGGCGATCGCACGCTCCCCGGCGCTTTTGCCAATCTTCGCCGGGTCGTCCAGATCGGAGAAATAGACCGCGCTGTGATGGTCGTAGTCGCGCTGCATGTCGGTGCCGGTCCCGGCCAGCGCGGTGGCGGAGATCGAATGGCTGGTGCCGACCCGCCGTCCGGCAAAACCGGCGGAGGTGACCAGAACGACCTCATTGCGGCCGTAGCCGGCTTCAGCACCTTCAGAATTCGTGACCCCATGCACCGCGAACGCCGCCTCCTCAGCCGCCGCCGCTCGGGACGCCAGACTGTCAGGCGAAGGCTCGAACGGGTCGGCCATGTCCAGGTCGGCTGTGTCGGGCGGCGCCCAGGTTTCGGCAAAACCGGCGAATTTGTCCTCGGGGACAACCTTGGCCATCGCCACGGCACGCGCGACCAGATCGGGGAAGCCGGCCGGGTCCAGCGAGCTGGACGACACGATGGCGGCGCGCTTGCCGATAAACACCCGCAGGCCCAGATCGCGGCCTTCCGAACGCTCCAGATGCTCGATCTTGCCTTGGCGGGAGGCCACGGACAGCGAGGTGCCGTTTACCAGCACCGCGTCGGCGGCATCGGCCCCGGCGGCACGTGCCTGCCGGATCAGGTCTGATACGAGGTTTAGCGAGTCAGTCATTGAGTCGGCTCCTCCGCCGTGAGGCTAGTGGGGGTTCATAGAGCGTTTGGTTTCGGAACCATAGATGGGGCGATGCAACAGGTTTGCACGGTGCCTGCCGCCGAACCGGCGAAACTTGACACCTCCCCGTCCAGCTTCATCATTCCAGGATCAAGAGGGAACAGGGCATGTCCAGGCTCGACGATTGCTACAACATCCACGATCTGCGCGATGCGGCCAAGCGGCGGCTGCCGAAAGCGGTATTCGAATTCGTGGACCGCTCGACCGAGGACGAGCTGGCGCTGCGCAACAACCGGACGGCGTTCGAGACGATCAAACTGAAACACCGGGCACTGGTCGATGTGTCCGGACGGTCCACCAAGACGACTTTGTTTGGCAAGGAGATCAGCTTGCCGATGGCGATCGCCCCCACCGGTGCCGCCGGCCTGTGCTGGTATGAGGGCGAGTTGGAACTGGCGAAAGCCGCCGCGCGGGCGAAGATCCCGTTCACCCTGGCGACCGGAGCGATGACGTCGATGGAGAAGATCGCCAAGGAGGCGAACTTCCGGCTGTGGTTCCAGCTTTATGTCTGGAAGCAGCGCGAACTGTCCTATCAGTTGATCGAGCGCGCCAAGAACAACGGATTCGAGGCGCTGATCGTCACCACCGATACGATCGTTCCGCCGAACCGCGAATACAACGCTCGCAACGGGTTCCTGCTGCCGTTTCATCCGACCTGGCGGTTCACCCGGGACATCATGCAGCATCCCACATGGTTCGCGACGGTGCTGCTGAAGTATTTCACCACCATCGGCATGCCGCGCAACGAGAACTATCCCGACCCGTATCGCCGCCCGATCGGAACCGATCCGGGGACGCGGGAGGTGATGCGGCAGGACAGTCTGAACTGGGACGATATCCGGATTTTCCGTGACAAATGGCCGGGGATTTTGATGCTGAAAGGCATCAACCGGGTGGACGACGCGCTGAAGGCGATCAGCTATGGCGTCGATGGCCTGATCGTTTCGAACCATGGCGGACGGAATATGGACAGCGCGGCGGCCACGCTGGACATGCTGCCGGAAATCGCCGAGGCGGTTGGCGATAAGGCGACCGTCATTCTGGATTCCGGTATTCGCCGCGGGTCGGACATCGTGAAGGCTATGGCGCTGGGGGCGAAGTGCGTCCTGACCGGACGGGCGACGCTGTACGGCACCGCCGCTGGCGGCGAGGCCGGGGCGTCGAAGGCCGTGGGCTTCATCCAGACGGAGATGGACAAGACCATGGCCTATACCGGGCTGAACCGGGTCGATGAGATTTCGACCGACATCTTCTTCGGCGACCGCCGGACCAACCGCCTGATGGCGGATTAGGAACCGCGGCGAAATAACAGGTCCATTGGACGCACGGCCGGCAGAGACACCGTCCTGGCGGGCGCAGGCCCCGTGAGCGTTAAAATAGGGCGGCGACACCTCGGCTTTTTGATATGTGTCATGGCCGGGCTTGTTCCGGCCACCCACGACTTGCGGTTGCGGAACAAGCAAAATCGTGGGTGGCCGCGCCAAGCACGGCCATGACACAAGGGGGATTACAGCCCGTTCTGGTCGCTATTTTAACGCC
>DAIEHR010000221.1 GCA_027353465.1 Acetobacteraceae bacterium | reverse complement strand
GCGCTGCCGATCCAGGAAACCAGCGGATTGCCGTTCGCCAGCACGCTGCCGGGCCTGATGCACGCCTGCGGCCACGATATCCACACCACGACGCTGCTGGGTGTGGCCGCGGTGCTGAAACAGATGGCGCCGCAACTGGCCGGGACGGTGAAGCTGGTGTTTCAACCCGCCGAGGAAGGCCTCGGCGGCATGCAGGCGATGATCGACGACGGCGTGATGACTGGCCCGGATATCGATATGGGCCTGGGATTCCACAACCATCCCGACATGCCGGTGGGCAGTTTCGGCTATACGCGCGGGCCGGGACTGGCGGCGTCGGACCGGTTCGATATTGTGGTGCGCGGCAAATCGGGCCATGCGGCCTATCCCCACACCGCCATCGATCCGCTGATCGCGGCGGCGATGCTGGTCACCCAGTTGCAGACCGTCGTCAGCCGCGAGGTCAGCCCGATGCACCCGGCTGTCGTCACCGTCGGCGCCATCCAAGGCGGCACCACGCATAACATCATCCCCGATTCCTGCGTCATCAAAGGTACCGTCCGCACGCTGCACCCGCGCGCGCGCGATATCGCACAGGCGGCGATCGAGCGTTTGACGGCCGGGATGCTGGAGGGCATGCGCGTTCAGTGCGATATCGACTACCGGCGCGGCACACCCTGCCTGGTCAACGACGACCGCGTTCTGGACCCCGCCGTGGCGGCCGTCCGCGCCCAGTTCGGCGATGCGTCCATAACCGCCAGGGAGGCCAGCCTCGGCGGAGAGGATTTCGCGCTGATGGCCGAGAGGGTGCCGTCGTTTCAGCTAAAGGTCGGATCCGGACAGCCGGGGCGTTCGGATAAGCTGCACAACTCCGCCTATCAGCCGGACGAGGCCTGCATCGGACTGGGTGTGCAGGCACTGTCGCGGGCGGCAATGGTTCTGCTGGCGGGATAACGTCGCGCCGGTCGATGCGTTGAGGTTTCGCGTCGACCGGCGCTTACTTCCTTAGAGTACTAACCTGTGAGGTAAATAGATATTTACCTCGACACAAACGGCACGCACATTGTCTCGATCGTAACTTACCCAGATATCGAAAATCATTGGTCGGATGGCGGCATATCGCCACGCGTAACGGCGTGAAATCCAGGCAAACCGCCGGACTTCCCGCGATCGTGGTTCGGAGATGCGCGGGAACCAGTTGACGAATAAGTATCTTTTGTTAATCGCTTAAGGCAGGTTAGAAAAAACGGATCGGTGACCGTTACTCTATGCTGTGAGTGTTTCCACATGTTCAAAAGATGGGATTGTTACGCATGAAGAAGCCAGTGGAAACCAAAGAGAACCTTTCGACCGCAACATTCCTTTTAGAGAATTTTTTGCCTTATAGGTTGTCGGTTGCTGAAGAAATCGTGTCCAGGCTGATCGCGCGCGATCACTTGGCGGAGCGTGGCCTGTCGATGTCTGAATGGCGCTTGATCGCCGCTGTCGGCCGATTTGGGGTGGTATCCCCAACTATGGCAGGCGCTCATGCCGCTATGGACAAGGTGAAAGTCAGCCGTGCCGCCGCAAATCTGGTGGGGCAAGGATTGCTGCGGCAATCCCATGATCCGGCCGATGGCCGTGGACGGCTGTTGCGCCTTACCCGCAAAGGATCGGCGGTCTATGCGGAGCTGCTGCCCACCGCCGATGCGATCGAGGCGACGCTGATGGAAAGCCTTACCAAGACCGAACGCGTCGTGCTGCACAAGGCATTGGCCAAGCTGTCGGCCCATGCCGGCACGCTTCTACAGTCAAACGGGTTTGACGCGGACGAATAGCATGTCGGTCGGTCCATCTTGCGCAATGGGCTGATTGTCGCGTCTATAGCACGCGTTATTCAAAAGATCGGACGTTCCATGACCATCGATTCCGCCACCCTTGCTGCCCTGTCCGGGGTTTCGACCGCCACCATCACCACCGTTCTGCTGAAGAAGGGCCTGCGCAATGTCTGGATGCGTGGAACGAGGCCGATTCGCGCCGGCCAGCCACGCCTGATCGGCCGCGCCTTCACTCTGCGTTTTGTGCCGGCGCGGGAGGATCTGGCGACACCGGAATCCTGGTCGTCGCCGATTTCCACCCGCGCGGCGATCGAGGCGATGCCCGATGGCTGCATTACTGTCGTAGATGCGATGGGCGTCACTGACGCCGGAATTTTTGGCGATATCCTGTGCGCCCGCATGGCGAAGAAGGGCGTGGCCGGGTTGATCACTGATGGCGTTGTGCGTGATCTGGCGGGCGTGCTTGGCACTGGCCTGCCGGTATGGTGCCAGGGCACCGCGGCCCCGGCGTCCGTCGCCGGCCTGACATTCGTGAACTGGCAGGAACCGATCGGCTGCGGCGGCGTGGCGGTGTTCCCAGACGACATCATCATGGTTGACGACGATGGCGCTGTGGTCATTCCGCAAAAGCTGGTCGCCGATGTGGCCGCGGCTGCATCCGAACAGGAGCGGATGGAAGAATGGATTATGACGCAGGTAAATGGCGGCGCATCCCTGCCTGGCCTCTATCCCCCCAACGCTGAAAACAAGGCCAGGTATGAGGCTTGGAAGGCCGCTCGCTAGATTGATCGGTTCGGGGGCCGGCATGCCGCCCCCCGACCATCAGCCCTGCTTGCGCCAGCCCGTTTCGGATTGCTGCCAGTAGGTCAGTGTGTGGCCCCCAGCCTTCGCGCTTTTCCATCGAGACCGAGCGGCGGCGACCGCCGAGGGATCGTTGCCATCAAACAGGTCGAACACACGATCGAAGGCTGCCAGCCGGTCAGTTTCGGCGCCCTCAACCATGAACAGATAGCGTGCGCCGTTTAGCGGCTCCGGTTCCGTGCTCAGCCAGATCGGCTGCAAATCCGGATCGCCATCGGCAGCGGTGCCGTGCGGCAGCCAAGCCTGCTGCGCCCAGAGTTCGGTGCTGAGCGCATCCAGCCCGGCCGGCGCCGACCCCAGAACCAATGCACGCTGCCCCGCCGCAAGCGTCCGCACCAACAGTTGCGGCAGCGCTCGGGACAGCGGCGATCGGGTCAGATGGTAGAACCCGATCTCGCTCATCAGCTTTCGTAGTTGTCGGCGACGAGACGATCCAGCAGCCGCACACCGAACGCGGTCGCGCCTTTCGGCGTGACGGGCGCGTCCTTGGTGCTCCAGGCCATGCCGGCGATATCCAGATGCGCCCAGGGCTTGCCATTGACGAAGCGCTGGATGAACTGCGCGGCGGTGATCGATCCGCCTGGCCGGCCGGCCACATTCTTCATGTCCGCGATGTCGGAACGGATTTGCTTGTCGTAAGCCTCGTCCAGCGGCATGCGCCAGACGCGTTCCCCAGTAGCCTGACCCGCGGCGGTTAGTTTCTGGCACAGTGCGTCGTCGTTACTGAACAGGCCGGCATATTCATGACCCAGGCCGACGATGATCGCGCCGGTCAGCGTGGCGAGGTCGATCATGAACTTCGGATCGTATTTCTGCTGCGCGTACCACAGCACATCGGCCAGCACCAAACGCCCCTCGGCATCGGTATTGATCACCTCGATCGTTTGACCGGAGTAACTAGTCACCACGTCGCCGGGCCGCTGTGCGTTGCCTGATGGCATGTTCTCCACCAGGCCAACCAAACCGATGGCATCCACCTTGGCCTTGCGGCCGGCCAGCGCGGCCATCAGGCCAATGACAGTACCGGCACCCGCCATGTCCCACTTCATGTCTTCCATGCCGCCGGCCGGTTTGATGCTGATGCCGCCGGTGTCGAACGTCACGCCCTTGCCGACGAACACGACAGGCTTGTCCTTCAGCTTGCGGGCTGTGCCGCTGGCGCCGTTCCAGTGCAGCACCACCATGCGCGGTTCCTTGACGCTGCCCTGGGACACGCCCAGCAACGCGCCAAACCCCAGCTTACCCATCTCCTTGGGGCCCAGTATTTCGACCTTCAATCCAAGTTCCGCCAGCTTGCGGCAGCGTTCGGCCATTTCCGGCGGATCGAGCACGTTGGGCGGCTCGCTGACCAGATCGCGGCTTATGAACACGCCCTTGGCGGTTGCATCCAGCGGCTCCCACGCCGCCTTGGCTTTGGGCACTTCGGCGGTCAACACCGTCAGCTTGGCCAGTTTCGGCTTGTCCTCGGGCTTTTCCTTCGTGCGATAGCGGTCGAACCGATAGCTGCGCAGGACGGCGCCCAGCGCGACTTCGGCGGCCTGCTGGGCGGTCAGTGTGTTGTTGGCAACGGCAATGCTTGGCTCACGAGACAGGTTTGCAACAATGGTCCCGCCCGCTTCTTCCAGGATTTTTTGCGTGGTTTCCGCCGGTTTGCCAAGGCCGACCGCCAGCACGCGGCTGAGGTTGGCGCCCGGAGCCAGGATCACGCAGGTCTTGCCCTTGGCACCTGTAAATTCGGCGACGTCGAACGCGCGGGCAATCGCGCCGCCGGTGGCTTCGTCGAGTTGCGCCCACAGGCCGGAGGGTTTCTCGCCCTCATGAATCAACAGCGCAAGCGCGCCGGATTTCGGCAGGGCCGGTTTGGCAAAGGCAATATCGAGCATTGGGGGGACGTCTCCGGTCGATCTGTTGGTCACAGTAGGGCGGTTTGCCCGCGACTGGAAGCGCGCGGACCGATGCGCTTTGCCACGACAAGGCAAATTCGCTATGGGCGCGTCATCATGACAGAGACACTTCAGGCAGATCCGGCAGGGATGGCACGCGCGGCGGAGCTGCTACGCGATGGCCGTCTGGTCGCGTTCGGAACCGAAACCGTTTACGGGCTGGGCGCGGATGCGACCAACGCCGACGCGGTCGCGGCGATCTTTCTGGCGAAGGGGCGGCCGCGGTTCAACCCGCTGATTTGCCATTACCCGTCGGCCCAGGCGGCGTTCATGGATGTCGTCGCCGATGCGCGGGCGGAGTCGGTCGCGCGCGCGTTCTGGCCGGGGCCGCTGACCGTGATTCTGCCGCGCCGACCGGGCTGCGCCGTCGCGCTGCTGACCGGGGCGGGCCTGGACACGCTGGGTGTGCGCGTGCCGGATCATCCCGTAGCGAACTTGCTGCTGCGGCAGGCAGGCCGAGCGATCGCGGCACCCTCCGCCAATCGGTCGGGGCATATCAGCCCGACTTCGGCGGCACATGTGCTCGATGGGCTGGATGGACGGATCGACGCCGTGTTGGACAGCGGGCCGTGTGCGGTGGGGGTTGAATCGACGGTCCTGGACCTGAGCGGTCCGATACCGATTCTGCTGCGGCCGGGCGGCGTTAGCTTGGAGTCGCTGGAAGCCTGCCTGGGACCGGTCCAACGCGGGGCCCCGATCGGCGGTGAGGCTCTGCGCTCGCCGGGCCTGCTGGCGTCGCACTATGCTCCCAACCTGCCGGTCAGGCTGGATGCGGTATCGGCGGCGGAGGACGAGGCGTTGCTGGCGTTCGGGCCATCACCGCCGGGCGGGCGCTGCGTGTTCCAATTGAGCGAAAGCGGGAGTACCGCCGAGGCCGCCGCTCGTCTGTTTCAGGGTCTGCGTTGGCTGGATGCGGAGGGCGCCCGGCTGGGTGCCGCGCGAATCGCCGTGATGCCGGTCCCCGATGCCGGGCTGGGTGCGGCAATCAATGACCGGTTGCGGCGGGCGGCGGCGCCCCGTGATCCGATCGGTGCCGAAGAAATCGACTAGCGGCGCGCAAGGCGGCGGGCGGTGCGCAGCAGCATCTGCCGGTCATCGGGATCGCATTCGCGGTAGAGGCGCAGCAGCGCCAGTTCGTCACCCTGCCGCACCTCTCCGGCGGCGCGCTTGTCGTCGCCGTCCATCAGATACTCAACGCTGACGTCCAGTACCGCGGCGAGGCGGGACAGATTGCCGGTGACCTGCCCGGCACGCCCGGTTTCCCATTGCGCGACGGCGCTGCGTGACACCCCGATCTGGTTGGCGAAATCATCTTGTGTCAGGCCGCGTTCGCGGCGGACGGCCTGGATGCGTGCGCCGATCTCTTGGGGGGTGCTCATGTTGGTTAGTATAAATGACGTTGATCGGTGGTTCCAGGGAAATTTGACATCCGTATAGGATGATATGCCGCGCGGGGCTGGTCTGATCTTTGGGAGTTATACGTCAGCGGGAGCGCGAATTGTTCCAGATCGCGATCACCGCGTTTGGTCGGCCAGAATCGCCTCATTCCGAAATAAGGCAAAAAATCCTGGAATTTGTGTTATTCTTGTTGACGATGGCCGTCATCTTATCTAACTAACGTGATGTTCACATAATGTTCTGAAGGAGATGCCCCAATGCCTAGGAAAGCAGTCTGGACTGAAGGCCAGGATACCCAAATCCGGCGCCTCCGCACCGAGGGCGCCAGTTGGGATGTTATTGGCCTGGCATTGGGTTTGGCCCGTTGGACAGTGATCGAGCGGGCAAGATCGATTGGCGCCGAACGGCCGCCGGTCAACGCTGTTTCGGTCATCGACGACTCAGACCGAGCACCGCTGCCGGCCGGGCATCCGGATTCCTGGGGCGCGATCAATCGTGGCACCGCACTGGAGAATGTGCCGTTCCGAGCGCCCGGCACTGATCGTTGAACCGGGGCTTCCACAACCGCGAGACCCGCCTGAAAGAAAATCCCGGAAGGACTACCAGCATGACGCGTTCATCCGCCCTGACGACACCGATGCTTCCGCGCCCGGCGGTGGCCGACGGTTACGAAATCGACGCTGACTACGTGGTTTATCGCCTGGAGGAAGCTGGCGCGACGCTGTTGGCATTGCCCGGCACCGGATGGACCACCCAATTGCGGACCTCCTCCCTGGAAATCGTCCGCACGGCGCTGGAGGCTTATGGCTGGGGCGAAGCGCGCATTCGCCCGCCGGTTCCTTCAGCGGAAAAGATCACCCGCATGGACGAGGCCATGGGTTGGATCCCCCTGATCCCACTCGACCGCTACGTCCTCCGCCGAGTCGTCGGCGCTCGGAGTCTGGTTCACCCTGTCACCGACCGCCACCTGTTCCCCTGGCGGCGCCTGGGCAAGGCGCTTGGCGCGGATCACAAGGCGATCCAGCGCTGGCATGCCCAGGGTATCGGGATGATCGTGGCGGCGCTGAACGCGCCGGGCTAGGTTGGTGATTTGTGGATCGGATCGACCCAGAACACTGACTCCGGTTTTTCCACCGGGGTGATGTCCAGGTTGACCACCACGGCTTCGTTGTCGCTGCGCACCAGGACGCATTCCAGTGTCTCATCGCTGGAGGCATTGATTTCCTGGTGCGGCACATACGGCGGCACGAAGATGAAATCGCCGGCCTCGGCCTCGGCAACGTATTCCAGATTCTCGCCCCACCGCATCCGAGCCTTGCCCTTGATCACGTAGATCACGCTTTCCAGCGCGCCATGGTGGTGCGCGCCGGTCTTGGCGTTGGCATGGATATGCACCGTGCCGGCCCAGATCTTCTGCGCGCCGACACGCGCGAAATTGATCGCCGCCGCGCGGTTCATGCCCGGGGTCTGCGCGGTGTTGGTGTCAAGCTGATCGCTCTTGATCACCCGAACGCCGTTCAGCTTCCAGTCAACCGGATCGTGGTGGTGATCGTGGCTCATAGTTTTATCTCCGAGACGAATTTTTCCAGCCAGTGAATGGTATAATCGCCAGCCTGGAACGCAGGATCGTTCACGATCCGCTGGTGCAATGGGATCGTGGTTTTGATGCCGACGACGGCGAATTCATCCAATGCCCGGCGCATGCGGTCGATCGCGCGCTCTCGCGTTGGCGCATGCACGATGAGTTTAGCCACCAGGCTGTCGTAATACGGCGGCACGAAATAGCCGGCATACAGCGCCGAATCGACGCGCACGCCCAGGCCGCCGGGCGCATGGAAAGCCGTTACCCGGCCAGGAGTCGGCATGAATGTCACCGGGTCCTCGGCTGTGATCCGGCATTCGATCGCGTGGCCGCTGAAGGCGATGTCGGCTTGGCGGTAACCCAGTTCCGCCCCTGCGGCGACTCGGATTTGTTCGCGCACCAGATCGACGTCGCACAGCATCTCCGTCACCGGATGTTCCACCTGCAACCTGGTGTTCATTTCGATGAACGCGAACTGGCCATCCTGGTACAGAAACTCCAGCGTGCCGGCATTGCGGTAGCCCAGCTTCTTCAACGCCGCTGTCGCTGTCGCACCCAACGCATCACGTTGCGACGGGCTGATCGCGGGTGAGCCGGCTTCTTCCAGCAGCTTCTGATGCCGGCGTTGCAGGCTGCAATCGCGCTCCCCGAAATGCACCACGTTGCCGTGGTTGTCGGCCATGATCTGCAGCTCGATATGGCGCGGCCGATCGAGATACTTCTCCATATACACTGCGTCGTTGCCGAACGCCGCGCGCGCCTCGGTGCGGGCGAGGCGGAATGCGTCTTCCAGTTCCGACGGATCGCGTGCCACCTTCATGCCGCGTCCACCGCCGCCTGCCGCCGCCTTGATCAGCACCGGATAACCGATGCGATCGGCAACCGCCCGAGCGGATTCCAGGTCGGGAAGCTCGCCGTCGGAGCCGGGGACGAGCGGCACGCCCACCGCTGCCATTGCCGTCTTGGCGGCGATCTTATCCCCCATCATGCCGATATGGGCGGAGGAGGGGCCAATGAACGTCAGCCCGTGCGCGTCCACCATCTCGGCGAACTTGGCGTTTTCAGACAGGAAGCCGTAGCCGGGATGGATCGCATCGGCCCCGGTGATCGCCGCCGCGGACAGGATCGCGGGGATGTTCAGATAACTATCCTTCGCGGGCGGCGGTCCGATGCACACACTTTCATCGGCCAGGCGGACATGCATTGCCTCGGCATCGGCGGTGGAGTGTACCGCCACCGTCGCAATCCCAAGTTCCCGGCAGGCGCGCTGGATGCGAAGGGCGATCTCGCCGCGATTGGCGATCAGGATTTTCTGGAACAATGGCTTATTCCAGGATCACGAGCACTTCGCCGTATTCGACCGGCGC
>DAIEHR010000211.1 GCA_027353465.1 Acetobacteraceae bacterium | reverse complement strand
ACAACCCGTGGGGGGCGTCTTTATCCACGAGCATTGTGAGAAGATCACAGATTCGCGCCATTTTGTGATGGACCGTCAGTTGTTCCGTGATCCATCTAAAAATTTGCAGGACTTTACCGATGCAACCCAAGTGACGATCCGTGGCGCCAGCTAGGTTTCATTGGCTGGGGCGCATCGAAATTCGCGGCAAGGGAGTAAAGCGTGGCGAAGGCTATACAAACCAGTGGGACAGACTGCGACCACGCATCGGATAAATCGTCAATCGATCCGATCCGGCGGCGCCTGCTGCATGCGGGAATCGTAACGACCATCGGCCTGCTTCCAGGCAGCCTCCATGCGGAAAGCGACGATCCCAAGCGCATGATGCGCCCCCAGGTCGGCGACTTCCTGATTCATGCCCAGGGTGACCATGAAGGTGCGGTCATCCAGGCCTCGGACGTGAAGCTCGGTGAAGCGCAACTGATTGCGTGGGCGGTAGATCCAGCGACAAAGCTTCCGCGCGACGGCTCCCGTCTTAACCAGGTGCTGCTGCTGCGGCTGGATCCGTCCACGTTGGGACCGGAAGCGAAAAAGCATGCGGCCGACGGCCTGGTCGCGTTTTCCGCGATTTGTACGCACGCACAGTGTACCGTCACTGGCTGGATCAATGATCGCCAGGTGCTGCATTGCCCGTGCCATCAGTCGGAATACGACCCGCGACAGAATGCCAAGGTCGTTTCCGGGCCTGCGCCGAGGGCGTTGGCGGCTCTCCCGCTAAAGATCGCTAACGGAAAACCAGAAGTAGCGGGAGGTTTTATCGGAAAAGTCGGCATGAATCAGCCAATGATGTGACCAAGATTACTACGGGGATTGAAACGGTAAACAAGAAGGAAATAAAACGATGGGCGAACGCAGAAAAATGCTACGCGCGACAGTCGCGGCGGCATTGCTGGGCGGCCTGGTTACGGTCACCGCGAATGCTGGTGAAGTGACAAACTATAGTCCTGTCACGCAGCAGAGACTGGAACACCCTGAAGCCGGCAACTGGCTTTTGTACAGACAGGCCTATAATGGCCAAGGCTTCAGCCCGTTGAAGCAAATCAACGCCGGGAATGTGAAGAATCTAGAACCGGTATGGACCTTCGCCACCGGCGTCAACGAGGGCCATGAGGCCCCGCCAATGGTAAACAATGGCGTCATGTTTGTTGCAACCCCGTACGGGCAGGTGCTGGCCCTGAACGCAAAAACGGGCGACTTGATCTGGCGCTACCAGCACAAATTGCCGGAGGATCTTTTCCAGCTTCATCCAACCAGCCGCGGCGTCGCCCTGTGGGGTGACCGCCTGTTTCTTGCCGCCACCGACGATCACCTGATCGCCATCGACGCTAAAACCGGCAAGGAGGTCTGGAACACGAAGGTCCAGGACTACCAGAAAGGCCAGTACATGACGCTGGAGCCGCTGGTCGTTAACGGCAAGGTGATGGTCGGCGGATCCGGTGGCGAATTCGGCGTGCGCGGCTACGTCGCAGCGTTCGATGCCGACACCGGCAAGGAGTTGTGGCGGACCTACACCATTCCGGCGCCCGGCGAACCGGGCAGTGACACGTGGCAGGGTGATGCCTGGAAAACCGGCGGCGGCCCGGTCTGGATCACCGGAACCTATGACCCGAAGCGCAACATCGCTTACTGGGGCACAGGCAATGCGGCACCCTGGCCGGGTGACCAGCATCCGGGCGATAACCTCTATACAAGCTCCGTGATCGCGCTGAACCCCGACACGGGCAAGATGGTCGGGCACCATCAGTACCACCAAAACGACTCTTGGGACTGGGACGAGATCGACGCGCCGATCCTGATCCCCATGTCGCACAATGGACAATCGTTCGATGGGTTGGTGCATCCGGGCCGCGATGGCTACCTTTGGGTGCTGCGGCAGAACGACGATGGCATCCACTTCGTTTCGGGCAAGCCCTTCGTGGGCCAGAACGCCTTCAAAGGCCTGGATAAGGACGGCCGGCCAATCGTAGATCCGGAACACAAGCCGGCCACCGGGAGAGACGTGTCATTCTGTCCGTCCCTCTGGGGCGGCAAAGATTGGCCGTCAGCGTCCTATAACCCAGACACGAAGCTGCTCTACATCCCTGCCAACAACAACATGTGCGAGACTATCAAGGGGGAAAAGCAGGAACTCGTTGTGGGCCAACTTTGGCTGGGGGCCGACGCCGATAACGCCAAACTACTTCCAACCGCCGATCATATCGGAGAATTGCAGGCCTGGGATGTCTCAACCGGCAAGCAGGTCTGGATGCACCCGTTCCAGAAGTCGCAGTTGTTTGGTTCGACGCTGACGACAGCGGGTGATCTGGTTTTCGTGGGGGGAACCAACGATCGCATGTTCCGGGCCTTCGATGCCAAGACCGGTAAGCTGTTGTGGGAACAGAAAACCAGCTCCGGCATTATGGGAATGCCGGTCGCCTATGAGGTTGACGGTCAGGAATACATCGCCATTCAGTCGGGCTGGGGTGTGGATGCCCAGCGCATCCAGAACATGCTGGCCAAGACCGACATGAAGTTGGATCCGGATGTGCCTCAAGGCGGCGTCGTCTGGGTCTTCGCGGTTAAACACTAACAACGGAAGGTGCGGGCGTACCGATCCCGATCGGTGCGCCCGTTTCTCAACCGGATGATCCTACCCCCGACACGCAGCCTTGCCGTCCGAGTTATCCAGCTTACTGTCTGCGCGAACGGGCGGATGTGAGGCCGTGATCGCAGCGGCCCGAACGCAACAAGGCGCACCATACCGTCCGGTCGATCCTATTGACCTGACGTCGAGATCGCGCAGCCCTGACGCCATGGGACAGTCTTTGCCCACGAGAGCGAAGCAAGGTGTCGCGCTATCCCTCATGACACACGCGGCGCTCATTCTCGGGCTGCTGCTCGCGCATTCTATCCAGCCTTTGAAGGAGAGCCAGGACAGCAACGCGACTTATCAAGTCGTCCTGGTGCCCGTCACGACGCCCGAACCGGAGCAAACATCACCTACGCCACTACCAGAAGTGCTCCCTGAGCAAGAGCCCACCGCCCCGGCCCCGAGCGCCGCTGAACCGGTGCCGGAACACACCGCGTCCCAGCCAGTGGCGCCTTTGCATGAAAGCGAGCCGGTACCGCCGCCCGCGGTCGCGCCCGCACCCGCCCCAAGGCCGCGTCCGCCAGTTCGGGCTGCCCCGTCGAAAAGCGCCAAGCCACCACACACGGTCGCATCGAAGCCCCCCCCGGCATCCCCAGCACCCATCGCGGCGGCGCGGCCGATAAAAGCTGCCCCGCCCGACGCGGCGTGGCTTGCCAGTGTCAGCGAATGGCTAACGGCCCACCGGTTCTATCCCGAAGCGGCACGCCGGCGCGGGCGGCAAGGAACTGTTGTCGTGCGCTTCGATGTCGATCGGCTTGGGCGCGTATCGAATGCCAACCTCGTCCACGACAGCGGCTCGCCCGTGCTGGATCAGGCGGCGCTTGCCCTGGTGCGCGATGCCAGCCTGCCGCCCTTCCCCGCGGACATGCCTTCCTCCGAGGAAAGCGTTACCGTCCCTATTCGATATCAGCTGGAATGATGACGCGATTCACCGACCTCGCCGCGCCCGGTCGTGTGAAATACGGGCGTGATGGATTATGGAGTGATGAGCTTATTGTCATGACGGGGCATGTTGATACCGCGGCGTCGCTTCCTCATACTGCCGAAATGGAACGTTCAAGCAAGGCACCGGTTAATGGCTTCAACCGCCGTGCCCTGATCGCAAGCGCGGCCGCCGCGGCAGTGACCGCGACAGCGTCCCAGGCCCGCGCCGGCGAGCCGACTGTTCGGGTGGGTTATCTTCGCTGGACCCAGCGGCGGCCGACGATTTCGTTGCTTGATAAGCCTGCCGCGGATGATGGTTTAGCAGGTGCTAAGCTCGCAATAGACGACAACAACACAACCGGCCGATTTCTCAATCAGCAGTTCGCGTTGGCGGATATACCGTTGCGAGAAGGCGACGATCCTGGAAATGCCGTCCAATCCGCGGCGGCGCAGGACATTGTGCTGGTGATCACGGATGCGCCCGCGCCGCAGCTGCTGGCAGTGGCCGCCGCCGCGGCGACAAGGGGCATGACTGTATTCAACATCGCCGCGGAAGACGACGCCCTGCGCCAGGAATCGTGTCGTGCCGACATGATTCATGTGGCCCCTTCCCGTGCCATGCTGGCCGATGCGATGGCCCAGTATCTGGTATGGAAAAAATGGAGCCGCTGGGTCCTCGCTTACGGGTCTCACCCCGACGACGCCCTGCTGGCTGATGCGTATCGGCGCTCCGCGAAACGCTTCGGCGCCCGCATCGTCAAGGAACTCCAATACAAGGACACCGGCGGCGCCCGGCAAACCGATTCCGGCGTGGTGCAGACGCAGCAGCAAATGCCGGTGTTCACCCAAGGCCTGCCCGACTACGATGTCCTTGTGACCGCGGATGAGAATGAGGTTTTCGCGGGCTACCTGCCGTATCGCACCTGGGACGCCCGTCCGGTCGTCGGATCAGCCGGATTGCGTCCGGTATCGTGGAGCCCGAGTAGCGAATCCTGGGGCGGCGCCCAGCTTCAGGATCGATTTAACCGTGTGGCTCATCGGCGCATGACGCCGCTCGACATGCAGGCCTGGACCGCATGCCGCATGATTGGTGAAGCCGCGAGCCGCGGCGGGTCCACCGATCCGGCGAAGATCATGCAAGACATCAAAAGTCCCGATTTCGGCATCGCCGCTTACAAAGGGCAAAAGCTGACGTTGCGGGACTGGGATCTGCAGCTTCGTCAGCCGATTCTGTTGGATGATGGCCGATCGGTCGTATCCATCTCTCCTCAACCAGGCTTTCTCCATCAGGTCACCGAACTCGATACGCTCGGTTTTGACCGCCCCGAAACACGGTGCAAGCTATGATCCGGCGCCTACTTCAGTTGATCGCCGTCGCGCTTCCCACGCTCGGGGCGAACCCGGCAGCCGCCTACATGGCCTATGTCACGAATGAGCGCGACAACACGCTGAGCGTGATCGACCTCGATCAGATGAAGACGATGAAGACCGTTCCGGTTGGACAACGGCCACGCGGAGTCATCGTAACCAAGGACGGCGGCGAAATTCTGGTCTGTGCCAGCGATGACGATACGATCCAGATCATCGATCCAAAGTCGCTTCAGGTGGTGGGTACCCTCCCATCCGGGCCCGATCCGGAAACCTTCGCGCTGCACGCCTCTGGCAACCCGCTTTATGTGTCGAACGAGAACGACAACCTGGTCACCATCATCGACGTGCCAACGCGGAAGATGATCGCGCAAATCCCGACGGGGGTGGAGCCGGAAGGCATGGCGGTCAGCCCGGACGGCAAGACGATCGTGAACACGTCCGAAACCACCAACATGGCGCACTTCTTCGATTTCACCTCGGATAAGATGGTCGCCAGCGTGCTGGTCGGCGCTCGCCCGCGCATTGCACAATTCAAACATGACGGGTCGGAGGTCTGGGTATCGTCGGAGCTGGGGGGCATGGTCAGCGTGATCGACCCGGAAAAGCATGCTGTTACCCATAAAATCACCTTCGCCGTGCAAGGCCTGCGGGCCGAGGGCATCCAGCCCGTCGGCATCCGCTTTACCAAGGACGATGCGACGGCCTTCGTTGCGCTGGGGCCGGCCAACCGCGTCGCGGTCATCGACACGAAGACCTACACCGTCAAGAAATACCTTCTGGTCGGGCAGCGTGTCTGGCAGATGGCATTCACACCTGACGAGAAATACCTCCTCACCACCAATGGCTTGTCCAACGATGTGTCGGTCGTCGATGTCGCGGGACTGGAGGTGGTAAAATCAATTCCGGTAGGGCGCCTGCCCTGGGGCGTCGCCGTGGCACCGAAATGAGCGACCTGCCCCCGGCGCTTAGCGTCAATGGCGTCACCCATGCCTATGGCAATCGCAAGGCGCTGGATGATGTCAGCCTAACCGTGCCCCAGTCGCGCTTTACCGCGCTGTTGGGCCTGAACGGGGCTGGCAAGACCACATTGTTCTCGCTGATTACCCGGCTTTACGACACGCGCTTCGGATCGATCGACGTCCTTGGTTACCGCGTCTCCCGCGACCCTGGCGAGGCGTTACGCAGGCTCGGTGTCGTGTTCCAGGCACGCACGCTCGATCTGGACCTGTCGGTGATGGAAAACCTGCTTTACCACGCCGCGCTGCATGGGATCGGTGGACGCGATGCCAGACGACGCGCCGAAGCCGCCCTGCGGGACATCGAATTGCTCGACCGCGCCCGCGATCCAGCGCGCAAACTGTCCGGCGGACAGATGCGGCGGGTGGAAATCGCCCGCGCCCTGCTGCACGAGCCGCGTGTTCTGGTGCTGGACGAGGCGACGGTCGGCCTGGATGTGAACTCCAAGTCGGTCATTCTGCGGCATGTCCGGTCTTTGGTCCGTGACCGGGGTGTCGCTGTTCTGTGGGCCACCCATCTGCTTGACGAAGTCACCACCGACGACGCCGTCGTCGTGCTGCACCGCGGCCGCGTCGTGGCGGCCGGCGACGTTTCCGCGGTGATCGAAATTGCACATGGCACCGACATGCGTTCGGCGTTCCTCAGCCTGACCGGCGGCGGAAGCGGAGAACCCGAATGAGCACCAGGGGCTTCACGCTCAGCCAGTACCTGATTTGCCTTCGCGGTATCGTCTGGCGGGAGACTTTACGCTTCGTCCACCAGCGTGGACGGTTCATTTCCGCGATCGTGAGGCCATTGGTCTGGCTTTTCATCTTCGCGGCCGGCTTCCGGCAGATCCTCGGCGTCTCGATCATTCCGCCCTACGATACCTACGTGCTGTATGACGTCTATGTCTCGCCAGGGCTGGTCGCCATGATCCAGTTGTTCAACGGCATGCAGTCGTCCCTTTCCATGGTTTACGACCGGGAAATGGGCAACATGCGCATGCTGCTCGTCAGCCCGTTTCCGCGCTGGTTTCTGCTTCTGGGAAAGTTGCTGGCCAGCACATCGGTTTCCCTGCTGCAAGTGTTTGCCTATCTGGTGATCGCCTGGTTCTGGGGATCACGCGCACCATCCTGGGGCTACGTGGCTGTAATTCCCGCGTTGATTCTATCTGGCCTGATGATGGGTTCGCTAGGGATGCTGCTGTCGTCCGGTATCAAGCAGTTGGAGAACTTCGCGGGGGTGATGAACTTCGTCATCTTCCCGATGTTTTTCGCCTCCTCGGCACTTTATCCGTTATGGCTGGTGCAGCAATCCAGTCCGGCAGTCTATTTCATCTGCCGGTTGAACCCGTTCACCTACGCGGTGGAACTCATTCGGTTCGCGCTCTACTTGGAAATCGACTGGTTATCCTTGGCTGTGGTTTCCATAGCCACGGTCGTGTTCACGCTTGGCGCCATTTTCGCCTACGATCCGGCACGCGGCCTGGTTTCCCGCCGGGGGGGGCCGGGGTGAACGGGCTTGTCATTTGCATCTCATGCCCGCCCCTATCATCCATGCCGTGGCGCGCAATTTTTGGCTGGCAAGTCACTGGCTGAAGACACCCCCCAGGAGGACATGCTAGTGTGGCCAAACAAAATATAATCCTAGGAAACGTAGCCAGGGAGGAACCAATGCAATTTCCGCAACTCCTGCCACGGCGCCAAACCATCGCATCGGCACTGGCGCTTGGTTTTGTCGGACGACAGGTTCGCGCACAACCGACCGGCGAGGAAAACCCATGGCCGTCGCTCGCTCAGCAGATATTCAAGGGCCGTCCGGTCGCCGACAGCAACGCTATCTTGTCGATCGATGCACCCTATAGAGCCGAAGATGCCGCGGTCGTACCGATCGGTCTGCATAGACTGTTACCAGATGACGATACCCGCCGCATCAAAACCATCACATTGGTGATCGACGAAAACCCCTCACCTGTTGCTGCCGCGTTCTCCCTTGGCGAGAACAGTGGCATACGCAATATCTCAACGCGCGTTCGTGTCGATTCCTATACGAAAATTCACGCCGTCGCAACGATGGCTGACGGCTCGTTGCTCGCAACCGAGCGGTTTGTGAAGGCGGCAGGCGGATGTTCGGCACCCGCGGCGAAGCAGGAAGCTGGGTCTGTCCCGCCGGTTACGATGCGTTTCCGGCAATTCACGCCCGCACCGGGCGCGACTAGCCGAGAAGTGCAACTGATGATTTGGCACCCTAACTATTCAGGGATGCAGATGGACCAGGTCAGCCGCCTGTACGTGCCGGCGCTTTTCATTGCAACCGTGCATATCTGGCAGGGTGACGACCTGTTGCTTGGCATCGAAAGCGGCGTTTCAATCTCCGAAAATCCAACTTTCCGCTTTGACTACCGGCCGAATGGGGCGGCGGAGTTCCGCGCGGAGGTAACGGACAGCGACGGGAAGACTTTCAAGGAGTCGTGGTCTGCCACACGCGCCTGAGGAAACATCTAGAAGCAACGAATTTCGCCTTCAGCCTGGGCCTGCTGTAGGTCGCGGACGATATCGTTTGCAGTCCTGGTACGGAACGTCTCAGCCAGATAGCCACCCCCTGATCGGCGCATGCGAAGCACGGTCTCGGCCTCCTCGTATTGACTATACGGCAGGACAGAGGCGATCACGTCAATCGAGCACGAGCACTGCCGCAATGCCTGTTGTGTCTGCCCATTGCTTGCCATGCACGCAAACACGTACTCAGCACGTGCCTGGGTCGGATAATCATCACCGGTATCCGCGGCCGCAGCTATCGCAAACGGCAAAGACAGTGTCAGCGCCAGGACAATTCCGGATAGGAGCGGCTGCATCGCGGTGACCCATCTACAGTTCGAACCTCATCATGATAGTGCCATTCCGCGGCATGGAAACAAGGTCTCTGACGGAAGCGACCTTACGCGCCGCCGTTGCCTCGGGGCTGGATTGGCGATCATGGCAGGCTCCTCCACGGCTTTGGCAGCCCCGATGCCAAGCGTGCGGCTTGGCATTCTCCAATTCGGCACCGTGCAATGGGTCGCGGACATCATCCGTCGCAACGGACTGGATTCCGCCAATCACTTCGCACTGACTACGACGTTGCTGGCAAACACCGACGCTGGACGGGTGGCCCTGATGGCGAATGCCGCCGATATCGTTGTGTCGGACTGGATGTTCGTCGCGGTCCAAAGGGCAGCGGGCACAAAGTTGTGCTTTGCGCCGTTTTCCAGTTCTACCGGCGGGGTGATGACCTCCAAGTCGTCGCCGATCCATTCACTGGCCGACCTCGCGCATCGAAAGCTCGGAGTCGCAGGCGGGCCAGTGGACAAATCCTGGCTGATGGTTCGCGCGGCGGCGAAGAAAGCGGCGGGAATAGACTTGGCCGAAGCTGCCGATGTGGTCTTCGGTGCGCCACCGTTACTGAACGCGAAGTTGATGCAAGGCGAACTCGACGCCGTGCTGACCTACTGGAACTTCGCCGCACGTTTGGAAGCAGCCGACTACCGGCGTGTCATCTCGGTTGACGACTGCGCTCGCGGCTTAGGTCTGCCCAGTTCCATGAGCCTGGTCGGCTTCGTCTTCCACGAGGAGTGGGCAAAGCGGGATCCCGCCACGATAAATGGGTTCTTGACGGCCACGTCCCTCGCCGAAGACTCCCTGGCTAAGTCATCCGTCGAATGGCGGCAGATCCGGCCGCTGATGAATGCGCCCGACGACAGACTCTTCCAACGGTTGCGAGAAGGCTTCGTTCAGGGCGTCTCCCATCCGGACGCGGCGACGCAGGAACGCGCCGCGACGCGGCTGTTCGATGTGTTGCTGCAAACTGGCGGTCCGCGGGCCACCCAGGGGCTTTCGCAATTGCCGCCAGGGATATTCTGGCCCCCGTCCGCACTAAATGGCTGACCGGGACTTTCAGGATGGGCGTCCGGCACCCGCACCGGGTCTGTTAGCCGGCCAGGCCGGCCGAGCAGTCTCAGTTTTCGGGTTGGTAGTGGTGTGGTGGGCGGCAGCGTATATCGCGGCCTCACCGCAACTCCTGCCTGGGCCGATACCGGTGGTGGCGTTTGCTTGGAACGGCCTCTGCGATGGCACGCTTCCCTGGAACATTGCCATCACGCTGGCACGCGTTGTGGCTGCGTTCACCGTGGCGATGGTGGCCGGCGGAGTACTTGGGTATATGGCGGGGCGATCCCCCCGTGTGGATGCGCTGCTGGACCCTTGGGCTGTGGTTGCGCTGAACCTGCCTGTACTGGTCGTTGTGGTGTTGGTCTATATCTGGGTCGGCCTGAACGATACCGCCGCCGTCCTGGCAGTGGCGATTGCAAAAGCCCCAACTGTCTTCGTGACGATCCGGGAAGGCGCACGGGCGATGGACCGCGATTTTGAAGAGCTGGGAACGGTCTTCCGGATTCCACGCGGTCGCCGATTGCGGCACATCGAATGGCCACAGCTGGTACCTTTTATCGCCGCGGCCGCCCGCAGCGGATTGTCCATCACCTGGAAAATCGTCCTGGTTGTGGAACTGCTCGGCAGACCAAACGGAATCGGCTTTATACTTAATCTTTACTTCCAGAATTTCGACGTAGCGGGGATTCTGGCTTATGGACTTACCTTCGCCGCTATAATGCTGGTGATCGAAACAGCATTCCTGCAACCGTGGGAACGCCGGGTCAATGCTTGGCGCCGCCATGCTTAAGGTTCAAATTCGATCGAAGACCTTTCGCGGACCGCGGGGCCTGCCAAGGCAAATCCTGCGGGACGTCACTTTCAGCGCGTCAAAAGGAGAAATAGTAGCGCTTCTCGGCCCTTCAGGCATCGGCAAAAGCACAATTCTTCGCATAGTGCTGGGCCTGGAACGGGATTTCGAGGGCAGTGTCAGCCTGGCAACCGGCAGAATCGGGGTGATGTTCCAAGAGCCCCGCCTGTTGCCGTGGATGCCCGTGGAAGACAACCTCCGGCTGGTGCAGCCTGAAGGCGCGCCGCCGCCAGATATCGCCGGGCTGCTGGACGAAGTGCTGCTGCCGTCGGTGCGGGCCCTGCTGCCCTCCGCCTTGTCGCTTGGCATGGCGCGACGCGTCGCGCTGGCACGGGCGTTCGTGACGGACCCTGACATGCTGGTCCTGGATGAGCCTTTCGCATCGCTAGACCCTAATCTGGCGGCAGCGCTGGGCGGGCGTATCGTCGATCGGGTCCGCCGGCGCCCAATGCTGGTGCTTCTGTCCACCCATGATGCCGCGCAGGCCCTGGCGATGGCGAGCCGCCTGCTTGTGATCGCGAACGAACCGGCGACGCTGGTGGCGGACATCCCCGTGCCGCAACGCGATGACGCGGTAGCGATACGGCGGCTCCACCACGATCTATTGGCTCGGTTCAGCTTTCTGGGGAATAGCGGATGCTGAGATTAAATCGCCAACGGAGGAACGAGGCCATCATGCGCGTTGATCATGTCCTGCTGGCCCTTCTTTTCGGGTTGGCCGCCCATCCGGCTTCGGCTGCCGAGCGGTTCATCGGCTTCAACGAAACCACTTCGACCGTCTTCACAGGCGTGTACCTCGCGCCCCATTCCAGCGGCGCATGGGGAGCGAACGAGGCATTGAACGACAAGGATCACGTCTGGGACGCCGGCGAACGTCTGGTCATCGGCGATGTGTCGCCCGGGATCTTCGACCTGAAGGTGGTCGATCGAAGCGGGAGGGTTTGCTACAAGTACGCGATCGACTTGACGAAAGACAGGACGTTCGACATCCGGGAGGATGATTTGCGCGACTGCAAATGATGCTCGGGAAGGTCGCCTGATTCGACAAGCTTCGTCGCCACGGGTTTGATCCGGCCATGGAAGCATTGTGGATGCTCGTGGCTTCGACCCGCCCGTGGGACATGCGGGACCCTGATTTTAGTCCTCGCCCCTCGCCGGGCGTCGCGTGGTCGTAGAAGAAACGAGCCGTAGCTCACGATGAAACGGCCAAAACCGGCGATCCAGAAAGATGCCGACGCATACCCGGACAGATGACG
>DAIEHR010000207.1 GCA_027353465.1 Acetobacteraceae bacterium | reverse complement strand
GTCCATCTGCAGGCTGGTCACGCCCGCTTCGGTGCCGGCCACCTTGAAGTCCATGTCGCCGAGGTGATCCTCGTCACCCAGGATATCGGACAGCACGGCGAAGCCCTTCTCTTCCTTGATCAGCCCCATGGCGATACCCGCTACCGGCCGCTTCAGCGGAACGCCCGCATCCATCAGCGCCAGCGAGGTGCCGCATACCGTCGCCATCGAGGACGAGCCGTTGGACTCGGTGATCTCGGACACCACGCGCATGGTGTACGGGAACTTGTCCTTACCCGGCAGCAGCGGGTGAATGGCCCGCCATGCCAGCTTGCCATGTCCGATTTCGCGACGGCCCGGGGAGCCCATGCGCCCAGCTTCGCCCACCGAATACGGAGGGAAGTTGTAATGCAGCATGAAGTTTTCGCGGTATTCGCCCAGCAGCGAGTCAACCACCTGTTCGTCCTGGCCGGTGCCCAGGGTCGCCACGCAGAACGCCTGCGTTTCGCCACGGGTGAACAGCGCGGAGCCATGCGCCCGCGGCAGGATGCCGACCTCGGCGATGATCGGACGAACCGTGCGGGTGTCGCGGCCGTCGATGCGGATGCCGGTGTCGAGGATCGAGTTGCGGACGATGTCGGCTTCCAGATCGTGGAACAGACCCTTGGCCTTGTCCGCGTCCAGCCCTTCGGCGGTCAACGCGGCGGCGGCGGCCTTCTTCGCGGCGCCTACTTTCTCATACCGCGCCTGCTTCACTTTTTCTTGATAGGCTTCAGCCAGGCTGGCGCGGCCCAGCGTGTTCACCCGGGCGGCCAGGACCTTCTCTTCCTCGGACTTTTCCGGCAGCGCCCAAGGTTCCTTGGCAGCGTGTTCGGCAAGTTCGATGATCGCGTTGATCACCGGCTGGAAACCGGAATGACCGAACTTCACCGCACCCAGCATGACCTCTTCCGACAGCTCCCGCGCTTCGGATTCGACCATCAGCACGCCTTCCGAAGTGCCGGCCAGAACCAGCTCAAGCTCGCTGGTCTTCATCTGTTCAACGGTCGGGTTCAGGATGTAGGCCCCATTCTCGAATCCGACCCGTGCGGCCGCGATCGGGCCGAAGAACGGGATGCCCGATAGCGTCAGCGCGGCGGAGCAGCCGATCATGGCCACCACATCGGGGTCATTTTCGTTGTCGTAGCTAAGCACCGTGGCGACGATCTGCACCTCGTTGCGGAAGCCTTCCGGGAACAGCGGGCGAATCGGGCGATCAATCAGGCGGCTCTTGAGCGTTTCCGCCTCACTGGGCCGGCCTTCGCGCTTGAAGAAGCCACCTGGGATCTTACCGGCGGCGAACGCCTTTTCCTGGTAATTGACGGTCAGCGGGAAGAAATCCTGGCCCGGCTTCGCGGTCTTTACGCCCACGGCGGTGCAGAGGATGATGGTTTCCCCATAGGAGATCATCACGGCGCCATCGGCCTGACGGGCGATCTTGCCGGTTTCCAGGACCAGCTTGCGCCCGCCCCATTCGAGTTCCTTGCGGAAATAATTGAACATTCAGTCGTCCTTCAGATGCGCGAAATCGGCGGACAACCAGACGGCTTCCTCGGGACGGTCCCTGTTGCGGGCGGGTGGCGGCGTCTCGGGTAACACGGAGCGCGCGCTGCGTGCCGTTGGAAGGGTCGCAGCCGCGGCCATGTGGCCGGAAACGCCGTCGCTGGTCCCGCGCCTTTCGGGGCGTGCCGGATCGGCGGTCTTTGTGTCCACCGCGTGTCCGCGGGGTTGCCAGGGGAATACCCGCCCCCGTTCAGGTCGTCTTTAGTGTCAGCCCGCTGGAAATAGGGATCATTCCCACCGCTGGCTAGCATTATTGTGAGGCAGGCCAGGTCCTGGCGCCATGGACGGGTCGTGCCCGGCCATGGCGCGAACGGTCTAGCGACGCAGGCCTAGCTTCCCGATCAGTGTCTGATAGCGGGTCGCGTTCTTCTTCTTCAGGTAGTCCAGCAGGCGGCGGCGGCGTCCAACCAGCATCAGCAGGCCGCGGCGCGAATGGAAGTCCTTCGCGTGGATCTTCAGATGTTCGGTCAGGCTGTTGATGCGTTCCGAAATCAGGGCGACCTGAACTTCCGGGCTGCCGGTATCGTTTTCGCCGGTCTTGTACTCAGTAATGATCGCCGAGCGAACCTCGGGTGACTGCGACATCGTTTTTCTCCTTGGGTATGAGTGGACAGGACGCGTGCGGGGTTCAAAGAACCCGTTCGGGCTTCAGCGTGCCGTCTTCGAGACGACACAACCCGATCACGCGGCCCCCCGCCATCGCACGGGCCAACCCACCATTAGGATCAGCCGACGCCGGAATCCGGCCCATCAGCGCGACCAGACTGATTGGCTGGCCGTGTTTCAGGTCGGCGGCCTCCTGCTCGGTCAAGGCCAGCGCCGGGATGTCGGCCAGCGCGGTCGCGACCGGAAGCAAAAGGTCCGGGGAAGCCGGCGTCTCATCGTCCGCTTCGCGCAGTTTGTCCAGCGGAATCGCGTGATGTTCCAGGAACGGGCCCACCCGCAGCCGCCGCAGCGCCGCGATATGCCCCACTGTTCCGCACGCCTTGGCCAGATCGCGGGCCAGGCTGCGCATATAGACGCCCTTGCCGGACGCGACCTCGAACACCGCCGTATCGGCATCGGGGCGGGCGATCAGCTCGAACCGGTCCACGCGGGCGGGGCGGGCTTCCAGTACGGGCGGCCGACCTTCGCGCGCCATGTCATAGGCGCGCTCGCCAGCGACCTTGATGGCGGAGAACACCGGCGGCACTTGCATGATGGCGCCGCGGAAAGCGGGCAGGGCGGCCTGGATCGCCGCGTCGTCCGGGCGGACGTCGCTGGTTTCCGTCACCTCTCCGTCGGAGTCGTCGCTGTCGCGGGCTTCGCCGAATTTCAGGGTGAAGTGGTACAGCTTGGTACCGTCCATGACGTAAGGCACGGTCTTGGTGGCGGCGCCGAACGCGACGGGCAGCAGGCCGGTCGCCAGCGGGTCTAGCGTTCCGCCGTGGCCGGCTTTCTGGGCGTCGAAGATACGTTTGACTCGGTTGACCACGTCGGTGCTGGTCACCCCGGCCGGCTTGTCGATGATCAGCCACCCGTCGAGCGGGCGGCCGCGAGGTTTGCGGCGGGACATAAAGGAACTTTCAGGCATTCATGAGACGCGGCGGGGTAGGGACCGGGGGGGCGGTTGTCAACCAGTTTGACCGCCCGCCCGCTTCCCCGCCGCCTGCTGCCTAGTCCCCCGGGACCTCCGCCAGGTCCTCGGTGGGGATTTCGATGCCGCCGCCACGGCGGGCAGCCAACGCGCCGGCAACCGGGCCTCCAGCCACCACGGTGCGGCCATAGGCGGCGACGGTCGGGATCTGGTCCTCGGTCAACGGGGCCATCCACTTTTTCCGCTTCATCGCCGCCTCGATATAGGGCGCCAGTTCGGCCTGCTTGCGAGCGTCGCGCTCCGCCTGGCCGGCCTTCAGTTCAGGCATCACCTTGTCGGCGAACAGTTCCAGCGACGCGACGATGTGTTCGTGGGTGTTGCGGCCGGCCTGCTGGATGAAGATCACCTGATCGATCCCGGCGTCCTGATACTGCTTCATGCGGCCGATCAGTTGCTCCGGCGTGCCGATGCCGTTGCCCTTGGTCGGCGGCAACTTGTCGCGGGCGCGTTCGAACCGGTCCCACACATTGGTCACGCCCGGCTTGTGCTGGCCATAGACGTAGAAGTGCCCCAGCGCGAAGCCGAAATACTGAAAGCCTTCCTGGCCGCGCGCCATTGCCTCGGCTTCCGATTCATGCACCGAGAATCCGGTCGCCATCGCGATGTTGGCGTTGACGCTGTGGCCGATCGGCACGCATTCCTCCGACTTGATGATGTCGTAGTATTCGCCGGCCCATTTCGACGCTTCCTCGGGATCGACGAAGGCGAAGGCCAGCGCGCCGATACCGTTGCGGGCGGCGGTGTGGATGGTCTCGCGGTTGGAACACGCGACCCAGATCGGCGGATGCGGCTTCTGGTAAGGCTTGGGGATCACGTTGCGCGCGGGCATCGAGAAGAACTGGCCCTGAAACCCCGGATACGGTGACATCGCCAGCATGTTGGCGGTCTGTTCGGTGGCCTCGGCCCACATCGCCTTCTTCTGGGCGGCGTCGATGTCGAAGCCCTCTAGTTCGCTCCGCGAGGACGATGCGCCGGTGCCCCACTCTGCCCGCCCGCTTGAAACCAGGTCCAGCGTGGCGATTCGTTCCGCGACCCGGGCGGGGGGATTGTAGCCGGGCGGGGACAGCACGACGGCATGGCCGACATGGATGTTCTTGGTTCGGGCGGCGGCGGCGGCCAGGAACACTTCGGGTGCGGAACTGTGGGAGTACTCCTCCAGGAAGTGGTGCTCGTTTGCCCAAACACAGTCGAAACCGAGTTGGTCGGCAAGTTGGACCTCGGCCAGGGCGTCGTGAATCATGCGGTGTTCGGCGAATTCGTCCCAGGGACGGGGCAACTGGAGTTCGTAGAGCAGGCCGAAGCGCATGACGGGGTTTCCTTCTTGTCGGACGTTCCCCCGATTGTTGCCCACGAACGGTCCCTTCGTCGAGGGTGCCGTGCGTCGGGGCGTTTTGACGCCCGATATTTGCCGTCATGGCCGCGCGTGTCGCGGCCATGACGGAGAATGCGGGCCGGCTTGTGGTCAGAAGTGAATCGCCCGTCCGTAGGCGCTCAGCACCGCCTCATGCATCGTTTCGCTGACAGTCGGATGCGGGAATACCGTGTGCATCAGATCGGTTTCGGTCGTTTCCAGCGTCCTGGCGATGGTGTAGCCCTGGATCATCTCGGTGACTTCGGCGCCGATCATGTGGGCGCCCAGCAACTCCCCGGTCTTGGCGTCGAAGACGGTTTTGACCAGACCCTCCGGCTCCCCCATCGCGATCGCCTTGCCGTTGCCGATGAACGGGAAGCGGCCGACCTTGACCTCGTAGCCGGCCTCTTTCGCCTTCGCCTCGGTCAGCCCCACCGATGCCACCTGCGGCCGGCAATAGGTGCAGCCGGGGATGTTGCGCACGTCCATCGGATGCACGTCTTTCACGCCGGCGATCTTTTCGACGCAGATCACGCCCTCATGGCTGGCTTTGTGCGCCAGCCAGGGCGGGCCGGCGATGTCGCCGATCGCGTAAACCCCCGGTTCGCCGGTGCGGCCATATTCGTCGATCAGCACATGCGTCCGATCGACCTTCACACCGGTGCCTTCCAGCCCCAAATCTTCCACGTTGCCAACGATACCGACAGCGGAGATCACCCGATCCACCGTGATATCCTGGCTCTTGCCGCCGGCTTCGACCGTAACGGTCACGTTATCCGAACCCTTCTTGACGCTTTTGACCGTGGCGCCGGTCATAATCTTCATGCCCTGCTTCTCGAACGCCTTATGCGCGAACGTCGAAATCTCTTCGTCCTCGACAGCAAGAATCCGGGGCAGCACTTCCACCACCGTCACCGCCGCGCCCATGTTCAGATAGAAGCTGGCGAACTCGATCCCGATCGCGCCGGACCCGATGACCAGCAGCGACTTCGGCATCATCGTCGGCACCATCGCTTCGCGGTACGACCAGATCAGCTTGCCGTCAGCCTCGATCCCCGGAAGCTGTCTGGCGCGGGCGCCGGTGGCGAGGATGATGTGCGGGGCTTTCAGTGTGGCAACGTCCTTGCCGTCCTTGGTAACGGCCACGGTTTGCTTGCCCGCCAGCTTACCCGACCCATCAAAGACCGTGACCTTATTCTTGCGCAACAAATGCGCGACGCCCGAGGACAACTGCTTGGCCACGCCGCGCGAGCGCTTCACGACCTTGGCGATATCGAACTTCGGCGTAACCGCTTCAAACCCGAAATCCGGCAGGTGGTGCATCAGGTGATTGATTTCGCTGGTCCGCAGCAGCGCCTTCGTCGGGATGCAGCCCCAGTTGAGGCAGATTCCACCCAAATTCTCCCGCTCCACCACCGCCGCCTTCATACCGAGCTGCGCCGCCCGGATTGCCGCGACATAGCCGCCCGGGCCGCCGCCTAGAACGATCACGTCGAATGCCTGGTCAGCCATAGGAATTTCCTTTCGCGAGGGAGACGAGGGCGTCGCCATCCAAGGTTCGTGTTTGCCAATCGGTGATCTGTTCGGCGCCGATCCGCTGGTAAAAGTCGATGGAAGGTTGGTTCCAGTTCAGCACGCGCCATTCCAGCCGCCCGCATTGTTCGGCCACTGTCCGCGCCGCCAGGTGCCGCATCAGCCCGAGGCCGATCCCGCTGCCGCGATGGTCCGGTTCCACGAACAGGTCTTCCAGGAAGATGTTCGACCGGGCCTTGAAGGTGGACAGCGTGTAGTAGAACAGGGCGAGCCCGACGGATCTACCGTCAATGTCGGCCAGGACGGCATGGGCGCGGGGTTGCGGGGCGAACAGCGCCGCGTGCAGGCCGGCTTCCGTGGCGGTGAATTCGTGCGACAGGCGTTCGTAGTCGGCCAGGCCGCGGATCAGGCGCAGGAACGCCGGAATGTCGGCGGGGCTTGCGGGCCGGATGGTGAAACCGCCAGGCTGAGCGCGCGGGAGCGTCATGACAGGGGCTGTCCGTC
>DAIEHR010000197.1 GCA_027353465.1 Acetobacteraceae bacterium | reverse complement strand
CGCCCAGCGTCAGATGACGTTCTGGTCGGATGACCGCAACCATGTGCTGGACGACCTGATCGCGTTTGTATGGTTCGGCGTCATCGCGTTGCTGATCGGCGTCCCGCCGTTGCAGTTTCCGCTTCTGGTGCTGATGCTGCGCTTCCTGGAATCGCTGTCACACGCCAATGTCCGGCTGTCGTTTGGCTGGCTGGGGGACCGCCTGCTGATCTCCCCCCGGTTCCATCGCGCCCATCACGGCATACTCGGGGCGGGGGATCGCAGTTGCAACTACGGTTCGGTGCTGCCGTGGTGGGACATGCTGTTTGGAACGGCGGATTTCTCCCGCGACTATGTGCCGACCGGCGACCCGTCGGGCGAGGAAGCGCTGGCAACCGGCACATGGGCGCAGCAGCAAATGGCCGGCCTGCGGCGCTTTGCCCGCGCGTTCGGACGGCCGCACGTCCGCCACGGGGCCTAACCTCCGCCCGTCGGCGATGACAGTTTCCTTCGGCCATGCCAGCATGCGGGCCGGAGGAACCATCCCATGAACGATATGCCCGACACCCAAGCCATGGACACCCCGGCGCTGGACGGCAAAACCATCGCCGATCTGGCCGAACAACTGAACCAACTGCTGCGCCTGCGCACCTTCCCCATCGGCATGAAACTGTTCGCCGACGTCGCGGAGATGGAGGCCGTTCCCGGGCTGCGCCGCCCTGCCAAGGGCAAGACCTATTCCACCTGCCAGTTGGTGACCCAGTCGCGCATGGCCGGCTTCACCCTGGGGATCACCACCGAAAACGTCCCGCCGTTCTCAAGCTGCAGCAGCGTGATCGGCCTGGACGCCCCGGGCGAAATCTATACCTCCGGCCGGAAGATGGAGGGCGTCTGGTTCGAGAACCGCACCGCCTCCGCCGCGCATCAGGCCCAGATGCCGCGCGTGACCCCCGGCACCTATCACGGGCTGGCGATCTCCCCGCTGCGCACCGGCCGGCTCAGCCCGCCCGACGTGTGCCTGTTCTACGGCAACCCCGCGCAGATGATCCTGTTCATCAACGGCCTGCAATGGCGCAACTACCAGCGTTACGATTTCAGCATCACCGGGGAAAGCGCCTGCGCCGATAGCTGGGGCAGCGCGCTGAAGAACAAGAAGGTCAGCCTGTCGATCCCGTGCTACGCCGAACGCCGCTACGGCGGGGTGGCGGACGATGAGATGCTGATGGCCTGCCCCCCGGCCGATCTGCACCGCGCGGTGACCGGTTTGCAGGGTCTGGCGAAAGCCGGCCTGCGCTATCCGATCATGCCGTTTGGCCCCCAGGCGGAACCCGGCGAGGGCATGGCGAAAAGCTACGCCGGCAAAAGCTGATTTCGACCTAAACCCTCTCCAGCAGCACCGGCTTCAGCCGCTCGGGATCCGGGCGGCTGGATGCCCGGATCTGCCGCAGCGCCAATGCCTGAAATGGCCGATCGATCGGAGATTGGCGCGGCTCCGGATTTTTGGCCAGATACGACAGGATCATGTCGTCGGCATACTCCGGCAGCCCCTCGTAGCCGTGCTCGTACACGATTCCCCGGATCGCGAGGTTTTCCAGCCGCCCGCGCATCTGGCGGACCTTGCGGTGAAACTGCCGCTTCAGGTCCTCCAGCCGGAACGGCGACAGCACCGGGATTTCATAGGTCGCGCCAGGGCTGCCGCCGATCCGCTGGGTCTTCCACTCGATATGCAACGGGTCAAGGTCGTGCATCGCCATCGACCCCACCAGCCCGTCGCCACAATACAACCCGATCGGCACGCGGATACCCCGGCCGACCAGCCGATCGACGAATTCCCGCCGCAGCGCATGCAGCTGGCCATGCAGATGCCCGCCCCAGGCCAGCGTCGGCGCGGAGTTGCGGCTCATGGTCCGTCCGTTCGCCGCGACGCCGGTAGCCGCCGTGACATCCGGCCTTGTCGCCAGACAGGTTTCCAGTTCGCTCAACGCCGAGGCACCGATCTTTGCGTAGGCATCGACGAAGAAGTAGTAAGCCGCGCTCTCCCGCAGTTCGTAATAGAACTGGTTCATGGCATTGGCCTTGTCGCCATGCGGAATTGTATAAACGGCAAGATGCGCTCCGCATCGCCTGGCGGCTTCCAGGGCGGTCGCGGCGCTGGCGTCGGTGGACCCGTTGACGATCAGGGTGATCAGTGTGCGCTTGTCGCCCCCGGCCAGGGCGATACTTTCGATGCAACGGCCAATCGAGGCCTGTTCGTTCCGACAGAATACCGCCACGTTCCAGTCCCAAAGCGAGGGCTGCATCCATCCGACTCCGCGATCCCAGGTCGGGGGCTTATGGCACAGGACACGCCGGCGCTCACAGGGATTGATGCGGTTTCACCGCGTGGTGCCAATCCATGACGAAACGGCAGACAGCATCCCCGCTGGCCGAACAGGCTGCCTGCGTGACCCGCGCCCGATCCGGCACCAGTGCGCGGAACAACCGCCGTCCGTCCGCTCGCCGCTGGTGCCGCGCGCCATGACCGATACCGGAATCCTGGCCATCGCCTTGCGCGTGCCGTCTGCCGCGGCAACCCATTCCCCGGCTTGGGCCGGTGCGGCGGTGGGCTGGGGGCCAGTTGCCTGCGATTTCCGCGCCGGCCGAATGGTAATTCGGATGGATCAGGACAATACGCACAGTCGCACCTCCCATTTGTCAATCTATGTTGACGTACTCAGGAGGGGTCATATTGACGCATATCAACCGACCAACGGGAAAGCGCGCCAGCCGCGCGGGCCAGCCGGGCGGGCCAACCGGGCGGGCCAGCCGAGCGGGCCAGCCGGGCGAGCCAGCCGAGCGGGATTGACTTCCCGGCGGCATCCAGACAGACTTTCATAATAATATCATGGAAGGACGTCCATGCCACAATCCAAAGTCGCCCTGGTCATCGGGGCTGGAGATTCAACCGGCGGCGCCATCGCCCGCCGCTTCGCCCGCGAGGGCTACATCGCCTGCG
>DAIEHR010000181.1 GCA_027353465.1 Acetobacteraceae bacterium | reverse complement strand
GCCAAATGGGTCGCGACACGGAGTTCAATCGCACCCTGATGCTGAACCCCATCGTCGAAGGCCCGTTTTATGCGGTAGAACTGTCGCCCTCGATGCTGAACACCCAGGGCGGCCCACGGCGCAACGAACGGGCGCAGATCGTCCGGCCCGACAGCACGCCGATTCCCCGGCTATATAGTTCGGGCGAACTTGGATCGATCTACGGCTACCTGTACCAGGGGACCGGAAACCTGGGGGAGTGCCTCGCCTTTGGGCGCATCGCCGGGCGCAATGCCGTTGCCGAAGCGCCTTGGGGGTAGAACGCCGGCCTACGCCGGTTTCCCTTGCGTCCAGCAAGTCCCTGGATCATGTTCCGCGCCCAATCTGGAGGGCCTGATGGTCACTCAAAAGCCCTCCTGCGTCGTGCTTGGCGGCGGTGGGTTCATCGGCACGAACCTCTGTCGGCGCCTGTCCGCGTCCGGTCACCGCGTCCGCGCGTTCGGGCGCCGTCGGTTGTTTCCTGATGACTTGCGCGATATCGACTGGATCGAGGGCGACTTCACCGACACGGCGGCGACGTGTGCCGCGATCGAGTCGTTCGACGTCGTTTACCACCTTGTTCATGCCACGATGCCGCAAGCAGCCGACCTGGATATGATCGGTGACGTCCAGAAGAACGTGGTCCCGACGCTGGCGCTGCTGGACCATTGCCGCAAGGCCGGCGTGAAACGGGTGGTCTTCTCCTCCTCGGGCGGCACGATCTATGGCAAGGCGGCGCAAATCCCCACGCCGGAGACTGCGCCGACCGACCCGATCTGCGCCTATGGCATCAGCAAACTGGCGATCGAAAAATACCTGGCGCTGTTCCGCCACCTGCACGGGTTGGACTTCCGGGTGTTGCGCATCACTAACCCGTACGGACCATATCAGGTCGCGCTGAAAAACCAGGGCGTCATCGCCGCCCTGATCGCCCGAGCGCTGCGTGAAGAACCGGTCGAGATCTGGGGCGATGGTTCGGTGGTCCGCGACTTCGTGTTTGTTGAGGACGTGGTGGACGCGCTGGTCGTGGCGGCGAACGATACTGGCTGCGAACGGGTGTTCAACATCGGCAGCGGCCAGGGCCGCAGCCTGCGCGACATCATCGCCGCCATCGAGCGGCAGATGGGCAGGAAGCTGGATTTGCGCTGGAAGCCCGGCCGCCCGCTGGACGTGCCGGTATCGGTGGTGGCGGTAAGCCGAGCGGCGGAAACGCTGGGATGGGTGCCGCGCACGGGGTTCGAGACGGGGCTGGAGCGGACGATCGCCTGGGCGAAAGCGACCCTAAGCTGACGCAGCAGCGATTACACCGAGCAGCCGCTGCTCCAGGCGGCGGGATTGGGCGGACATTTCGAAATTGTCCACGGCGGCCTGACGGGCGTTCTCCCCCAGGTCGCGGCGCAGCCCGGGTTCGTCCATCAGCCGCCGCAGGGCCGCCGCCAGCGCGTCGGGGTCCTGTTCGGGGATCAGGAAGCCGGTCTTGCCATGCTCCACCGCCTCGCCGATGCCGGCATGGCGCGAGCCGATGACCGGCGTGCCGGCGGCCATTGCCTCGATCACCACCGTCGGCAAGCCCTCGGCATCGCCGGCCGACGCCCGCTGGCTGGGTACGCACAACGCCAGCGCGCCGCGCATCCAGCGGCGCAGCTCATGATTCGGCATCCAGCCCATGAATTCGACCTGCTTCAACGCACGGGCCGCCTGCCGAAGTTCCTGCTCCATCGGACCTTCGCCGACCAGAACAAGCCGGACGGTGCGGCCCTCGGCTTCCAGGCGGCGTACTGCCTCGATCAGCGACGGGACGCCCTTTTTCTCCACGAACCGGCCGGCGAACATCACGTACAATGGTGCTGCCTTATCGTCCGGACCATATTCGGGGTCGATGTTGACCCCGGAGTGCTGCACCAGCAGCTTCTCGGACGGAAACCCGCGCGCCAGCAGTTGTTCCTTGATGAAACCGGAGACGCACAGGAACAGCGCCGCCTCGTTCTGCATCGCATGCAGCCGGCGCTGGAAAATGGTGGGGGGGAAACGCTTGCGGTATTGCTTATCCTTGGTCGCATCGGCGCCATAGAAGCTGACGACCAGGGGGATTTTCAGCGCCCGGGCGATGGGCAGGGCCAGGGCGCCCCCGCGACCGAAATGGGCGTGAACCAGCAGCGGCCGCGACGCCCGCAAATCCGGAACCGGTGGCAGGATTCCGAGGTGCTTGAACAACTCCCGGTCGATCGTGCCCAGAATGCCTTCGCGGCCGAGAAACGCCGCCTCGCCGCCCAGATCCGCCAGCCCGTCATCCCGCGTGCGGCCGATCCACAGCGGTCGCAGCCGCTCGAATCCGACGTAAAGCCGACGCAGAAAATGGAGTTCGGACAGGGGGATCAGACGATCGCGGTAGGCCAGGATGGTGCCCCGATCGCCACCGGCCGCCGCCGTCGATCCAGGCACGGGGCCGTCGGAAGAAGCCATTCGGTTATCCTGTTCGCAGCAGGAGCCGGGCATAAACCCGAAGTCCCCGGCGGGCAAGGATTTCGGCACCATCGCTTGGCAGCGAGAAACACGCTAGGAACCGCGGCTCGGCTCCCGTGGCGGACCGTCCCCCGGCAGCGCATATGGACGGAGTGCTTATGATTCCTGGCCCGCGGGCGACAACGCCCCTGCCTGACGCCCCGCGCCCGAAGCTGTTCCCCTGGGTTCAGGCACTGCGGGCCATCGCAGCCGGGGCGGTTGCGTTCTTCCACATCGCCAATGACGCCATCGTCGCCGGCCGCGACCCAAGCGGAGCAATCGCTCGGGCGACCGCGTCGATGCCCTGGATCGCGGGCGTTGATATCTTCTTCGTCATTTCCGGCTTCGTCATCGTCCATGCGTCGGGCAGGCTGTTCGGCCAGCAGGGCGGCACTCTCCAGTTCCTGCTCCGCCGGCTGACGCGGATCGTGCCATTGTATTGGGCGCTAACGACGCTGTTCCTGGCGATGACGCTGCTGCGGCGATCGGCGATCCATGGCGAAATCGGAGGCCCGGCATACATCCTGGCCAGCTACCTGTTCATTCCGTTCGCCCGTTCGGACGGCCTGCTTGAACCCGCGCTGGGCCTGGGCTGGACGCTGAACTACGAGATGTTCTTCTACCTGGCGATGACGCCGTTCCTGCTGCTGCCTCGCGTTGCGGCGGTGGCGGGCTGTGCGGCGGCATTGTGCCTGCTGGTGGGGTTCGGCCAAGTCGTGGGCTTCGACATACTGCCGCTGCAATTCTGGTCCGATCCGATCGTCCTGGAATTCGTGTTCGGCATGGGCCTCGCGCTGGCGGTTTCCCGGGGCTTCGCCCTGTCGGGGTGGGCGCGCATAGCGCTGGTCGCGATTGCCGTTGTCTGGTTGCACCGGCTGGCTGGTGGCCCTGTCGCGGAACGCGCGGTGTCGTTCGGTCTGCCCGGGGCGATGCTGGTGGCGGCAGCGGTGTCCAACCCTCGGCCGGATCGCATGGGAACAACCGCGCGCGGCCTGATGCGGCTGGGCGACGCGTCCTATGCGATGTATCTGTTCCACCCCTTCGTTATGCGGGGTTTCACGCTGCTGGGCGGGCACTTTGCCACGCAGACCGAAACCAGCGGAGTGGTTTACGTCGCTGCAAGCCTTATTGCCGCGCAGCTTTGCGCCCTGGCGATCAACGCCAAGTTCGAGCGCAAAGTCATGGCGATGTTAAGGCGAAGGGGCGAAACCCGAAGCGGCCCGGCTGCTTAGCCCTGGCGGCACTTCATGCGCGGGTTCTTCTTGTTAATCACATAGACCCGCCCACGGCGACGGACCACGCGGCAGTTTTTGTCGCGGACCTTGGCGGAACGCAGGCTGTTACGGACTCTCATGACGCAATACTAACCCTGGGCAAACTCGAAGGCGCGCTAGGTAGTTGCCTGCCACCCCCATGTCAAGCGCAACACACCAGCCCCGCGCCGAACCCTCTTGCTTTTCCCCCGCCACCCCGCGACCTTCGGGCCCAAGGAAGGAGCATCGCGACACATGACAACGGTCTTTATCGACGGCGAATCAGGCACCACCGGCCTGGGCATCCGCGAACGCCTGGGTGCCATGCCCCGCGTCACGCTGAAAAGCCTGCCTTACGACCGTCGCCGCGATCCTTCCGCCCGCCGCGATATCATGGCCGAGGTGGATCTGATCGTCCTGTGCCTGCCGGACGACGCCGCCAAGGAATCCGCCGCCATGGCTGCCTCGCTGGGCAATGCCGCGCCCAAGGTGCTGGATGCCAGCACCGCTCACCGGGTCGATCCCGACTGGGTGTACGGTTTCGCGGAAATGGCCCCCGGCCAGGCCGACCGCATCGCCAAGGCGAGGAACGTCGCCAATCCCGGCTGCTACCCCACTGGGGCGATCGGCCTGATCCGCCCGCTGGTCGATGCCGGGCTGATCCCCGCCGACTATCCTATTACGATCAATGCCGTGTCGGGCTATTCCGGCGGCGGCAAGGCAATGATCCAGGCGCACGAGGAAACCGGCGGACCGGCCTTCGAACTTTACGGCCTGGGGCTGGAACACAAGCACGTCCCCGAGACCGCGCGGTATGGCGGCCTGACGCGGAGGCCGATCTTTGTGCCCTCCGTCGGGCATTACCTGAAGGGCATGCTGGTGTCGGTCCCGCTGCACCTGGACACCCTGCCCGGCAAGCCTACCGGCGCCGACCTGCAGGCTGCGCTGGAAGCGCGTTATGCCGGCTGCGACCTGGTGCGCGTCGTACCGCCTCAGAAGGACGGCAAGCTGGAACCACAGGCACTGAACGACACCGACCGGCTGGAACTGACCGTTCACGCCAACGAGAAGCACCGCCAGGCGGTACTGGTCGCCCGACTGGACAACCTCGGCAAGGGTGCCTCCGGCGCCGCCGTTCAAAACATCGCCCTGATGCTGGGCCTGCATCCCGCGCGGAGTTGAGACATGACTGAGTCCTGGCCTTACGGCACCGTCTTCTCGTTGAATGGCGTCACGCCCCAGATCGCCCCCGACGCCTTCATCGCCCCCACCGCGGCGGTGATCGGCGACGTGGTCATCGGGTCCGAAACCGGCATCTGGTTCCACTGCCTGGTGCGCGGCGATATGGGCATCATCCGCATCGGCGCCCGTACCAACATCCAGGACGGCACCGTCATCCACATCGACTCCGGCGGCATGGACACCCACATCGGCGACGATGTCACCGTCGGGCACAACGCCGTCATCCACGCCTGCACGTTGAAAAACCGAGCATTTGTGGGGATCAGCGCAACGGTTCTGGATGGCGCGGTGATCGAGGAAGGCGGCATGCTGGGTGCCGGCGGCCTGCTGACCCCCGGCAAGGTGATCGGACCGAATGAGCTATGGACCGGCGCGCCGGCCAAGCTGCGCCGGGTGATGGACGCCGACGAACGGGCCCGCTTCGACCGCAACGCCATCGTTTACCGCGAGTTAGCCAAGCAGTTCCGCTCGGGGTTGAAGGTTGTCGGCTAACAGCCCCGCGGGGGCGGCTCGGCGCAATCTGAAGGCCCGTCATGGTTCGTGCCGGTTGACGATCAGGAGC
>DAIEHR010000156.1 GCA_027353465.1 Acetobacteraceae bacterium | reverse complement strand
ACACCCCAGTCAGTCGGCAAAACCTCACCCGCACCGAGGATTTTTTCAATCACCAGATAGGCATGCCGGTCCGGCGCCAGATCTTTCAGCCGCTGCCGAAGTCGCCTGCAATAGCCCGGCGGATCGGAAAGGCCATCAACGTGATCGACACGAAACCCGTCGATCAGGCCGTCGGCGTACAGGCGGAACAGGGTGGCATGGGTTTCCTCGAAAACCTCCGGCACCTCAATCCGCAAACCCGCCAGCCCGTTGATGTCAAAGAATCGGCGCCAGTTGATCTCGTCTCCGGCCACGCCCCACCATGCCAGGCGGTAATGCTGCCGCTCCAATAATGTATGAAGCTGGCAACGCCCGCTGCGATTAGACGGATCGAACGATTCCAGCCCGCATTCGGCGATATGCGCATAGTCCGTCGGATCGATGGGAAATTCGCTGTCGAAGTAACGAACGACCGGCTCCCCGATCGGCGACTGAGCCAGCCGTATGTCCCCGGCGTCCAATGCCTCGCCATAGGGCCGACCTAGAAAGGGGGCGAGCACCTTCCCGCGCAAGTCTATGTCGTCGGTTTCCCAGTCCACATCAAAGAACTGCGCATAACGGCTAGCCCGACCATGGCGGAGCAATTCGGTCCACCATGGATTATCCGTCCCACCAACCGCCATATGGTTCGGAACGATATCGACGACCAGCCCCAACCCGGCCGCCCGCAGCACTTTGACAAAGCTTCGAAAGCCGCTTTCGCCCCCCAGTTCAGGATTGACCGTCGTGGGATCAACCACGTCGTAGCCATGGATCGATCCCGGGCGCGCCTTCAGGATCGGCGAGGAATAGACGTGGCTGATCTCAAGAGAGACCAAGTATGGAACAAGCGCGGCCGCATCTGCGAAGGTGAAATCCCGATGCATTTGTAGACGCATCGTCGCCCGAGGGATCATTGGCGAGGCCTCTCCGCGGCCACAGAATCGATCCGGCGCGCAACCGCTTCGTTCGTGAGAACCTCGTCGGCCGGCAACGGCAGTCTCCTTCGCCAGTTAGGATGTTCAGTCACCGTGCCGGGAAGGTTGGGCTGATCTCTCTGGCCCAGCAAATCCTCCAGCGGAATCAAGGAGAGCGGAACCTCTGTCTTTGCGATGAAACGCACTGCCGCGTCCACGACGCGATCGGTGTCGTCCGGTGAGGGCACTGGTCCGTCCCCAACGTGCTCGCGCACGAACGCACTCCATAGCCTTGGCCGATCCGCGGCCCGCTCCTCGCGAATCGATTCGGGTTCGACGCCCTCGCCCAATCGACCATATTTGTGGCGCACATCGATATCGCTGCCCGACCACCACCCCGCCACGGTCGGCAGGTCGTGGGTAGAGGTCATCGCCACATCAGTACTGCCCCAACCCCGTGGCGGAACGAATCCCGTTTGCGCGTCACGCTCGAACCAAAGGACCCGCATGCCATGGATTCCGCTCTGTTCCAGCATATCGTGAAAACCCTCGGGCACGGTTCCAAGGTCTTCCCCAATCACGACCACGTTGTGTCGGACCGACTCCAACGCCAACAGGCGCAACAAATCTCCGACCGGATAATTTAGGTAAGCCCCATCGGCGGGCGATGCCCCTTCCGGGATAAGCCATAGACGCGCCAATCCCATCGCATGATCGACACGAATTCCGCCTGCGTGGCGCATCGCCGCACGAAGCGTCGCCAGGAATGGCGCATAGCCGTTCTCTTCCATCGCTCGCGGCGAGAACCCGGTCAGACCCCAGTTTTGTCCGCGCGGGTTCAGCAAATCGGGCGGGGCGCCAATGGTAAGGCCGAGCAGCGTGTCGCTTTGCCGGCTCCATGCATGGCTGCCGTTCGGATCCATACCAACGGCCAAGTCTCCGATCAGCCCGATCCGCATCCCAGCGCTGCGGGAAACCGCCTGGGCCGCCGCTAAGGAGCGATCGGTTATCCATTGCAGGAATTGATGATACAAAATCGTGTCTAGGTGTGCGGCCGCGAAGAAGCTGACCCCCGCCCCACGGGGGTCGCGCAGATCGACCGGCCACTGCCGCCACTCGTGTTGCGGCGTGCGGGCGGCCTGCAGCGCCTCGAAACAAGCGTGCTCGTAAAGCAGAGGCCCCTGTTCCGCCCGATACCGCGCGAAATCCGCACCCAGCGCCCCATCCCACTCACTGCTATCCTGGAATGATTCGAATGACTTGCGCAGCAGGGCGTATTTAGCTGCCGCCACTGACGGCCAGTCGATCAAGCCGTTCGATACAGGCGGATCTACTGCCGCTGTTGGGCCAAACACCAGTTCGGGTGCGGCATGAAGCGGGTTCATGAACAAGCGACTGGATGGCGAGTAGGGCCCGAAACGAGACGGGTCGGAGGCATACAGCGCGTGCATGGGACTTAACGCAATCGCATCGGCGCCCTTTACTCCGGCGGACCGCGCCAAGTCGGCCGCCCCGGCCAAATCGCCGATGCCCAGATCGCCGCGGCGGCTCAATCCATAGAGCTGTGCCGCCAGACCCCACAGGCGTGCATCGGGCACAACATCCTCGATCGAGCGGCACCGTGCGGGCGACACTGCCAGCACAATCTCCCGATCTTCGATCCTAAGCCGGTGATAGCCGATCTCTGCGATCGCGGGGATGCGCAAGCGGCCGCGTGCGGGCAGCAAAGCGACCCGCCGAACCTCGCCGTTTTCCAGGGCGAGCTCTGCCTGCTGCGACTCGCTGCCGCCCACGTCCAGGCGCGTCGGGCGGCCCGCCACGGCCGTAACCAGGGGCGGCAGGTCGGCAAATCCGCTTCGCTTCGTGAGCAAACGGCGGCTGCCCGAGATCTGGCGACTTGTGGCGGCCGGCAAACCCACCGCCGCCAATACCAGGCGGAGGACCGGCGGAGAGACGACGCGGGCCTGTCCCGCGTGATCCTGCCACTCCACGGCGATACCAGCCCGCCGAGCGAGGTCTCTGACGACGTCATCACTCATGCTTCAGGGCCTCTAGATAGGCGGCTGTCATCGGGCAAGATTCACTCGTTTTAAACAGCAGCATTCCAGCCGGTGTCGAATATGGCACTGCGGTCTCCCCGAAGTTTGTTACAATTGTGAGCAGCGCACCGTTGCCCATGCGCCAGCATGCCCGCACCGCTTTGGGGCCGATTGCCTCCGCCCCGACCGACGCAGATCCCTGCAAAACAGGAACGATGTGTCGCATCCGCAATCCGATCAATCGCTGGTAGAATTCAAATCGCCCGGCCCCGCCTGGCCGCGGGACGGAGCTTTCGAATGTTTCCCGTGCGTTCGGATCGGGGATGCGGTCTCGATGTTGGGGGGTAGCGAATTCCGCGAAGCCGGCGAATTCCTGCCGACGTCCCTCGCGCACCGCGTCGGCCAAGTCATCGGCATGGTCGGTGAAGAACAGAAACGGTGTACGCGATCCGGTTTCTTCTCCCATGAACAACATCGGAATTTGGGGGCATAGGAACACCAGGGCGATCGCCGCTTCCAGTGCTACCGCGGGTACCAGCGACGTCAACCTCTCGCCGAAGGCCCGGTTGCCGATCTGGTCATGGTTCTGCAGAAACAGCACATGCGCATAGGGCGGTAGATCGGCGCTCGGTTCGCCGCGCGGCGCCTTCAAGTAGCGGGACTGTTCGCCTTGATATACCCACCCCTCCGACAGCACGCGCGCCAGCTTGCCGGCGGGGTCGTCCGCATAGTCCGCGTAATAGCCGCCGTCCTCGCCGGTCAGCAATACGTGCAACACGTTGTGGCCATCGTCATTCCACTGCGCATCAACGGAGTTTCGCAGATGGCCGGCGGCATTGTGATGTTCTAGGACCAGATGGACATGCCGACCCGGTTCGACTGTTGCCCGGACGACAGCCGCCATCTCTTCGACCCAATCCTGGTTCTGGATCGCATGCACAGCGTCGAAGCGCAGGCCGTCGAAGCGATATTCCATCAGCCACATCAGGACATTGCCGATGAAATAATCCCGAACTTCGCGGCGGCGAAAATCGATCGCCGGACCCCATGGAGTCTGCACGTCGTCGCGAAAGAACCCTGGTGCGTACGAATTCAAGTAATTTCCGGCGGGTCCGAAGTGATTGTACACCACGTCCAGAAACATCATGATTCCCAGGCCATGGGCGGTATCCACAAGCGATTTCAGCTCATAGGGCGTGCCATAGGCTGCGTCGGGAGCATAGGGCAAAACGCCATCGTAGCCCCAGTTCCGCTGGCCGGGGAAATCGTTGACCGGCATCAGCTCGATGGCGGTTATGCCAAGGGTCTTCAGGCGTGGCAGATCATCCTGAATCCCGGTAAATCCGCCCGCGACACCAGCATGCACCTCATACAGCACGACATCCGTCCAAGGCCGGCCGGTCCAATCGGAATTTCGCCAGATATAATCCTTCGCGTGAACGACGCTAGCATCATTCACATCCGGGGCTTGGCCGCGCGAGGCCGGATCGGGAACCATCGTTCCATCCGCCAAGCGGTAGCGATATAGCGTGCCGTCCGCCACCGCCGCCGATGCCTCAAACCAGCCATCGGCCGATCGGTTCATCGGCAGCAAATCCCCCCCCTCGATCGCAACCGCCACCGTTTCCTGTGCCGGCGCCCAAAGGCGAAACCGAATCAGTCCATCACACCCTTGCCGTGCACCGAATTCCGCAGCAGGGCCAAAATGATTTGCCACATTCACCTCTCATCCGCGTCCGGATATCGAAAGGCCACGGCCCATCAGGGCTTCGTTCCTTTCAGACAGGGACAACGACTTGCGGCCCGGTTCGTTCCACTGATCCGGTTAAATTCGACTACGGGACGGCTTCGACGGTCGGGATATGTTGTCAGTTCAAGCGTCAGGCGTAAGAAACAATGTGGCGAGCGGCGGCAGGGTTAGAACCAGGGCCTGAGCCTCGCCGTGCATCGGCAAGGCAACGGTGTCGACGCCGCCGGCATTGCCGATGTTGGAACCGCCATATACTTCCGCGTCCGTATTCAATACCTCCCGCCAGAAACCCGGTCGCGGTACTCCTATCCCATAACCCGCTCGCGGAACCGGGGTCATATTGCATACAACCAAAACCACCCGGCTCTCGTCTGCTCCTATTCTCAAGTATGCAAAAACCGAGTTGTCGGCGTCGTCGCCAATAACCCAGCGGAAGCCGGTGGATACGCAATCCCTGACGTGCAGAGCAGGATCTTTCCGATAGAGAGTATTTAAGTCTCGCACCAGCGATTGAACGCCTCGGTGACGCGGGACATCCAGCAAATCCCAGTCAATCGCAGTATCGTGATTCCATTCGACGCCTTGTGCGATTTCTCCGCTCATGAAGATCAGCTTCTTACCAGGGTGCGACCACATGAAGCCGAAATAGGCCCGCAGGTTCGCGAAGCGCTGCCATTCATCGCCCGGCATCTTCCCAATCAGCGAGCCCTTTCCATAGACGACTTCGTCATGCGAGAGGGGCAGCATGAAATTTTCGGAAAACGCGTAGATCAAACCGAAGGTGAGTTCGTTATGGCGATAACGGCGATAGATCGGATCTGTCCGCATATAGTGCAGGGTGTCGTGCATCCATCCCATGTTCCACTTCAACGTAAAGCCCAGGCCGCCATCACTGATTGGGCGGGAAACGCCCGGCCAAGCCGTTGATTCCTCTGCGATTGTCATCGCTCCATAGCAACGTTCTGCCACAACTGCATTGAAATGGCGCAGAAAACCGATAGCTTCAAGATTTTCGCGGCCGCCGTAAATATTCGGCACCCACTCGCCCTGCTTGCGGCTGTAGTCGCGATACAGCATCGACGCGACAGCATCGACCCTCACGCCATCGACATGGAAATGTTCCAGCCAGTGAACGCCGCTGGCGATCAGGAAGCCCTGCACCTCGCGCCGGCCGAAATTGTAGATATAGGTGTTCCAGTCCTGATGGAATCCCTCCTTCGGATCGGCATGTTCGAATAGCGGCGTTCCGTCGAATTGCGCCAAGCCGTGGGCATCGCCCGGAAAGTGCCCAGGGACCCAGTCGATAATCACGCCAATGTCGGCGCGGTGGCAAGCATCAACGAAGCGGAAGAAGCCCTCGGTTGGGCCAAACCGGCCAGATGGCGCGAACAGCCCCAACGGCTGGTAGCCCCACGACCCGCCAAATGGATGTTCCGCCACCGGCATCAATTCGATATGGGTAAATGCCATCTCCCTGGCATAGGGAATAAGCCGTTCAGCGAGCTCATCCCAAGTCGCCGTTTCCCCGGGGCCGGGGCGAAACCAGGATGCCGCATGCACCTCATAAACCGAGATTGGTGCCTCTACCCGGTGCCTCGCGGCCCGAGATGTCATCCAGCTTTCGTCATGCCATACGTAAGGAACAGGGTCGGCAACGACCGAGGCGGTGGCTGGCGGTGCCTCCGTTGCCTTTGCCAATGGATCGGCCTTATCAGGCAATCTGGTGCCGTCCGCGGCCACGATAGCGAACTTATACCGAGCGCCCGGTCCAACCCGCGGCAGGAATAGTTCCCAAACCCCGGAGGGATAACGCAGCCGCATCGGATGCCGACGATTATCCCACGTATTGAAGTCGCCGACTACCGAAACCGCTTGGGCATTTGGTGCCCAAATGGCGAAACGCGTGCCGCGCACGCCATCGACCGAGGTTGTATTGGCCCCCAAGGTGAAGGCGATCTCGAACAGCCGGCCTTCGTTGAACAGATGCAGATCAGTTTGGCTCAGCAGCAGGTCAAAGCTATACGAGTCCTCGATCTCTTGCACCGCGCCCGGCCACTGGATGCGGAATCGGTACGGACCATGCCCCTCGACCAACCCAACAAACAACCCGTTGGGCTGGGTCGGCGACAAGGTCGCCAAAGGCCGGCCATCGTCCCGGGCGACAATTTCGACAGCCTCGGCTCCGGGTAGGAAGGCGCGCATATACCGGCCGGCTTCGGTTTGGAACGGACCCAGAATTGCGAACGGATCGCGCAGGCACCCTGCGGCAAGCTGCCATGCCTGATCCGGGGAGATCGATGGGAGTATGATGGCGTCGTTCATGCAAGTGCCTTAATTCCCGCCAAATGAAGCATGTGGCTGGCCAGTCCATGCAGCGGCACGTCGATCCAGGTCGGACGATTGGCCGCCTCATAGCCAACTTCATACGCGGCCTTCTCAATCAGGAACACATCGAGCAACTCCATGTTTACCGCGCCAGGCGCCTCGGCCTCGGATGGCGCAGCTGCCTCCCGATAGCCAGCCAGGAAGGCATCGGTCGCCCTGGCGACGAAGCTCTCCAGGAAAGCGCTTACCTGCTCCTCGGCCAGATGGGCGTGGCTGGACTGCGCACGGCGGTGCACCACAGCCGCCGCATAGTCGAAGGACCGGATCATGCCGGCGACGTCGCGCAGCGGATGATCCTTGCCGCGACGCATTTCGACTGGTTTGGCCGGCTCGCCCTCGAAGTCGATGATTGCCACATCCCCATTGCAGATCAATATCTGTCCGAGATGCAGATCGCCGTGAATCCGGGTCAGTGTTGCACCTTTAACAAGACTCGCTAAGTGCGGCAGCTTGTCGAACAAGGATTGGCGAACATCAGCCAACGTATGACGATCGGCGCCATCAAGTGTCTCGGTCGCTTCGTAAGCCGCCATAAGCTGATCGCGCACCCGACCGGCAAGCTCGTGCGCGTTTGCTGCCGTAGCTGCCACCGGGGCGAACGCGGGATCGGTGGTCGGGCGGCCGAGCACCTTATGCATCTCCGCGACGCGCTGGCCCAACAAGCGGGCGAATTGGCCATAATCGGTGTGATTGGTGGCATCGGCCGACGCTGCCTCATCCCCGCCGATCAGGTCCGATAATCCACGTAACAGCAGATCCATGGTCCAGGTCCAACCGTCGCCTTGATTCCGTGCGAACGCCTGGGCGATTGCAAGGGCATGGCGGGTCCCATCTGGCTCGATCCGCACCACCTCGCCCAACAGCGCCGGCGTATTGGTGAAGCCGCCATCCGTTAGGTACCGCCCCATTTCCGCCTCGGGATGTGGGCCGTCGGTGACGCGTCGGAACATCTTGATGATCGCGATGTCGCCCACGATCACTGACGAGTTTGATTGTTCGGCCGATACCCAGTTCATCTCAACCCCCTCGGGGACAATAATGTCCGCTATGCATGAGGTCGGCTCGAACCGGATCATGCCTGCGTCGATCGCGATGATATCACTGCCGCCCAAGCCCGCGAGCACTGCGATCGGAAACGCTGGCAGCGCGAACGCGTCGGTCAGCAGACCGACCTTTGGTCCTCGCCGCACGCGCGCCAAGGCAAGCTGCGAGGGCAACGGCGGTGCGTTCGCATCGTCCCAGATGATCCCCAAGGGCAGCAACCAGCGGGCAGAGCCGGTTTCAGCAACGGTTTCAATTTCCAGCAAGACCGCATCATCGGCGGGCACGCGGGTCAACAAGGCGATTCGCACCGTTTTTAGCGCCTGATCCTTCATGGCGAACCATCGGCGCTTTGCCAGATAGGCCGGCAGAATCTCCCGCTCGATCACCGAACGGGCGGCCATAATGGCCTCCGGTAGGGCGTGGCGCATGACGATAGTCTGATATTCGGGCATGGGTTCGGGTGCCGGTGTGTGGAAGGAGGGCCAGTCTGCAGCATCCGACAGGAGGAACCAGTAGAAGCCATACGGGGGTAGGGTGAGCAGGTAGGTCAGCTGTCCGACCGGTGGGAACTGCGTGTGCCCATCAAGCTCGATCGGGATGCGGCCTTGGAAGTCGGACAAATCAAGTTCCACCGCCTGCGGCGTGCGCGACAGGTTCGCGACACACAAGATGGCGGTGGCCTCCCCTTCTCGAAGATAGGCCAGGATTTTGCGGTTTTTCGGATACAGCAAGCGATAGCTGCCGCGGCCAAACACTCTGTACTGCTTACGGACCGCGATCGTGCGACGCATCCACATCAGCAGCGAGTGCGGATCGGCGGCCTGCGATTCCACATTTACCGTCTGAAACGCATAGAGCGGGTCCATCACCATCGGCAACACCAGCCGTGAAGGATCGGCGATGCGCGAGAACCCACCGTTCCGGTCTGGCGACCATTGCATAGGTGTGCGCACGCCGTTGCGATCGCCAAGATGGATGTTGTCACCCATTCCTATTTCGTCTCCGTAGTAAATAACCGGCGTTCCGGGCATCGACAACAAAAGGTAGTTCATCAATTCAATGCGCCGTCGGTCACGTTCCAGCAGAGGGGCCAAGCGTCGCCGAATACCCAGGTTCAAGCGTGCCCGACGGTCGGCGGCATAGGTCTCCCACAGAAAGTCCCGCTCTGACTCCGTAACCATCTCCAGCGTTAGTTCATCATGATTACGTAAAAATATCGCCCATTGGCAGTTTGGGGGAATATCGGGTGTTTGCCTAAGGATATCGGTGATGGGGAAGCGGTCCTCCCGAGCGATCGCCATATACATGCGGGGCATGAGGGGAAAGTTGAATGCCATGTGGCATTCGTCGCCGTCGCCGAAATAATCCTTGGTATCTTCGGGCCATTGATTGGCCTCCGCCAGTAGCATCTTATCCGGATAATGCGCGCTCAATTCCGCTCGTATCCGCTTCAGCGCGGTATGGGTTTCCGGTAGATTCTCATTGTTGGTGCCCTCGCGTTCCACCAGGTATGGCACGGCATCCAGCCGAAGCCCGTCGATTCCCAGATCAGCCCAGTAGCGCAGAACCGACAGAACCTCTCGCATCACCCTGGGGTTATCGAAGTTCAGGTCTGGCTGGTGGTGGTAGAATCGGTGCCAATAATACGACTTGGCGGTGTCGTCCCAGGTCCAGTTCGACCGTTCCGAATCGACGAAAATAATCCGTGTGCCTGCATATTTCCGGTCATCGGTGGACCAGACGTAGAAGTCACGATACATCGATCCGGGCCTGGCCAAACGCGCCCGCTGAAACCAAGGATGCTGGTCAGAGGTGTGATTAATCACAAGTTCCGCGATCACCCGGATACCGCGGTCATGCGCTGCCGCGATCAACCTCTTCACATCGGCCAATGTGCCGTAATCAGTGTGTACGCCTCGATAGTCCGCAATATCGTATCCATCGTCCAGGCGCGGCGATGGATAGAAGGGCAACAGCCAGATCGTATTGACTCCCAACTCCGCGATATAGTCCAGCCGCGAGATTAATCCGGGAAAATCGCCTATACCGTCATTATTTGAATCAAAAAAGGACTTAACATGAATTTGATAAATAATCGCATCTTTATACCATAGCGGATCTACGTCCATCTCATCGAACCTCCAGCCGCCAGAGCGCGAAAGGCAAGTCCGAAGGGTCCAAGCGAATCCGCTGGCTTTTGCCGTACCACATGAAAGTACCCCCACGCATAAGATCGGTCACGGAAATCCCGGCCCGGTCGTCCAGGCCAAAGTCCCAAAGCGGCACCTCGATATCCGCCTCCTGGACGATGTGGGGATCGAGGCTGACCGCGACCAGCACCATGCAGCCGTCGTAGGGGTCGCGCTTGCCGTACAAAATAATTTGATCGTTGTAAGCACTGTAGAAATTTAACCCCAGATGCGATTGCAGGGCTGGGTGCTGACGCCGGATACGGTTCAACGCTGTTATTTCGGCCACAATGTTGCCGGACATCGCATAATCGCGGGGTTTGATCTCATATTTTTCAGAGTCCAGGTATTCCTCACGGCCCGGCAGCGCGGCCGCTTCGCATATTTCAAATCCTGAATAGACACCCCACAGGCCAGAGAGCGTCGCGGCCAGTGCCGCCCTGATCAGGAAGCCAGGGCGCCCTGCGGTCTGCAGGTACACCGGATTGATATCTGGCGTGTTGACGAAGAAATTCGGTCTGAAAAAGTCCGCGACCGGGGGGGCGGTCAACTCGGTTAGATAGTCGGTTAGTTCCTGCTTTGTATTCCGCCAGGTGAAATAGGTATAGGACTGAGAGAAACCCAGCTTCGCCAAACGATACATCAGTTTCGGGCGGGTGAACGCTTCCGCCAAAAACAGCACGTCAGGATGCCGACTTTGAATGTCGGCGATCATCCATTGCCAGAACGGCAAAGGCTTGGTGTGCGGATTATCCACACGGAAAATCCGCACACCCTGATCGACCCAAAACTGAATTGTGTCGCGAAGCGCCGCCCAGACCGCAGGAAATGAGGCTTCGCCATAGAAGTCCGGATTGACGATATCCTCGTATTTTTTTGGGGGATTTTCGGCGTAACGCATCGATCCGTCGGGGCGCCATCGAAACCAATTCCTGTTCTGTGTCACCCACGGATGATCGGGCGCGCACTGGACCGCGAAATCGATCGCAACCTCCAGGTCATTCCCCCGCATTGCCGCTAGCAGGTTTCGGAAATCCTCCACTGTTCCCAGTGCCGGATGCACCGCATCGTGGCCTCCCTCGGCACTGCCGATCGCATAGGGACTGCCGACATCAGCGGCTTCCGCCCGCAGGCTGTTGTTACGTCCCTTCCGGTTGATCCGTCCGATCGGGTGGATCGGCGGAAAATACAGCACGTCGAACCCCATCGCTCGAATTGCGGGGAGGCGCTCGATCACCGAGCGGAATGTGCCATGCACGGCCTTGTCATCGGTTACTGACCGCGGGAACAGCTCATACCAACTCGCAAACTCGGCGGCCGGCCGATCGGCCCGCACGGAATTTATCGCGCTACGCACCGCGAATGGATGGTGATCGGCGAGCCGCTTCGCTGCTTTCAGCTCATCCGAGAGAAGGAAGTCGGCGGTTAGGGCATCGTCCGCCCTTTCCAGCAATTGCAGACCCTCCGCGATTTCCAGTGATACATCCTGCCCGGCGGCAACCTTGGCCTTCAGGTCGTGGACGAAGGTCCCCCATTGGTCCCACCATGCCTCCACTCGGTATTGGTAAAGGCCGATCCGGTCCGGTCGAACCGTAGCTCGCCATCGGTCGTTGATCGGCCCTTCCATCGGGATTCGCTGCCATTCCACGGCGTCGGCCGGTCGCCACAGTAGATCGGCCGCCAGAACGTCGTGCCCATCCGAGAAAATATCCACACTGACGGTAAATGGGCGTCCCACGATGGTCTTGGCGGAAAAATCCCCCTCGGGCGCGACGGTCTCGATCGCGATGCGCGTGGCCTCCGCCCATGGACGGGTCAAAACCTGGCCGCCGCCCTGGATCTCTTGTTTTGGTCGCGGGCGCAGCACCCGAACCTCACCGGCCGAGAGCGGCTCAACAGGTTGACCGACGCGTGCCTCAAGCGCCGCGCCGACCCGTGCCGACCGCACAATGTCTGGATTGATCAGCACCAACATGTCTGATCGAGACAGCACGGTCACTGGGGATGCCGGGCTGGTGACTGGCGCCAATCCCTGAATTAGCGACAATTCCGAGGTCAACTGGATCGCGGTGGCGACCTCTGCGGACAAGTCGGCCGGGCTATCCCGCCGAGCAGCCTCCATAACCCCCGGTTCAGCCAGCGTGGGATCGAACCGGCTGGCTGTCGCGAATTCAAAACCCATCGGTATGAACAAGCCGGCCCCGGTTGCAGCCGCGATCCGCAGTGCCAACCGATAGGAAGCCGCGATGTCCGCATCTGGTGCCAGATGTCGCGCCAACCGGTCGAGGAAGGACGGCTCTGGACACGCGAGAGGCGGGGCGACCGTGCGTAAGACGCTGTGCTCGTCCAGGAACCACGGTGAGCGGCCGTCCCAGCCACCCGTCAGGGCACAGGTCAGATCGAACCCAACGCCGGTGAACCGAAGTGGATCCGTAGCGGCGGGAGTCCAGGCCAGGAACAGCGCGTCAGTGAAGGTCGCCGTTACTCGCCGCCAAAAGGATCCTGGAACGAGATCCAGCGTCAGACAGCGAAAGCCGACGATCCCAGCCCGCGTGAAGCTGCCCAACAGCTCAATCCACCAGTCCGACACCGAATCCGAGATTTCCGTCACGCCAAATCGCGGCGCCATAATGTCGATCCGGTGCGGCGGCTGCCGGGGATCCGCGGTTCGGCCTGTTCCAAGTGGCCCGAACCAGTCTGGGTGGCGCTGGCGTAAGGGCGAATCGGTCGCAATCTGTCCCGGCGCGATATCCAGCATAACCCGCAAACCTGCGCGTAACGCCAATTCCGCGATCAGTGCTAATCCCTGGTCGGCCGAACCTGCAAATCCCAGCGCCGGGTGCAGGCGGTCGAACGTCGCATGAATGAAGATATCGCCGCCGCCGCCAGGTTCGAACGGCGGGGCCAGGCAGACATGGCTAAAGCCCATGGCGGCGATACGGGCGAGCGTATCCGGCCACTTGCTCAGCGGACCGGCGACCAGGGGATGCAGATGATAGATATTGATCAGAGCACGCGCTTCATCAACGTGCGTGGTGGAAGAACTGGCGGCGGGTCGGACTAGATTCATCACGGCAGCAACGCCCAGACTAAACCGAGAGTTCCCTGCTCCCGCAATCAATATCGGGTCAGGAAACCGTCAATCGGCGGTCAATTACTAGAGCCAGTCGCTATCCAATATTGTTTCGATAAACATCTATTGATGGAAGGATTGTCTCTTCCAGCCAGAAATTGTTGTCAATACAAGAATTTCTTGATGGATCAAGTCGGCAAATATGGCGCGTAGACCAAGAAAACCAACATTGGTCGTCATACCGTGCTCGCACTCACGGCTGTCCGGTTCGCTCATCGTGTTCAACGTCGAACGCCTTGAGCATGATTTTGATCTGGTCCGACCTCGAACAAAGTGGCGTTCCTGCGCAGATCTCCGATGGATTTGCGATGCATGATGTTGGCCCTCACCAGACGCGCGAATTGCCC
>DAIEHR010000158.1 GCA_027353465.1 Acetobacteraceae bacterium | reverse complement strand
TGGCGACGGTTCAGCTCCCGGAAGTCATAGCTTTGCAGGATCATGTAGTTGAATTCGAGGAACGTCAGCGGCTGCTCGCGTTCCAGACGCAGTTTGACCGAATCGAATGTCAGCATGCGGTTCACGGTGAAATGGGTTCCCACGTCGCGCAGCAGCGCGACATAGGACAACTGGTCCAGCCAGTCGGCGTTGTTCACCAGCATGGCGTCGGAAGCTCCGTCGCCGAACGTCAGATACGGGGTGAAACAGCGGCGGATCCCGGCCATGTTGGCGGCGATGGCTTCGTCCGTCAGCAACTGGCGGGACTCGTCCTTGCCGGACGGGTCGCCGATCCGGGTGGTTCCGCCGCCCAGCAGCACCAGCGGCTTGTGCCCGTGTTTCTGCAGCAAGCGCAGGATCATGATCTGCACCAGGCTGCCGACATGCAGGCTGTCGGCGGTGCAGTCGAAGCCGATATAGGCCGAGATTGGGCCGGTGCCCATGGCGGCGGCCAGCGCAGCGGTATCGGTGCACTGGAAGACGAAGCCGCGCGCGGTGGCTTCTTCGAGGAAAGACTTGGCGGTCATGGCGGGTGACTCGTAATTTGCGAATGCGGGTTATCACACAGCGGGGCCAGGGCAAATGCCGCGAACGATTGGGTTGATGAGCGGAACGTCCCTGGATGGGGTCGATGCTGCCTGGTTGGATACGGATGGCGTTCGCGTCAGCGCCTTTGGGCCGGCGGTGACGGTGCCCTACAGCGACGCTTTCAGGCGGGAACTGCGCGCCCTGCTGGATCTGGCCCCCGGGTTGCCGTCAGGTGATCCCCGGCTGGCCGCGGCGGAGGAGCGCCTGACGGACTATCATGTTCAGGCGGTCGAGCAACTGGGTGCGCCGGCCGATCTGATCGGATTTCACGGCCAGACCATCCTGCACCAGCCGCAAAACCGGCGAACGTGGCAGATCGGTGATGGCGATGCCCTTTATAGGCGGCTGGGCATTCCGGTGGTGTACGATTTCCGTTCGGCGGATGTCGCGGCAGGCGGGCAGGGGGCACCACTGGTGCCGGTCTATCACGCCGCCCTGGCGACCGATCTGCCCAAGCCGATCGCGGTGTTGAACATCGGCGGGGTGGCGAATGTCACCTGGATAGGACCGGATGGCGCGCTGCTGTCGTTTGATACCGGGCCGGGGAATGGGCCGCTGGATGACTGGGTGTTTCGCCATACCGGCCAAGCCTTTGACCGTGATGGTGCGCTGGGTCGGTCGGGGGCTGTCGATGCGGTTGTGCTGGGCCGGCTTATGGCAGACCCGTATTTTGCTCTGCCCGGGCCAAAGTCACTGGATCGACTGGATTTCAACCGCAGCCTGGGCACCAGCGGTTTGTCCGCGTTGTCGCCGGCTGACGGGGCGGCGACACTGACAGAGTTTACCGTTGCGTCGATCGCCGGTGCGACATTTCCGATACCCCCTCAGCGCTGGCTGGTATGTGGCGGTGGGCGGCTGAATCCGGTGCTGATGGAAAGGCTGGGCCGCGCGCTGAACGTGCCGGTGGTTCCAGTGGAAACGGTCGGATGGAATGGCGACGCGTTGGAGGCGCAGTGCTTCGGCTTCCTGGCCGCCCGATCCGTGCGGGGCCTGCCGCTGAGTTTTCCGTCAACAACCGGGGTGCCGAACCCGATCACAGGCGGCCGCATGGCAGGGCTTTAAAATGGAAGCCCGGCGACAGCCCGGACCATCTGGAGCAAACCCATCCTGAGCGGAGATGGTGTCTGGCCGGATGGTCCAGGCTGTCGCCGGGCCATGACGCTAAAGTCTTTTAGTCCGCCGCGAGCGCCATTTGCTTGCGGGCGATTGCCTTACCGCAGAAATCATCAATCGCTTCGGCCACAGTGTCGGCATGACGTGCGAACACGTGATCCGCTCCGCCAACAACGCGATAGTCAACGTGGACGTTCTTCTGCGTGTTGAGTTTGTCCACCAGTTTGCGAACCGCTGGTTCTGGCACCAGTTCGTCCACATCACCGTGCAGCATCAGACCGCCGCATGGGCAAGGGGCGAGGAATCCGAAATCGTAGTGGTTCGCCGGCGGAGCAACGCTGACCCAGCCGGAAATCTCTGGCCGGCGCATCAGAAGTTGCATGCCGATGAAAGCACCGAACGAGTAGCCGGCGATCCAAAGTCCGCCATGACCTGGATTGACTGCCTGCATCCAGTCCAGTGCCGCGGCGGCGTCGCCGATTTCGCCGATTCCGCCATCATACCGGCCCTGGCTGCGGCCGACCCCGCGGAAATTGAAACGCATCACAGAACAGCCAAGCTTTTGGAATGCCTGGTACATGGAATAGGTGATGCGGTTGTTCATCGTCCCGCCATGTAAGGGATGCGGGTGCAAAATCAGTGCGACGGGCGCGCCAGATTCTTTGGAATGATGATAGCGACCTTCTAGCCGTCCATCAGGGCCGGCAAACATGACCTCGGGCATGGTAATACTAAACCTGTTTCCTGTCCCCCCGACAGCGCATGTTTCAAAGCCACCGCGGCTTTGAACACCCTGCCGGGCCTGCAAATGCGGCGAACCCGGTAAATCCCCCCGGTGATCCGCGTGGTCCCCTATATCATAGGAACGCAATCCCCTGATTTCAGTTCCGTGTCACCGGTTTGGCCGATCAAATCTTGATACACGGAGTCGGAAATTCTTACTGGCATGCGGACCAAAAAAAAGCAGTCCCGGTTTTGCATCTCCTTCATTCCGAACGCCCACCAAAAGTCTGGCGAGGCCAAGCAGCGACATATTGCCGTCGCAAGAAGCGCCTTATAGGACAAACCGAGCGATCTTACATAATGGAAATGTCGCATGCCTTTCATGTTCTTGAGTAGGACAAATTAGATGGACTTTGACAGCGCTTTTTCAGACGGAAAATGCCATCATTCCGAATATCTGCTACCTATGCGGGTATAAAATTACCGTGTTGTTACTATCACATGTGTCTCGCCGCCTCGATATTGACGCGGCGACCCGCCAATTCCGCATCCCGGTCGGCTCTTCAGCCGCTCGTCCCGCGCGGTAATCCGTCATGCAACTTTCCACCAAGGGGCGGTACGCCGTCATGGCGATGGTCGATCTGGCCGCTATGGAGGCCGTGGAGTCCGCGGGTGAGCTTGTCTGTCTGGCCGATATCGCCCAGCGCCAGCAATTGAGCCAATCGTATCTGGAGCAACTTTTCGGCAAGCTGCGGCGCGCGGGTCTTGTCAGTGCGGCACGTGGGCCGCGGGGCGGTTATCGGCTGGCCCGTCCGGCGGCCGATATCGCTATCTCCGCCATCGTCGCCGCGGTGGATGAACCGATCCGGGCGACAAGGTGTGAACTCGGTGGCGGCGGATGCATGGCCGGTTCGATTCCTGGTGGCTTCGGAGAGCGATGCCAGACCCATGATCTGTGGGTCGCGCTTGGCCGCCAGATCGAGCTGTTCCTGCAACGGGTCACGCTGGCCGACGTCATCGATGGCCGGGTGGACGGCCAAACCGGCGCGACTCTGGACGAGACGGTTTCAGGATGATGGAGGTTTGCTACCTTGACGCCAATGCCACCCAACCGCTGCGTCCGGTCGCCCGTGATGCCGTCTTGGCGGCATTCACCGTTACGGGCAACCCGTCGTCGGTCCATGCGGCGGGCAGAGCGGCGCGGCGGGTCATGGAGGATGCGCGGGAGGTGATCGCCAGTGGTTTCGGCGGACGGGCGCAGGACCTGATCATGACCTCGGGCGGCACCGAGGCTGACGCCTTGGCCATTCATGCGCTGGGACGAGGCCGCCGACTGATCGTCAGCGCAATCGAGCATGATGCCATCCGCTCCGCCGCTGAAGACGCTGTCGTGGTGCCGGTGGACCAAAGCGGGATCGTGGATTTGGACGCGCTCGCGTTGCTGCTGGCCGACGGGGTGCCGTCGCTGGTGTGCCTGATGCTGGCGAATAATGAGACCGGGGTGATCCAGCCGGTGGAGCAGGCTGCCGCGCTGTGCCGTCAATATAGCGCCGTGTTGCACGTCGATGCCGTCCAGGCGGCTGGGCGGATACCGGTCAAGCTCGACCGTCTGAACGCGCATAGCCTGGCGATTTCGTCGCACAAGCTGGGCGGGCCGGCCGGCGTTGGCGCGCTGCTGCTGGCGCCGGACGCCCCGTTCGCGGCGGCGCTGATCGGCGGCGGCGGGCAGGAGCGGGGGCGGCGCGGCGGTACCCCGACGGTAGCCTTGGTCGCCGGGTTCGCGGCGGCGGCGCAGGAAGCGGCGACGGACGATCTGATGGCGGTTGCCGCATTGCGCGACCGAGCGGAACGTGCGGCGGTGGGGTGCGGGGCGGTGGTCTGCGGCGATCCGGTTCAGCGCTTGCCCAACACAACCTGCCTTGCGCTGCCCGGCGTCGCGGCTGGCGTTCAGGTGATCGCGCTGGACCTGGAGAAGATCGCCGTCAGCGCCGGCGCGGCCTGCAGTTCCGGCAAGGTGCGGACCAGCCATGTGCTGCAAGCGATGGGGCTGGGCGCGCTGGCCGGGCAGGCGATCCGTGTGTCGTTGCCCTGGAACGTCACCACCGCCGATATCAACACTTTTGCAGCCGGTTACGCTCGGGTCGCGGCGCGGCTGGCGGCGGGAACCCCAACGGAAAATCACGGCCCGACATTTCGCTGACCGTCCCGATACCCTATCTGTTGCGGATGACCGATATGCCGCCCAGCCCCAACCAGCCCGTTTATCTGGACAACCAGGCAACCACGCGCTGTGACCCGCGGGTGGTCCAGGCGATGCTGCCCTGGTTCTCGGAGGACTACGGCAATCCGCACAGCGTCGAACACGCGATGGGCCGGAAGGCAGAGACCGCCGTGGAAGCCGCACGGGCGCGGGTTGCCGCCTTGCTGGGGGCGGAACCGCGGGAGATCGTTCTTACCTCCGGCGCCACCGAGGCGAACAACATCGCCATCAAGGGCGCCGCCCGCTTCGCCGCCGGCACTGGCGACCCGCGGCGGCGGATCGTCACCGTGGCGACCGAACATAAATGCGTCCTGGAATCCGTGGCTGACCTCGCCGCCGAAGGGTTCGAACCGGTCGTGCTGCCGGTTATGGCGGATGGCTTGCTCGATCCGGAGGTGCTGCGCCAGGCGCTGACTGTCCCGACGCTGCTGGTCAGCGTCATGGCGGTGAACAACGAAACCGGCGTGATCCAGGATATCGCCGGCCTTGCCGCGATCGCCAAGGAGGCCGGGGCGCTGTTTCACACCGACATCGCGCAGGCCACGGGGAAAATCCCGCTGGATCTGACGGGGTGGAAGGTCGATCTGGCCTCGGTCAGCGGTCACAAGATTTATGGTCCCAAGGGTGTCGGCGCCTTGTTCGTCCGCCGCCGCCCGCGCGTGCGGCTGTTGCCGCTGTTCTCCGGCGGCGGACAGGAGAGGGGGCTGCGCTCCGGCACACTGGCGACACCACTGATCGTGGGGCTGGGGGAGGCGTGCCGTCTGGCCGCCGCCGAAATGGCAGCCGATACCGATCGGATCGCCACCCTGCGCGACGATCTGCTAAAGCGCCTGCGGGCCGGCATTCCCGGTATCGGCCTCAACGCCAGCAAGCAGGCGCGCATCGCCGGCAATCTGAACGTGACGTTCCCCGCCGCCAGCGCGTTCGACCTGATGGCGGCGCTGCCCGATCTGTGCGTCTCCACCGGTTCGGCCTGTTCCTCCGCCGAGGTCGAGCCGTCCTATGTGCTGCGCGCATTGGGGCTTTCTGATCAGCAGGCCTCGCGGACCTTGCGTATCGGGATTGGACGCTTTACCTCCGCCGCCGATATCGACTACGCCGCCGCGGCATTGTCCGCTGCCCATGCGGCCTGCTCCGCAGCCACCGAAACCAAGGCCTGAATTCGCATGCCCAAAATGACTTTCATCGAGCGCAACGGCGCGGCGCGCGAGGTTGACGCGCCGTTGGGCCTGTCGGTGCTGGAGATCGCCCACAAGCATGGGGTTGATATTGAAGGTGCGTGCGAGGGCTCGCTGGCCTGCTCCACCTGCCACGTCATCGTCGATGCCGGCTGGTTCAAGAAGCTGGCAACCCCGACCGAGGACGAGGAAGACATGTTGGACCTGGCGTTCGGCCTGACCCAGACCTCGCGCCTGGGCTGCCAGATCGTGATGACCAATGAACTCGACGGGCTGGTGGTGAAGCTGCCCGCCGGCACGCGAAACGCGCAGGGATAGTCATGCGGGTCGTGGTCGCCAT
>DAIEHR010000154.1 GCA_027353465.1 Acetobacteraceae bacterium | reverse complement strand
TCGCTGGAGCAAGCCGTCGCCGCCCCGTATTGCGCTTCCAGGCTTGCCGATATGGGCGCGCGGGTCATCAAGATCGAACGGGCGGAGGGCGATTTCGCCCGCGGCTACGATACCGCCGTGCAGGGCCTGTCGAGCTATTTCGTCTGGCTGAACCGGGGCAAGGAAAGCCTGGTGGCCGATATCAAGCAACCGGACGACGCCGCGCTGCTGCACCGGATGCTGGCGAAGGCCGATGTGTTCATCCAAAACCTGGCTCCCGGTGCCGCGGCACGATCCGGCTTCGGGTCGGAAGCGTTGCGGGCGCAATACGAACGGCTGATCACCGTCGATATCTCCGGCTATGGGGAAACCGGCGATTACGCCACGATGAAAGCCTATGACCTGCTGATTCAGGCAGAGTCCGGACTGGCCACGGTCACCGGCCATCCCGCCGGCCCGGGTCGCGTGGGCGTGTCCATCGCCGATGTCGCCTGCGGGATGAATGCCTATACAGGTGTCCTGGAGGCGTTGATCGAACGATCGCTGACCGGCCGGGGCAAGGGTCTGAAGGTCAGCCTGTTCGACGCCGTCGCCGATCTGATGAACGTGCCGCTGATGTATTTCGAGGGCACGGGCCAGACCCCGCCTCGCCTGGGACTGGCGCATCCGTCGATCTGCCCGTACGGCGCGTTCGCCACCAAGGACGGATCCCTGGTTTTGATCGCGATCCAGAACGAACGCGAATGGGCGACGTTCTGTGCCGGGTTCCTGGACGACGCCGATTTGCCGAAACGACCTGGCTTTGAAACGAACAATATCCGTGTGGCGAACCGGCCGATGGTCGATGAACGGGTCGGCCAGACCTTCGCCGCGCTGACGCGGGATCAGGCGGCGGCGAAACTGCGGGCCTCCAACACCGCGTATGGGTTTGTGAACGATCTGGCCGCGCTGGGACACCATCCGGCTCTGCGCCGCACCCCAATCGGCCTGCCCGGCGGCGGCGTGGCGGACATCGTCGCGCCCGCGGTGATCCGCGTTGACGAGAAGCTGGCACTGGGGCCAGTGCCGGCGATTGGCCAGAACAGCAAGGCAATCCGGCGGGAGTTTGCAACGGAGTCCGTATAGTCCCGCGAAACTGACCGGCCAGCGGCGGTCGTTGCGGTTCCGGTCGATCGGTTTCGCCATCGGCCGGGCGGTAAAATTTTTTGTGACATGACGACCGACCCACCAGAAGGCACTGTCCGCAAGCCTGCGGCGGCACGCGGCTGATGACAAGGATTGCCCCCGTAAGGACCTGACACCGCGGGAAAGGGCATTTCGATGGGACTTTTCGATCAGATTGTTGGCGGCCTTATGGGAAACTCCGCCGGCGGTTCCCCGCTACAAGGCCTAGTGATGAACATGCTCAGCGGCGGGGCACAAAATCAACAGGGTGAAGCCACTCAGGGCCCCATGGGCGGGGGCCTTGGCGGTTTGCTTGCCACATTGGAGCAAGCCGGGCTGGGACAAATCGCCCAGTCCTGGGTGGGTAATGGGCCGAACCAGCCAGTAACGCCGGATCAGCTTCATTCGGCGCTTGGTGCGGATCAGGTTCAGGCAATGTCCAATCAAGCCGGCCTGACACCGCGTGATCTCCTGATCCAGCTCAGTCAGCATCTACCGGCCATAATCGACGCCATGACCCCGCATGGGCGCTTACCGGAGGAGGGAGCACCTTCAGTTTAGTCCGACGGACGCACCCCTACCGGTTCGCCGCCGCGCCTGTCCAAACCTCACGATACAGCCCGACGATCTCCGCCGCCGTCGGCACACGGGGGTTGTTGTTCGGGCTGCCTGACGCCAGGGCCTGCTCCGCCATCAGCGCCATCTTACCGTTCCACGCTGCCTCATCGATTCCGTAGTCCGCTGGCGTCGGCACCGCCAGATCCTTGTTCAGCGTCTCCAGCCCGGTAATCAACTTCGCCGCGGCCACCGCATCGCCATCGGTCAAGGCCGCGAACCCGATCCGCCGCGACGCCTCGGCATACCGAGCCTCGGCGCCGGGGACGGAGAAACGGGTGATAGAAGGCAACAACATGGCGTTCGACAGACCGTGCGGCACATGGAAATGCGCCCCAATCGGCCGCGACATCCCATGCACCAGCGCTACGGAGCTGTTGGAGAACGCCAGCCCTGCTTCGGTCGCACCCAGCATCATCGCCTCCCGCGCCGCGGCGTTGCGCGGTTCGGCATAGGCGGTGCGGATATTGGCGCCGATCAGTTCCATCGCGGACAGCGCCAGCGCGTCGGAAATCGGGTTGGCGCGCTTGGAGACATACGCCTCCAGCGCGTGCGTCAGACTGTCCACGCCCGTATCGGCGGTGGTGCGCGGCGGCACCGAAAAGGTGAGTTCGTAGTCCACCAACGCCGCCAGCGGCAGCGCGCCCAGACCCGCGATCAGCATCTTCTCGTCCCGCTCGGTATCCGTGATGACGGTGAAGCGGGTGCATTCGCTGCCAGTTCCGGCGGTTGTCGGGATGGCGATGACCGGCAAAGCCCCCTTATCCGCGGCGAACGGCGCCTTGTAGTCGCGCATCTTGCCGCCCCCGGCCGCCAGGATCGCCATCGCCTTTGCGGTATCGATCGGCGAGCCCCCGCCAAAGCCGATCAAACAGTCAAAATCCCCATTGTTCAGCACGGCCACCCCAGCCTCGATCACCGTATCGGTGGGGTCGGGCACAGTGTCGCTGAATACCGACACCGCCAGCCCGGCCGCGACCAACGGGTCCAGGCAGTTGCGCACATGTCCCGAACTCACCATGAACGGATCGGTTACCACCAGCGGCCGGGAGAGGCCGAATTTCGCCAGCACATTGGCAACCTGGCGCACCGCACCCGCCGACACCAACAGCAGCCGTGGCGAAGCAAAGTTCATATCGATCGCGGTCATGACGATTCCTCCGGACTTTATCCGCACGGTGTAGCGCGCACGACGGCTCACGTCACGATGGGCCGTCGATGATCAGGGATAGCAATTTGGCAAATTCGGCGATATCGTATCATATTGGCACAGATCTGCTGAAAACAAGGCCACCTTCGGAAGGCGCGGCTACACGGAGACCAGAATGGACGGCCTGAAACGGATGCTAGCCAACCTGCTTCCGTCGGACAGTTTCGACTTCGGCAACCTGGATGACGGCTACCTGGGAGTGTACTGGCGGCGTATCGTCATCGCACTGGCGTTTATCGAGGACACGCTGCGCGAACGGCTTGAACATCTTGGACTTTCACACGCCGTCCAGACAGTCGTCCTGGTCGCGGCGTGCCTGGCTTTGGCGCTTAGTGTGTTCAGGATGTTCCCCGGCAAGCTTCGGATCGTCTTTATCATGGTGTTCCTGGGCCTCGCGCTCCACATCCTGATCCCGGCGCTCGACTCCTGATCGCCGCGAGTCAGACGTCCACCTCCTCCACGGTCTGCGCCCGTTCCTGGATGAACGCGAACCGAAGTTCCGGCCGCCGCCCCATCAGGCTTTCCACCAGATCGTTGGTCGCCGCCCGCATTTCCGGAACCGCCATCACCTTCAGCAGCGTCCGCTTCGATGGGTCCATCGTGGTTTCCTTCAACTGCGCGGGCGGCATCTCGCCCAGACCCTTGAACCGGCTGACCTCCACCTTCGACCCGGCCTTGAACGCCCTGCGCATCTTCTGCTCGCGGTCCTTGTCGTCCATCGCGTAGATCGATTTGGCCCCCTGAGTCAGCCGGTACAGCGGCGGCTGCGCCAGGTAGATATGCCCGTGGCGCACCAGTTCGGGCAGTTCCTTGTAGAAGAAGGTCATCAGCAAGGATGCGATATGGGCACCGTCCACATCCGCGTCCGTCATGATGATCACCCGGCCGTAGCGCAGCTTGGTTCGGTCGAACCGGTCGCCGACACCGCAGCCCAGCGCCTCGATCAGGTCTTTCAGCTCCTGGTTCTGCCGCAGTTTATCGGCCGAGGCACTGGCGACGTTCAGGATCTTGCCGCGCAACGGCAGCACCGCCTGGGTTTCGCGGTTGCGCGCCTGCTTGGCGGACCCGCCGGCCGAGTCGCCCTCGACCAGGAAGATCTCGGTTTCCGCCGCGTTCTCCCGGGTGCAGTCGGTCAGCTTGCCGGGCAGCCGCAGGCGCTTGGTGGGGGATTTCCGAGCGGTGTCCTTGTTTTCCTTGCGGCGGATGCGGTCTTCGGCGCGCTCAATGACGAAGGACAGCAGATTGTCGGCGGAGGCCGGGTCGCCGGCCAGGAAATGGTCGAACCGGTCACGCAGCGCCCCTTCGACCAAGCGGGATGCCTCGGCACTGGTCAGCTTTTCCTTGGTCTGGCCCTGGAACTGCGGATCGCGCAGAAACAGCGACAGCTTCGCCGCCACGGGGTCCAGCACGTCGTCCGCCGTGATCTGGCCGGCGCGCTTGTTGCCGCGCTGATCGCCCCAAGCCCGCAGCCCCTTGACCAGTGCCGCTCGGAATCCCGCCTCATGCGTGCCGCCCTGCGCGGTGGGGACCGTGTTGCAGTAGGAGTGCAGGAACCCGTCGCCCTGCTCCAGCCAGATAACCGCCCATTCCACCTTGCCAGTGGCTTCGCCCGGCAGCGCGGCTTCACCAGCCCAGATTTGCGGCAGGACTTTCGCCAGGTCGCCGATATCGGCCGCCAGACTGTCGCGCAGGCCGCCCGGGAAGTGCAGCACTGCCTCCGCCGGGACATCGTCCTTGCCGCCCTTCAGCAGCGCAGGGGCGCAGTTCCAACGGATTTCGACGCCGCGAAACAAATAGGCCTTGGAGCGGCACAGCCGGTACAAGCGGCTGGGAACAAAGGTCAGGCTGCCAAAAATCTCGGGATCGGGCTTGAACCGGATGCTGGTGCCGCGGCGGTTGTGCACCGGGCCGGCGTTGATTAGTTTGGTGGTCGGCTTGCCCTTCTGGTAGGACTGCTTCCACATGATGCGGTCGCGCGCGACCTCCACATCCATGAACTCCGACAGGGCGTTGACCACGGAACTGCCCACGCCGTGCAGGCCGCCCGAGGTCGCATACGCCTTGCCGCCGAACTTGCCGCCGGAGTGCAGCGTGGTCAGGATGACCTCCAATGCACTCAGTTCCTTGAACTTTGGATGCGGATCGACCGGAATGCCGCGGCCATTGTCGCGCACGGTCAGCCAGTTGCCTTCCTCCACCGAGACCTCGATGAAACTGGCATGGCCGGCCACGGCCTCATCCATCGCGTTATCCAGGATTTCCGCCGCCAGATGATGCAGGGCTGCTTCGTCGGTGCCGCCGATGTACATGCCGGGGCGTTTCCGAACGGGTTCGAGGCCTTCCAGAACCTCGATATCCTTGGCGGAATATTCCGAATCATCGCGAGCAGGCAGCGGCAGGCGCGTATCGATATCGGCCCGGACCGGCTTGGCAGGCGGTTTCGCGGTCGGTTTTGGCGCGGATTTATCGGACCCGGACCCGAACAGATCGTTCATGCTGTGTTCCCAAATCTCAATCGCACCCTACATGGCCGCATGGCGCTTCGGCAACAAGCTTGCGAGGAGCCGAGGCGACGCGGGAGACGGCCGCCCGGTCAGACCGCGATCAGCTTCACCCTGCGCCCATCGACGCCCAACGCGATGCGGCCCTGCTTCAGCGACAGCGCGTCGTTGCCGTA
>DAIEHR010000153.1 GCA_027353465.1 Acetobacteraceae bacterium | reverse complement strand
GCTATCACCGAGGCCGGTACAACGACAATCGTGCCCACCGGATTCACCGCTCGCATCGCCCATGGTGGCGAGATCATCATCGAGGGAGGCTTCGCATGAGCGACCGCCGCAACATCTCTGAAATCGATGTCCAGATCATGTGGAACCGGCTGCTCTCAGTCGTGGAGGAACAAGGCCAGACACTGGTAAGAACAGCGTTCAGCACCTCGGCGCGCGAAGCCGGCGACATTTCGGCCGGCGTGTTCGACCTTCAGGGCCGGATGCTGGCCCAGGCGGTCACCGGAACACCCGGTCATATCAATACGATGGCCGCCTCGGTGGGTCATTTCCTGAATGTCTTCCCGGTCGCCGGTATGCTGGAAGGCGACGTTTACATTACCAATGACCCATGGAAGGGCACCGGCCATCTGTACGATCTGGTGGTCGTCTCCCCAACCTTCATGGACGGCCGTATCGTCGCGCTGTTCGCCTGCACATCCCATCTGGTTGACATGGGCGGCGTCGGTCAAACCCCCGAAGGCCGCCAGATCTGGCACGAGGGTCTGTTCATACCGCTGCTGCGCCTGGCCCGCGCCGGGGTCATGAACGAAGACCTGCTGTCGATGATCCGGGCCAACGTGCGCGAACCGGTGCAGGTCGTCGGCGACGTGTACGCGCTGATCGCCTGCAACGACATCGGCAGCCGCCGTCTGGTCTCGATGATGCGCGAATTCCACATGGACGGTCTGGACATGCTGGCCGAGGAAATCATCACCCGCAGCCGCCGCGCGATGATCGAGGCAATCAGCAAATTGCCAAAGGGAACCTGGACAAATTCGATGCGCGTCGATGGCTATGAGGCGCCGGTCGATCTGGTTGCACGCGTTACTATCGGCGAAGACACGATCCACGTCGATTATACTGGCACCTCCGGCATGTCCACCTACGCCATCAATTGCCCGCTGTGCTATACGGAAGCCTATACAACCTTCGGCGTCAACTGTGTCGTCGCGCCAACGATCCCCAACAACGCCGGCACCCTGGCCGCCGTGAAAGTCACCACCCCGCCCGGCACCATCGTCAGCGCCACCTATCCGGCGGCGGTCTATGCCCGCTCCTCCATCGGCCACATGATGCCCGACGTGGTCTATGGCGCCCTGGAACAGGCGATCCCCGGCCGAGTCCCCGCCGAGGGCACATCCAACCTCTGGAGCCTGAAAATGGTCGCGGGCCACGGCCTGACCGGCGTCGGCGCCAAAGCCGGCACCCAGTTCATGGTCATGAGCTTCCATTCCGGGGGCGCCGGCGCTCGGCCCAGCCAGGACGGCCTGTCCGCGACCCCCTTCCCGTCCGGTGTCCGCAACGTGCCCGTAGAAGCGACTGAGGCGATTACCCCGTTAGTGATCTGGCGCAAGGAACTGCGTCAGGATTCCGGGGGCGCCGGCAAATACCGCGGCGGTCTGGGGCAGATCATGGAAGTCAGTTCCCGCGAGGACGCCGCGTTCGGCCTGTTCGCAGGCTTCGAGCGGGTGAAATTCCCCGCCCGAGGCCGCAACGGCGGCGGCCCCGGTCAGCGCGGCGGCGTATCCCTGACATCAGGCGTGGAACTGAAACCCAAGGGGCTTCAGGTCGTCCCGTCCGGCGAGCGGCTGCTAATCGAGATGCCCGGCGGCGGCGGCATGGGTCCGGCGTCGGAACGCGACCCCGAATCGGTCAAAAGCGACGTGCGGTTGGGCTATGTGTCGGCCGAGGCCGCGAAGCGGGAATACGGGCTGGGGTAGGAAGACCCGCAGGAATAGCCGCTTCGATTGACTCACGACCAACGGAGACCGTCATGGCGGGCGCAGGCCCGCCACCCACGCCTTTTCCTGTGCAGGCGCGGCCCGCCCGAGGCATCCCTCACTCAATCGCCGAAGAAGACTTCGCCAATTCCCGTAGTATGAACTTCTGAATTTTCCCGGTGGAGGTCTTCGGAATTTCCCGGAAGATAAACGTCTTCGGCACCTTAAACCGAGCCATGTGGAGCCGGCAGAAGTCGCGCAGTTCGTCGGCGGTGACCTCCGCCCCCAGCTTCAGTTCGATGAACGCACACGGCGTCTCGCCCCACTTCTCATCGGGCTGTGCCACCACCGCCGCGCTCAACACCGCCGGGTGGCGGTACAACGTCTCCTCGACCTCGATCGACGAAATATTCTCGCCGCCCGATATGATCACGTCCTTCGACCGATCGCGGATCTTCGCGTATCCGTCAGGCTGCATCACCGCCAGATCGCCGGTATGGAACCATCCGCCGGCAAACGCCTGTTCCGTCGCCGTGGGGTTCTTCAGATACCCTTTCATCGTGATGTTCCCGCGGAACATGATCTCGCCCATCGTTTCGCCGTCCCACGGAACAGGCTGCATTGTCGCCGGATCCAGCACCGTCATCGCCTCCTGCAACGGAGTCCGAACCCCCTGACGCCCGTTGCGTTCCGCCCGCTTGTCGATCAGCATGAACGCCCAGTTTTCCTGCTTGGAACAGACACCGGCCGGTCCATAAACCTCCGTCAGCCCATACACATGCGTCAGTTCGATCCCGATCTGCTCAGCACCTTCGATAATCGCCGCCGGCGGGGCCGCCCCGGCCACCTGGGCCTGGATGCGATGAGTAATTCCCGCCCGCAGTTCCGCCGGCGCATTGATCAGCATCGAATAGACGATCGGCGCCCCGCACATATGGGTCACCCCGTTGTCGCGGATGGCATCCAGCATCGCCTTCGCTTCTACCCGGCGCAGGCACACATTAACCCCCGCCCGCTCCGCCATGGTCCACGGGAAACACCAGCCGTTGCAGTGGAACATGGGAAGCGTCCACAGGTACACCGCATGGTGCGGCATCCCCCAGTTCAGGATGTTGCTGACCGCGTTCAGGTGGGCGCCGCGGTGATGCGTCACCACGCCCTTGGGGTCGCCCGTGGTGCCCGAGGTATAGCCCAGCGCGATGGCATCCCACTCATCGGCCGGGTTCTGCCAGGCGTATTCTGGGTCGCCCTCGGCTAGAAACGCCTCGTATTCGATCTCCCCGAGCAGATCGCCGTGCGGCCAAGCCGGATCGTCGATGTCGATCACCAGCGGCTTATCGTCCATCAACGCCAACGCCCCGGAAATCGCGGCGGAGAACTCCCGATCCGTGATCAGCACCTTCGCCCCGCCGTGGCGCAGCTGGAAGGCGATGGCCTCGGCATCCAGGCGGGTATTCAAAGTGTTCAGCACCGCGCCGCACATCGGCACGCCGAATGCAGCCTCATACATCGGTGGGGTATTAGGGGCGATGATCGCAACCGTATCGTTCTTGCCCACGCCACGTCTGGCCAGCGCCGATGCCAGGCGGCGGCAGCGCGCATAGGTCTGCTTCCAAGTCCATTTCTTGTCGCCATGCACGACCGAGAGTTTCTCGGGATACACATAGGCCGCGCGCTCGATGAACGTCAGCGGCGTCAGCGGCGCGTAGTTCGCCTGTGTCTTCGGCAGGTCGTCGTATGGACTGGTCATGGCGGCTACTCCCTTGACATGGGGACATAAACCCTGCCCGGCCCTCCGGCAATCAGACGATCGAATACCGGCTGTCCAGGCCCAGGCAACGCCCCGGCGGATCTATCAGGAACAGCGCCTGAATGACGATCAGATAGCCGTATGTCCACGGCCACTCGCCCGGCGCCGAATACAGCCCGAACCAAAGATTCAGCGCCATCAGCAGGCCCAACAGCGACGCGATACGGGTTAGCGCGCCAAGTATCAGCGACAGGCCGATCAGGACCTCGAGTGCGTAAATCAACGGACCGAACACCGCGATGTGGGGCACCATCAGCCGGTCGTACAGATAGGCCTGCAGCGGCACGGCGGCATGGGCCACGACCTGCTTCATCCAATAAAGCAGCCCATCGTAGTTCGGCGGGATCTTCCACAGCGATTGCTGCCACCACATGACGCCCATCACCAGACGCAGCAGCCAAATCCCGATCGCGCGCGGGGTGCGCTGATAGGGCTGCCGCTGCCACGCCGAAAACGCGATCGCGCCACTCAGCAGCAGCAGGACCCACAGCACCGCCGTGGGCCAAATCGGATTGGTCAGCAGGGCCCAAAGGTCGGTCGCGGCGTTGGGTTCAGACTTCATGCACTCGCTCTCCATGCCCGCGCGGTCGCGGCCAGAAGATTAAGCGCATCATGCGCCCCGTTGGCCTCGCCTTTTTCGAAATCGCCGTCGATCCGGCCCATTTGGTTGGTCACATGCGCGAAGCAGATCACCGCCCTGCCCCGAGCGCGCGCGAACGCGTACAGCGCCGAGGCCTCCATCTCCACCGCCAGCACGCCCCGCGCGCGGGCGGACTCGATCGCTGCCTCGGTTTCCCGATACGGCGCATCCGTGGTCCAGGTAGCGCCTTGCAGCACCGTCGGCACATGATCCGCCAGACCCGCAGCGATCCGCCGCACCAACGCCGCATCGGCCTCGGCGAAATCCGCCGGCGCCGCATAATGCAAACTCGTCCCCTCATCCCGCAGAGCTCGGTCGATCAGGATGAAACAGGGCGTCGGACCGAACGAGGCGACCTGCCCCGACGACGTCACGCTGACCAGGAACCGGCAGCCCGAGGCAAACAGTTGCTCCGCCACCAGTACCGCGAACGGCGCCCCGACCGCGCAGCCGACGATCCCGAACGTCTCGCCTTCATGCGCCACGTCGTAAAGGTCGGTATGGTAACAGGCCCAAAACGGATTGCGCCGCGCCCGCCCGTTGGCCAGCAGCGCGCGGCAGATATCGCCGTCCGGATCCAGAACGCAGATTTCCGGCACATTGCCGTCTGGAATCCCTTTCTGCCGCCGGGCTTCACGGAGCAGGCTTTCCGGCTGGAAAACCGATGGCGCTGTGTAATCCTTAGTTCCCATAGACCAACGCCGGCAGCCACATCGTCAGCGCAGGCACGTAAGTGATGATCCCCAGCACGATCAGCAACAAGATCAGGAACGGCAGGATGCCCCGAATCACCTCCCCGATCGGCGCGTCGGAGATCGTGGACAGCACATACAGATTCAGTCCAACCGGCGGGTGGATCAGCGCGATCTCCATATTATGTGTGAAGATTATGGAGAAATGCACCGGATCGACACCCAGCGGGATCAACGCTGGCGCCAGGATCGGAATCACCAGCAGCAGTGCCGCGACGACCTCCAGGAAGCAGCCCAGAACCAGCAGCAGCACGTTGATCGACAGCAGGAACGCCCAGGTGGGCATGTGGTGATCCAGCACCCAGGTCACCAACTGGGCCGGTGCACCGGATTCCGTCATCCAATGGCCGAATGCCAGGGCGCTTGCGACGATCAGCATGATCGTGCCGGCACTGCGCAGCGCATCGGCGATCACCGATAACGTCTGGCTCAGGCGGAAACCGCGGTAGAAAATCAGGCTGATCAGCAGGGCAACCACCGCCGCCAACGCGGCTGCCTCGGTTACCGTGACGATACCGCCATAAATCCCCACGAGCACAATCACCGGCACCGCCAGCGCCGGCAACGCTCGGAAGGTCACCATCAACCGCTCGTTGTACGGCAGCGAGGGCTCCTTCGGGAAGTTGCGACGCCGAGCGTCATACCAGACCCAGCCAAAGAAGGCGGCGGCTTGCAACAGGCCCGGCAGGATACCGGCCAGGAACAGGCGCGGCACTGACTGTTCGGCCACGATGCCGTACAGGATCAGCGCCAGACTGGGCGGAATAACGATCCCGATCGTCCCGGATGCGCCGATGACGCCCAGCGCGAAGCTGCGCGGATAGCCGCGTTCGATCATCGCCGGCAGCAGGATGGTGCCCATGGCCAGGGCGGTCGCCACGGAGGACCCGCAGATCGCCGCGAACAGGGTGCAGGCCACGACGGTAACCAGCCCCAACGACCCACGAATCCCTCCCAGCCACGCGGCCGAGACATCCACCAGCGCCTTCGCCACCCCGCCTTGCCGCATGAAGGCCGCCGCCATGACGAACAACGGCAAGGACATCAGCGTGGACGAATTCAGGTGGTCGATAATGACCTGCGCCACGCCGATCATCGGCTGGCCGGACACGCCGTACAGCACCGCCGCGCAGGCGCCCAGCACCAGGAAGATCGGCATGCCGGCGGCCAGCAGGCCGAAGAACATCACCAGGAACAGAGCGGTCCACATGGATCAGTGACCACCCAGGTTGGAAAGGTTCACGGGCAACTCATGATCCGGGATGTGATGTCCGACGGACATCGTCTTCGGATCGAACCGGAACAGGTAGCGATACAACCGGATCAGATACCGGATTGTCATCAATACGCCACCAGCCGGCAGCGACGCATAGTAAATCCACATCGGGAACTGCAGGCCGCTGGAACTGCGTTCATCCAGCAGCAGGGAGGTATCGACGATCTCCCACCCGTACCAGATCATTCCGAAGCAGAACACCAGCGCCACGACGCAGTTGAACGCCTCCAGCCAACGCTGCCCGCCGGGCGGCACCAGTCGCAGCACCAGATCGGGGCGCACATGTCCGTCCGTGCGCACCAACTGGCTGGAGATGATCATTACGCCCCATACGACCAGATAGACGATCACTTCCTCGGCCCAGGAAATCGCGAGCGCGGGGAAGAAGTATCGTCCAAGGACCTGAACAAGGCCGACCACCATGGCAAGCGCGCCAAGCAGGCCGACCAGCGTACGTTCGATCGTGTCCCAGATCGTATCGGGGCGAACAGCGGCCATGATCAGGCGAAACCGTGCGCCGCTTCTTCGGAGTACTTGACGACCTCGGGCGACAGCTTGGCGTCCTTCACCAGGGTCGCCAGATCGGCCTGCATGCCCTTACGCGCCTTGTCCAACACCTCCGCCGACGGATCGACGAAGGTCACGCCGGCATCGGCCAGCGTCTTGCGCGCGCGATCCTGGGAGGCTGCCGCATTCGCGCGATAGGTGGCGATGTTCTCCGCCCACAGCGAGGTCATCGTCTTTTGCAGGTCCGGGCTGAGTTTCGCCCAGAACGCCTGGCTCATCATCGGCATGTACTGGCCGACATACTGATGATCCTGATACGAATACTTCACGCCAGCTTCCCACAGCTTCGCGGTCGCCACGCTTTCGTTCGTGGACACGAACCCGTCGAAGGTGCCCTGCGACAACGCCAGCGGCACGTTCGGCCACGCCGTCGTGTTGGGGATGCCGCCGAAAAAGCTGATGCGCCAGCTAATGCCGGCGCCGCCCGGGCTGCGGATTTTCAAGCCCTTGATGTCGTCGGACGTATGCAGCGGCGTCTTCGTCGTGTACCAGTTCTGGAACCCGAGATCGAGCCACGGCCCAAGCACCTTGACCCGCAGCTTGCCCTCTAGCTGGCTGACGATATGCGCGCCGGCTTTACCGTCGGCGGCGGCGTGTGTCACCTCGATCGGGCGGCCGTAGAATACCGGCAACTGGCAGAAGTCGCAGTCCGGCACGATACCAGTCTGGGTCCAGGCGCCCGGCGCCGCCATATCGACTTGCCCTTGCAGCAGCGCCTTGGCGACGTTCAGATCGGCATAGAGTTGGCCGGAGTGGAACACCTCGCTGGTGATCTTGCCGCCGGTCTTGGCTTCCAGCTTCGTCAGGAAGTCAACGATGGACACGTTGCGGACGTGCGAAGGCGCGGTATCCAGCGAACAGCGGATTTTCACTGCTGCTTCACCCCGCGCGTGGCGCAGGATACCGAACGTACCCACAACAGCAGCGGCGGAGCGCCCCAGCGCCCGGCGAGACAAGCCTTCCGACATCGACAACCCTTTCATGGACGCCCCTTGAGATAGGGAGCGCGGACTGATGGCGGGTCGGTTCAGTCGCGTCAAGTGGTTCGGTTTGTAACAGGCGGATGCAGGGGCCAGGCCCCCGGCTAACCGTGCAGCGGCGTTGCAACATCCTGACCGAAATACGCCCGTTCCAGCCGATGCGGCAGATCGGGCTCCGTCGTCGCTGCCTGCAACACGATGCGTCCCTGCGCCATCGCATACACACGGTCGGCAAGACGAAGCGCCTTTTCCACCAGTTGTTCCACCAGAAGGATCGCCGTCCCGCGGGAGCGCAAGGTCGCCGCAACCGAGAGCACCCGGTCCACCAGCACTGGCGACAGGCCGGCCGAAGGCTCATCCAGCATCAACAGCCGGGGCCGCCGCACCAGACCCTGCGCGACCGCCAGCATCTGCTGCTGGCCGCCCGATAGTGCCCCTGCCCGATCCGCCCGCTTGGCGGCGATCTCCGGAAACCGCGACAGCGCCTCATCGACCCGCGCCGAACGTTCCCCCCTCGGCAGATCGTAGCCCGCCAGCAACAAATTGTCGGCGACCGACAACTGGGTGAACACGCGGTGGCCCTCGATCACATGCACCAGCCCCCGCCGCGCGGTGTCCCGGGGCGACAATCCGACCAGGCTTCGACCATCGAAACTGGCGGTTCCGCCCCAGGGCAACAGCCCCGACACCGCGCGCAGCAGCGTTGTCTTGCCCGCCCCGTTCGGCCCCAGCAGCGCCACCGCCTCCCCGGCATAGATCGTCATATCCACACCGTGCAGCACGGCGATCTTGCCGTAGCCGGCGGTCAGCCCCTGGACCGACAGCAAAGCCTCAGGCGCCGAGATAGGCACTGACGACCTCCTTGTGCGAGCGTATTTCGGCCGGTGTTCCCGCCGCCAGTTCCTTGCCCAGGTTCAACACCGTCACCTGATCGCAGATATCGAAGATCAGGTCGGCATGATGCTCCACCAGCAGCACGCCCGTCCCGGCGGCGGCCACGGCTTTGATCAGGCTACCGAGCCGTGTGATCTCTTCGGTTGACAGTCCGGCCGCCGGTTCGTCCAGCAACAGGAACGCCGGGCGGCCACAGAGCGCCCGAGCGATCTCGACAAACCGCAATTCGCTGTGCTGCAACCGATCGGCCCGCACCGAAGCCAGCGATTCCAGCCCCACGATTGCCAGCGCGTCCATCGCCCGCGCCGTCAGATGTTTTTCATCCGAACGATGCCGGGGCAGGGTCAGCGCCGATTCCATAAAGCTGGCATGCCCGTCGATCGTCGCCCCGATCATCACATTCCGCAGGACCGACGCCTCACCGATTACCCGAGGCGTCTGAAACGTGCGCGCGATCCCCATCGCCGACCGGGTCTGCGGCTTTCCATGCGGCAGCACCCGCGTGCCCAGGAACGCCTCACCCTCCCGCGGTTCATAGTAGCCGGAGATCACATTCAGCGTCGTAGTCTTGCCGGACCCGTTCGGCCCGATCAGCCCATGCACCCGCCCGGCCTGGATGGTGATATCCAGCCCGTCAATCGCTCGCACCCCACCGAACGCCAGCACCACATTGCGCAGGACGATGTCGTCGCGAGCCGCCCCGTGTTTCAGCAACGCCGCGACGCGATCAGGCCGCGGAACAATGGATCGATGGCTCTCCAGCGGCGTGCGATTGCGGAAATCCAGCAGCGCGGCGATCCCGCCCGGCATCAGCAGCACGATCGCCAGCAACAGCGTCGCATACAGAAACGTGGACCACGCCACCAAGGGCGCCGCGAACTCCGGCAGCAGCGTCAGCAGCACATTCCCCAGTAAAGGCCCCAGGATCGACCCGCGCCCACCGATCAGGATCGCGATGAAGAACGTCACCGACAGATCGAAAGTGAACGCGTCCGGCGTGATGTAGGACTGCAAGGTCCCAAACAGCCCGCCCGCCACACCCGCGGTGAAGCCGGCAAACAGGAACACGATCGTCAGCAGACGCGCCTTGGAAATGCCCGTTGCCTCCGCCGCCACCTCGGCATCCCGGATCGCGACCAGCGAACGTCCCCACCGGCTGTTTGCCACATTCGCGGTCATCCACGTCACCACCGCGGCAAATGCCAGTGTCAGCAGGTAGAAGCCCCAGGGCGAGTCGAACGGCGGGCTCAAGGCCGGCCCCGGCAGGCCAATACCGCCACCGGTGACACTTTGCCACGACAGCGCCACCTGGGTGACGATGGTGGCGAACCCCAGCGTCGTCATTGCGAAGTAGAACGTCCGCAACCGCAGCGCCGGCAACCCGACGACCACGCCGGCCAGCGCGCCGACCACGCCGCCAGCGCCGTAGGCCAGGAACGGACTAAGGTCGAACCGAGCGACCAGGATCGCGGCGGTGTAGGAGCCGAGGGTGAGCAACGCGACCCAGCCGATGGCCAACTGGCCGCCATACCCCACCACCAAATTCAGCCCGGCCACCAGCACCCAATACACCGCCGCCCGGGCGCCGATCACCGCCCAATAGTCGTTCGCGACAAACGGAAGCACCAAGGCCGCCGCCAGAATGACCGCGTAAGGCAGCAGCCCGCGCATCAAACCCGCCTGGCCGCGGGGGCGCCGAATAGCCCCTGCGGCGCCACCAGCAGCACGACAATGAACACCGCGAACACCGCGACCGAGGCGACAACGCCCCCCATCAGGAAGTTCGCCGCCTGCTGAAACACACCCAGCGCCAGGCCGCCGATTACCGCGCCCTTGTTGTTGCCCAACCCGCCCAAAGCCACCGGAACGAACCCGAAGAAGTTCAGCGTCGCGCCATTGGCGAAGAACGCCAGCAGCAGTTCGCCGCCGGCGAACCCGGCCAGTCCGCCGACCGCACCGGCCAACGCAAAGCTCGCCATCCGCAAATTCCGCTCCGGCAATCCAAGCGCCCGGGCGGCGAAATTATCTTCGGCGATCGCCAGGAATGCTCGGCCGACCAGAGTGCGCCGATACAGCAGTTCCAGCCCGCCGATCGTGGCGAAGCACGCCACCACCGGCAGCCAGAACTTCTCGTCCCACGGGTTACCCTCGCCGATCCCGATCAGGCGGGGAAACGGCTGCGGTTCGGTGCTGAACTCGATCGCGGTGAACGTCTGGATCATCAGTGCGAAACCCAGCGTGGACAGCACATACAGATGTTGATCCAGCGCCTTCAGCACCGGCCGCACGGCAATTACCTCGGTTACCACGCCGATAGCCGCGCAGCCCACCATCGCCAGCACGAACCCCGGAATGATCGGCAACCCCAGGCGGCTGATGCACAGCGTCCCGAGCACACCGCCCAGCATGCCCATCTGCCCGGAGGTGAAGCTCATCACCCGGGAGGCCGAGAACATGATGTTGTAGGTCACACCGATCAATGCGTACACGGCGCCAACCGCGAGCCCGGCCGCCAATATCGCCGCAAGCATCAGGCGTAGCCGGGGGCCAGATCGAACGCGCCGTCCCTTTGGCTGTTCGCCTTCGACATCACCACGTCACTGTCCAGGAACCCGTTATGCTGCGTGGGGGAGAACGAGTAATGCCCGTACAGCCCTGGCCACATGTTCAGCGTATTCCAGTGACCGATGATCTTGGCGGAGTCGGACGAACCGGTCTTCGCCACAGCCTCGGCGATCAGGTTGATCGCATCAACGCCGGAGCAAACCCACCATAAGGATGTATCCGACAGCGGGAACTTGCCCTTCACCGCCGCGACGAAATCCGCGTTCGCCTTCGGCAGTTTGCCATCCGGGCCATAGCTGCAGTTGCGGTAGCCGACCTGAAAGACATTCTCCCAGTACGTCGGCTTGTTGACCAGTTTGCCGATTTCGCCGGTGCCCAGCGCCGGATGACCGGCGATCGGAACGTCCCAGTTCAGTGCGCCGCGCGCGTTCATCATGCGCGCAGCCATGCCGGAGGACACAGTCCAGGATACCAGAACCTCGGCCCCAGCGTTCCGCGCCCGCAACAGGTCCGGCGTCACGTCGGGCTGCGCCGGGTCTATGACGCCGTCATAGACGATGTCGAACCCATCGGCCTTGAAGCTGGCCATCGAATCGTCGTGCGCGGACGTTCCGTAACCGGTCGCGTCAGCGGTTATGGCGACCTTCTTGACCTTCAGGATGTCTTTGCAATAACGCCGCACCGCGCCATCCCATTGCTGGTTGGACGGCGTTACCCGGAATGCGTTCGGGAACTTCACCGGATCGATCAGACTGTTCACCACCCCCGGCACCAGGCTGGGCATCTTCGCCCTCGCCATGATCGGCGTTGTCGCCAACAACTCGCCCGAGTTGGCCGGGCCAAAGATCGCATGCACCTTCTGGCGGCTGATAACGTCCTGCGTGGCATTCACCGCCTTCGTCGGATCCCCTTGGGTGTCGCGGGACACGATCTCGATCATCCGCCCATTCACGCCGCCCGCCCCGTTGATCAGCGCGGTGGCATATTGAACGCCGCGATCGAAGCCGATCGTCGGCGCGGCGAGCGGCCCGGTGAACGTGGCCAGCCAGCCGATGCGGATGGGCTCCGCCGCCAGACCATGACGCGCAATGGCGGGTATCGCGAGCACAGCCGCGGTGCTGCCGAACAGGGTGCGGCGAGAGATGGACATGGCGTTTCCTCGGACGATTTTTGTTAGGAACACGATACCCGCGTGGGCGACAGACGCAAGGCTGCGTGTGCATACGGTGGTGGTGCCAAAGGGCGGGGCGACCGCCTATTTACCAATACAGAACGTCGAAAATACCGTGTCCAGAATGTCCTCTACGCCGACATGGCCGGTAATCCGTCCCAGCGCCCGCATCGCCAGCCTCAGGTCCTCGCCGCGAAGTTCCGGCAGGTCCGCCTCCAGCGC
>DAIEHR010000146.1 GCA_027353465.1 Acetobacteraceae bacterium | reverse complement strand
CGTCGCCAGCCGCACCGTCCCGTCGCCAAGCGCAAACCCGGCATGCCGTCCATCGCGGGAGAACCGCACGGCGACAACGAACGCATCCAACTCGTGGGACACCCCGCGCGTCGTTACCAAAAACTCTGATCGGGACGTCTGGCTCATGATCGGTCGTTCTCTCTCTTCATCATGGCACGGTCGCCTTCGCTCCGCGCTTTGGCGGTCCGAGCGAAGATGGCCGGGACGATGGTCGGCCGTGCCGGAAGCAGTAACCGTTCCCGGCGGTGACGCACTAAAGCGGCTTAGTCCGCCGCGCAGCTCTCAAACCCGCGGCGCAGTTGCGGGCGGTTCAGGTTGCGGCCGATGAACACCAGGCGGCTGCTTTTGGGGTCGCCGTCCTTGGCCGGCCCGATGAAATCGCCATCGGCGATCATATGCACCGCCTGGAAGGCGAACCGGCGATCCTCATTCGCATAATACAGGATGCCCTTGGTTCGCAGCAGGTCCGCGCCTTTGTCCTGCAGCAGCACGCCGATCCAGGCATTGAACTTCTCTGGATCGATCGGCTTCTCGACCTCGAAGCTCATGGAGGAGATGTCCTCGTTGTGTTCGTGGTCGTCGTCCCCGCCCAGGAAATCGGGGTGCATTGCCAGAATGCGCGACAGGTCGAACGCGCCGCGATCCAGCACCTGCTCGATCGGCAGGCTGGAACGCTGGGTGCGGTGGATGACGGCGAACCGGTTGATGCCGCGGATCGTCGCTTCCACGGCGTCCAGTTCCTCAGGAGTCACCAGATCGGTCTTGTTCAGCACGATCACGTCGGCGAACGCGATCTGGTCGGCGGCTTCATGGCTGTCAGCCAGACGGGCCGGCAGGTGCTTCGCATCGACCACGGTCACGATCGCATCCAGGCGGGTCTTGGCCTTAACCGTGTCGTCCACAAAGAATGTTTGCGCCACCGGTGCGGGGTTCGCCAAGCCAGTGGTTTCGATGATAATACCATCGAACTTGTCGCGCCGCTTCATCAAGCCGCTGACAATACGAATCAGGTCGCCCCGGACGGTACAGCAGATGCAACCGTTGTTCATTTCGAACACTTCCTCATCGCTATCTACGACGAGGTCGTTATCGACTCCCAGTTCGCCAAATTCGTTAATCACCACGGCATATTTGCGGCCGTGGTTTTCGGTCAGAATGCGATTGAGCAACGTGGTCTTGCCGGCACCCAGATAGCCGGTCAGCACCGTCACCGGTACCTGTGTGTTAATGTCAGCCATGATTGCTGGCTCCTGAAGCTGTTTCATCCAGCAATATAGGTATGGCGTACGTCGTCAACTACGCTTGAACATCCGGCGCATGGCAGCGCGGCGGATTGCGCTGTCAGGATTCCAACAACCGCCGTAGCAGTTCCACATCCTCGGCGAATGTGCCGTCGCGGTCCATCAGTTCGGTGACGCGCGACACCGCGTGCATCACCGTGGTGTGGTTGCGGTTGCCAAACTTACGGCCGATCTCCGGGAGGCTTCGGCTGGTAAGCTGCTTCGCCAGATACATCGCCACCTGCCGCGGCCGAGCGACGGCGCGCGCTCGGCGGGCGGAGGACATGTCGGTCAGGCGGATGCTGTAATGTTCCGCAACCTTCTTCTGGATTTCCTCGATCGTCACGCGCCGATCGTGGGCCTTCAAAATATCATGAAGTACTTCATGCGTAGTCTCTAATGTAACCGGCCGTCCAAATAAGTTGGCGTGAGCAACAAGCCTGTTAAGAGCACCTTCAAGCTCACGAACATTTGATGTGATCTTGTGGGCCAGGAATTCCAGCACTTTGAACGGGACATCAACGCCAGCCCGGGCCGCCTTGGCTTCTAGAATGGATATGCGCAGTTCGTAGGTGGTCGAGTGTAAATCGGCCACCATCCCGCACCCCAGGCGCGTGCGCAGTCGATGCTCCAGCCCATTCAGATCGGATGGCGATTTATCCGCGGAGACGACAATTTGTTTCCCTTGTTCAACTAGATAATTGAAAGTATGGAAAAATTCTTCTTGCGTATTGTCCTTCCCGATCAGGAACTGAAGATCGTCGATCATCAGCACATCGACGCTACGAAGGTTTTCCTTGAACTCCATCGTCGATTGGCTGCGGATCGCGGCGATAAAGCGATACATGAACTTCTCGGCCGACATATAGGCGACCGACACCGGCGCGGTCGTGCGATCGGTCAGCTCCCAGGCGATGGCATGCATCAGATGGGTCTTGCCGAGGCCGACTCCCCCATACAGGAACAACGGGTTGAACCCCGGGCTGGACGGGCGTTCAGCGACGCGCCGAGCGCACGCATAGGCAAATTCGTTTGGTTTTCCAACGACAAAGCCCTCAAACGTGAAGCGCGGGTCTAGGGGGGCGGCCAGATCCGACTTGGGCTCGATTCGCTCGTCATTCCAGCCATTGGCGGGGGCCGGGGTGGGGGCAGGCGTCGTGGACAGTGTCTGCTGGGGCGGAGCAGGGGCTGGAGAAGCAGGACGGACCACCTCAACGCGGGTAATGGGCGCCGCCGCTGGACTGGCAGAAAGGGGTGCGGGGACGGGCGCCTGACCGACACTGATCTCCACCCGTCGGACGTCGATATTTTCCGATTGCCAAAGGGCGCGCAAACGATCCCCATAGCGGGTGGAGACCCAGTCCCGCAGGAAGCGTGTCGGCAAATTGACTGTAACTTCATCGCCTTCCATGCCGGCCAAGGTCATTTGGCGCAACCATGTGCGATACTCGACCTCACCGACTTCAGCCTGAAGGCGTGCTCTGATTCTCGTCCACTGGGCCGCGATTTGCGGCATGTCCACGATCTCAGATGCAGTCGTGGTCATCCAAAGCCCCCTTGAATCAGCGCAAACAAACAAAATTCTCTTCTTACCGACGAAATGAAATCGTACGGCGTTTCCCCTTGTTTTATCTCAAAAAACACAATTATCCCGGCCCCACGATCGGAGGTTCTTTTAGGTAATGGTGCTTTTCGGCTGGCTGAGCCAAGTATGTCAGAGTTTAAGATAGAGGCAATCGAAATTTAAGGAGACCAAAACGAAATTGGCCAAACGCAATATCATTACCAGAGGATAAATGAAGCTAAGTTGGACCCAAGGATTTCAGTCCAAGCAAAAAAAGGACGATTCTATCGTTTGATGGTAATGAATAGCCTGCAAAGGCCGATCGATCTTAATGAACCGACCGGCCTCGTTGTATCAGGCGGCCTGGATTGCCTTGATGCGGGCAGACAGGCGAGACAGCTTGCGGGCAACGGTGTTGGCGTGGATCACGCCCTTACCCGACGCGCGCTGCATTTCCGGCTGGGCAGCCTTCAGGGCTTCCGACGCCGCGGACTTGTCACCGGTGGCGATCGCGGTTTCGACCTTTTTGATAAAGGTCCGCATACGCGACTTACGCGCCTGGTTGCGCGCGGTGCGGGTCACAGTCTGTCGGATGCGCTTGCGCGCCGATGCGGTATTGGCCATTCGTTCTTCGATCACAAGTTTAAGGAGCCAACAGACCCCCGGCTTTCGACCGGGATGCGCTGGCGGAAGACGCGCCTTCTACGCAGCACCCCCTCGGGAGTCAAGGCCGTTTCCCCCAATCCCGCTCTGTGTCCGCCCGTTTCAGGGCACCAGAATGCCGGCCCGCTTGGCCTTTTCTTCGGGCTCCACATGGATGCTGATCATAAGGTGACCCATCTCTCTCTTCAGCGCATCCTCGATGCGGTCGCAGATCGCATGCGCCGCGGCAACAGTCATGCTGCCAGGTACGACCAGGTGGAATTCCAGGAAAGTCAGCCGCCCGGCGTGCCGGGTGCGCAGGTCGTGCGCCTCTATGGCGCCGGACGCGCTGCCGGCGACCAGTTGCTTGATCCGGTCCACCACCGCGGGTTCAGGCGCGCCGTCCATCAGTCCGTTGACCGAGGAGGAGATCATCCGCATGCCCGCCCACAGCACATAGACCCCGGTCGCGGCGGCTAGCAGCGGGTCAAGCCAATACTGCCGCGTCAACACTGCCAGGATCACCCCCACGGCGATGCCCACCGAAGTGACGACATCTGACATCAGATGCCGCGCGTCGGCGTCCAACGCGGGTGACCGTAACCGCCGTCCGACGCCAAACAGCACGCCCGACCAGCCGGCATTCAGCACCGTTGCCGCTGCGTTCAGTGCGAGACCCTGAAAGGGCAGGGCCAGGACATGGCCGTGTTTCCAGCCCTCCCAGGCTTCGGCGAAGATCAGCATCGCGGCGACGACGATCAGTACGCCCTCGATCACAGCGGCGAAGAACTCCGCCTTGTCGTGTCCGTAAGGATGGTTGGCATCTGCCGGCCGGGCGGCGAACCGAAGCGCGCCGAGTGCCAGCAGGCTGGCGGCGACGTTGACTGTACTTTCCAGCGCGTCCGAGTATAACGCCGCGCTGTCCGTCAGCCACCAGGCGAGGCCTTTCAAACAAAGCACGAGGCAGCCTATCGCCGTGCTGCCGAGTGCGAAGCGTTCACCCTTTGTCATGCGCGGCGCCTAACACATCGCCGCCCGCGCGTCTTGGATTTAGGTGGCGGACGCCAGCCGCGCCTTGCGCATCTGGTTCGCGCGCATCGGTCGCAGCACGAACAGCGCCAGCACCACCACGACGACATTACTGGCCGCGGCCACCAGAAACACCGACTCCCAGCCGCCGGTTGCCGATTTTAGCACATTCGCCAGCGGCACCAGGAAGGCCGAGGTGCCCTTGGCAGTGTACAGCAGGCTGGCATTGGCGGTGGCATATTTCGGCCCGAACGTGTCGGTGCAGGTGGACGGGAACAAAGAGAATATCTCGCCCCAGGTGAAGAAGATCAGGCCTGCGCACAGCACGAATGCCCAGGGCGAATGGCCCGCCACGGCCAGCAGCCAGTAGCTGAGCGCGCCCAGGCCGAACGCCAGCGCCATCGTCTTCTCCCGCCCTATTCTGTCGGACAGGCCACCGAAGAACGGCCGTGCGACACCGTTCAACACATTGTCCACCACCAGGGCGACGCTGAGGGTGTTTGCCCCAAGGAATATCACGGTGTTGGAGATGCCATAATCCTTGGCGATCGGGCCGAGCTGCGCGGTCGCCATCAGTCCGCTGGCTGAGACGCACAGGAACATCGCATACAGCAGCCAGAAAATTGGCGAGCGGAGCATTTCGACACTGGTCGAACTGCGGATCGATTGTCGCAGATTGGGGTTCGCTTGATTGGGCAGCACGATCGGCCGGCCCGGGCCACGCAGAACCCGGGCGATGAGCAACAGGATCACCGCCTGTCCGATACCGAACCACAGGAAGGCGTGTTGGTAACCAGCCGCGCCGATGGTCAAGCGGATCGGCACCACCGTCAGCGCCGCGCCAGCGCCGAATCCGGCGGCTGTCAGCCCGACCGCCAACCCACGCCGGTCGGGGAACCATTTGACGGCGTTGCCGACGCAGGTTGCATAAATGGCCCCCGCGCCAGTGCCGGACACCGCCGCGCCTATATATAAGAGAGCCAACGATCCGGCATACGCGTTGATCGTCCAGCCGATTCCAACCAGAATTCCGCCTCCGGCGATGGTCAGCGATGGTCCCGAGCGTGGTCCAAGCCG
>DAIEHR010000113.1 GCA_027353465.1 Acetobacteraceae bacterium | reverse complement strand
GACGGGCCTTGGTCAGTTCTTCCTTCAATGTCTGTTCGGCGCGCAGATCGGCCTGGGAGACGAAGTCGGACGGACCTTTCATACTGACCTGCAACTGCTCGACTTCGGCAAAGTCGCGCAGCAGCCGCTTCGACGCCTTTTGGGCGGCGTTGGCCATGACGGTCAGATGGGGGGAGAGACGAAAGGCCATTCAGCTCTTCGCGCGTTCGACGTAGCTGGCGTCCTCGGTGCGGACAACGATGCGTTCGCCGGCTTCGATGAACGGCGGAACCATGGTCTTGACGCCGTTAGACAGCTTGGCGGGCTTATAGGAGGAGGACGCGGTCTGGCCCTTCACCACCGGATCGGCTTCGACGATTTCCAGGATGACGCTGCCGGGCAGGTGGATGGCGACGGGTTCGCCTTCAACCAGATCGACCACCAGCTTCATCTGGTCCTGCAGGAAGGGGGCGGCGTCGCCCATCAAGTCGGCCGGGACGTGGGCTTCTTCGTAGGTTTCCGGGTCCATGAGCACGAGGTTGGTGCCGTCCATGTAGGAGTACGTGTACTCTTTTTCCTCGGTCGTCAGGCGTTCGACGGTGTCGGCGGTGCGCCAGCGTTCGTTGGTTTTGTTACCGGTTTTCAGGTTGCGCATTTCAACCTGGATAAAGGCGCCGCCTTTGCCGGGGGTGATGATCTGCTGTTTCAGCACCGTCCAGCGGTTGCCGTCATGCTCGATCACCTGGCCGGCGCGAATCAGGTTCGCCTGCTGCTTCATGGGATTTGGTCCATTCGGTAGAATTGGAAAAGGTGCGGGCTTCTAGACCCTGGGACGGCCGGGGGCAAGGTTTCGGATCAGCAGGCGATGACCTTAACGTGGCCGGCATCGGCGTAGGCGATGATCTTGCGGTCGCGGGTGACGATCGGCATGGCAAGATGCCGCGCGGTGGCGACGATCAGGCGATCCACTGGGTCGGCATGAAAATCGCCTGGAAGGCAGGACGCGGCGTTCGAGACGCCGCGCTTCCACGGTAGCTAGCCGGGCTGGCATAATGATCTCGGCGTGCTCACGCTTCCGTCGCGCGACCTCGGCGGCCGAGAGGTGACGCCGACGCCGCGGATCCATCCGCCTGGGATGAAAGTAGCCGGGACGGCCGCATGTGCCAATCGCGACAGCGGCGGTGAACGCGGCTTCCTTGTGCCGCCGAAGCTGGGTCGCGGCGTTCCGTGGTCCGCGACCCAGTGCTACTTAGGGAATCTGCCAGCCAATCAGACGTTGGCGCCAGACAGCACCTCGCCGAACAGATCCCAGGTCTTGCCGTTCCAGCGCATCAGTTGCAACTGGCGGACCGGGTGGTAATTCGTCGGGCTGGTGTTGATCTTGATGCCGGGCAGCAGAACCGGATTCTCCAGATCCTTCAGATTGGTCGCCTGCTTCATGATGTTAGCGCGGGAGAAATCGTTGCCGCATTGCTTCAGCACATGCAGCATCGTGTCAGTCAGGGCAAAGGCGGATACGTTACCCCCGTCCTTCACGTCGCCCTCGGGGTAGTATTTCGCCATGAAGGTCCGCCATTGCTTCATGCCCGCATCGTTGTCCCAGCGGGAATCCGTCGGGTCCTTCAGATAGGCGGAACTGATAATGCCGACACCGTTCGCCGGCCCGGCCGGGATCATCACCGCGCCTACGGACACGGACACGCCGGTCAGCACATGCAACGGCTTCCAGTTCATCTCCGCCACCTTGCGGATCGACTGGGCGGCGAACTTAGGCGTGGCGACCGTCATCAGCACATCGACGGCGGCGGATTGCAGACTGAGCAACTGACTGTCGATCGTTGCATCGGTTACTTCGTAGGAGACCTGAGTAACCTGCTTGTCGTAAGCCCCCTTCAGGACATCGCGCACGCCATGCAGATAGTCTTTCCCGAAATCATCGTTCTGATACAGAATACCGATCTTCGCGTTGGGCTTCTGCGCCTGGATATACTTGGCATAGACTTGCGCCTCGGTGACGTAGCTTGGCTGCCAGCCGATCGTCCAGGGCGTTTCCTTGTAGTTGCCCCACTTGTCCGCCCCGGTGGCGACGAACAGATGCGGCACTTTCTTTTGGTTCACATAGCGCACGATGGCCGAGTTGGTCGGCGTGCCAAGGTCGGCGAACAGCGCCGCGACCTTATCCTCCTCGATAAGGCGGCGGGTCTGCTCGACCGTCTTGGGCGGGCTGTAACCGTCGTCATAGGAGATGAACTTGACCTTGCGGCCGGCGAAACTGCCTTCCTCGTTGGCCATCTTGAAACGCGCGGCAATCGCCTTGCCGATGGTGCCATAGGCGGAGGCCGGCCCGCTGTAGGGGATCGTGTTGCCGAGCATGATTTCGGTAGCGGTTACCCCTGGTAGTTCGGCGGCCCTTAGGATCGCGGGTGCGGCGGGGATCAGTCCCGCCGCGGCGGCACCTGTGAGCAAGGTTCTTCTGCGCGTCATCGTGTTGGACTCCCTGTAAGCGGCCCTGTTGGCGGACCTGCCGGGAAAGCCTAGACCGTTGCGGGTCCCAGCCGCCATGAAAAACACGTAATGCGAAGGGGTCCTCGTGTTGCCCTCCCGGGCCGGTCTTGCCTATCCTGCCGCCAACCAAGAACAGCAGGGAGCAACGAACATGGCCGATACCTTCACCATCGCGAATTTCCGGCACGTCGCCCAAGGACTGCAAGAGGGCCAGTTCGCCGTCGGCGACAAGCGCAAGGCCTCCGGACTGGACGATTTGGCGCCGATCTACCGCCAGTTGCTGGATGAACCGGTGACCATGACCCTGGCGGTGACCGGCCCCGATGGCCGCCCCAGCCTGACGCCGATGTGGTTCGACCATGCGGACGGCGAAGTATTGGTGAACACCGCTTCCCACCGTAACAAGTGCCAATGGATACGGGACAATCCGAAACTGTCGATCCTGCTGGTGAATCCGAAAAACCCGTATCACTGGGTGCAGATCAAATGCACCGTCCGGCGTGAACTGCGCGAGTGGGAGGAAGGCGGCGACTACGTGACCCGGCAGACCGACAAGATATGGACCAAATATACCGGCCAGCCAGGACCGTATGGACTGCGCGACCCAAAGATTGACGAGAAGCGGGTGCTGTTCTTCTGCAGCATCGACCGGATCGCGACGTTCGGGGAACCGTAGGGCCTTTGATGGCAAGCCGGGGTCAGCGGGGGCGCGGCCACGCCGATCGCGGGATCGCCGATGGCGACCCCGTTCACGGCG
>DAIEHR010000096.1 GCA_027353465.1 Acetobacteraceae bacterium | reverse complement strand
ATCCAGCAACGACCGGTAGTGGGTGCGCAGCAGCAGCAGGCGGATCGCCTCGCCGGGGGCCTCCGCCAGGACGTCGCGGACGGTGAAGAAGTTGCCCAGGCTTTTGGACATCTTCTCCCCGTTCACCTGCAACATGCCGTTATGCATCCAGGTGCGGGCGAAGCGGCTGCTGGGGAAGGCGCACAGGCTCTGCGCCATTTCGTTTTCGTGGTGCGGGAAGATCAGGTCGCTGCCGCCACCATGGATGTCGAACGTCTCCCCAAGATACTTCCAGGACATGGCGGAGCATTCGATGTGCCACCCGGGCCGGCCATAGCCCCAGGGGCTGTCCCAGCCCGGCAGATCGTCGGTGGATGGCTTCCACAGCACGAAATCGCCTGCGTCGCGCTTGTACGGGGCGACATCGACACGCGCGCCAGCCAGCAATTCGTCCTGGCTGCGGCCGGATAGCTTGCCGTACCCGGGGTCGGAGGACACGGCGAACAGCACATGCCCCTCGGCGGCATAGGCATGGCCGGAGGCGATCAGGCGCTGGATAATCATGATCATCTCAGCGATGTGGGCGGTGGCGCGAGGTTCCTCGTCAGGCGGCAGGGCGCCCAGGGCCGCCATATCGGCGTGGAAGTCGGCCGTGGTGCGCGCGGTGATGGCGTCGATCGGTTCGCCCGACTCACGGGCGCGGGCGTTGATCTTGTCGTCCACGTCGGTGATGTTCCGCACATAGGTTACGCGCGGATACAGGCGCCGCAGCAGGCGGGCGACGACGTCATAGACGACGACGGGACGGGCATTGCCCAGATGCGCCAGATCATAGACCGTGGGTCCGCACACATACATGCGAATATTGGCCGGATCGGCCGGTTCGAATCGCTCCTTACGGCGGGTCAGGCTGTTGTGTAGGTAGAGATCTGGCATCTTACGGTCCATTGTCGGCGGCGTGCTTTGTCCGCGAAAGCTGGCGGTAACGCAACGCGATTTGACTCGGGTGGGCTGGGGCGTTAGCCACGGAGTGTGTATTGAGAATGACTCGCAAATGCCACTGAACACATTGACGCCCGACGCGACCCGGAGCACGGCTACCCGTTTGCGGCGTTTCCTGGCGGTATTCGGTCCCGGACTTGTCGTGATGTTGGCGGATACCGACGTCGGCAGCGTGATCACCGCGGGACAGAGCGGCGTTCAATGGGGCTACCGCCTGTTGCTGCTGCAACTTGTCCTGGTTCCGATCCTGTTCATGGTGCAGGAACTGACGGTGCGGCTGGCGATCTTCACCGGTCGCGGCCATGGCGAGTTGATCCGGGACACGTTCGGACCAATCTGGGCGTGGGTGTCGGCGATCGGCCTGGGTATCGCCTGTGTCGGGGCGCTGCTGACCGAGTTCTCCGGCGTGGCCGGGGTCGGGGAGCTTTATGGCGTGCCGCGCTATGCCTCGCTGTCCCTGGCCGCCATCGCATTGCTGGTCGTGGTGGTCACTGGTTCGTATCGGCGGGTGGAGCGGGTGGCGATCGCCGTCGGACTGTTTGAGCTGGCGTTTTTCTTCGTCGCCTGGGCGGCGCATCCATCGATGGCCGATCTGCTGCGCGGCGCGGTGGATATCCCCTACCGAAACCCCGATTACCTTTATCTGTCGGCGGCGAATATCGGCGCGGTGGTGATGCCGTGGATGGTGTTCTACCAGCAGTCGGCCGTCGCGGATAAGCGCCTGCGGCCAGAGCATCTGTCGGCCGCTCGGTGGGACACGGCGGTGGGGGCGCTGATCACGCAATTGATCATGGCGGCGGTGCTGATTGCCTGCGCGGCGACGATAGGGCGTGGCAACCCGGGTGCGACGCTGGCCACGGTCGGTGACATGGCACAGGCGTTGACGCCGTTCCTGGGCTCCGAGATGGGCAACCTGGTGTTTGGATTGGGGGTATTGGGCGCCGGCATGGTGGCTGCGATCGTTGTGTCGCTGGCGTTCGCCTGGGGCCTGGGCGAGGTGACAGGTTACCGTCGTTCGCTGGAACTGCATCCGTTCGAGGCACATTGGTTCTATGGAGTCTATGCGATCTGCGTCGTGGTTGGGGCGGTGGTCGTGGCGGTCTGGCCGGATCTGGTTTCGTTGAACGTCGCCGTGCAGGTGATGAACGCGTTCATGCTGCCGGTGGTGCTGGGATTCCTGATCGCGCTGGCGGTAAAGGCGCTGCCACGGGCGCATCGGCTGAAGGGGGCCTATTTGTGGGTGGTGGTCGCGGTGGCGACGATCACCTGTGCGCTGGGTGTGTTTGGGGGCCTTTCGGGCGCGGGGCTGGTGTAGGGGTTTTGGCAATTGCCTGACTCTGTTGGTTCGGGACCATGGCGCCGATCGTATAAGTGGCTTGCTAAGCGTGGAGAGGTCTTGCAATAACGCGATCTTGCCGGCCCTGGTGCGCGCCTGTAGCTCAATTGGTTAGAGCTGGCGGCTCATAACCGCTCGGTTGTAGGTTCGAGTCCTACCGGGCGCACCATTAGCCTTCGGCTTTCATCCCTGATCGAACCGTCCCAGACGCACCGCTGTGTGCCCCCGGCTCGGGCGCAGGCTCGGCATCACCAGCAGGCAGTTGTCATGCGGCGTGCGAATCTCGGTTTCGCCGTCCATTGCGATCAGCGTATCGCGGCACGGGATGATATCGCCGCCGCGAAAAGTCTGCACGAAGGTGAAGCTGGAGGTCATCGCCGTGACCGCCGTCGTTACTGTCGCGACACGGGGCTTAGGTGTCTGCCGACTGGGTGGCAGTGGCGCATCGGCGGCAACGAGTTCCAGGTGCCTCAACAGGCCCGACACGCTGGCCATCATCGTGTCGACGGTTGACTGTTCCCAGTGCTGTCCGCCCTCCACAAGGCAAGCGGAATAGGGTGTCCCCGGGTCGGAAAAGCGGGGAAAATCGATCAGCCGGCGCCCGTTGGCATGGCCGTGGTCGGCCACCACCAGCGAGGGTACGCCGATTGCCGTAGCCAGTTCGCGGCCCTTGGCGGGCGCCCCGCTTAAGATCAGCGCCTCGGACGTCCAGAGCATTGAATGCAGGTCAAGCAGCACATCGACGGTATTGGCGAACGGACGGATTTCCCGAGCGCGATCGAGTTCGATGGAATGGCGCGGCCCGTTGAGGAGGGCCTCGTCCCAGACCCGATTCATATCCTCATCGAGGAAGCGGGAGGCGGTTGGGCGTTGGGGGTCGAACCGCTCGAAGGCGGTCAGATTCAGGAAGCCGAATGACAGTTTCCCCCGGGTAGGCCGCAGGCCGGCCCGCAACAGGCGATCCAGCACGATCGCCCCGGCCAACTCATTGCCATGCATCAGCGACAGCAGGGCGACATGCGGTCCGGGAACGCCGGAATCGCGGGTGGTAACGCCCGGTATGCCGATATTACCTGCCAGCCACGGCGAAATGTCAGGGGCCGCGAGGCGCACCTTGAATTCGGGCAATGGAATCTGGAAGGGAAGCTGGCCCATTTTCTGGCCTAGACGAGCAGCCGGTCGGCGATTCGCCGGACGAAGCGGTCGCAGGAGTCCAATTCAGTTTCCTCGATCCACTCGTCCGGCTGGTGTGCCTGCGCGATGTGGCCGGGCCCACAGATGATGGTGGGGATCCCGGCTTCCTGGAAGAAGCCACCCTCGGTGCCATAGGCGACCTTGCCGGTGGTGTTGGAACCGGTGATCTGCTTCACGACGCTGGTCAAATCGTGGTCCGCCGGTAGCGCCATGCCCGGCATTTCCAGTTCGATTTCGTAGCCGAAACCGCAGGATGGATGAACGGCTTTCATCGCCGGTTCGATCGTTTCGGCTATCCAGGTGCGCATGATGTCCAGGTAGCGATAGGGCGAATCGCCCGGGATGGGCCGCCATTCCATGGTGAACGCCGCATGTTCGGGAACGATGTTCAGGATCGTGCCACCCTGGACGGTGCCGACGTGAATCGTGGTGTGCGGCGGATCGAACCCATCCTCGAACGGGCCTTCGGCTTGCAGGCGGCGGGCTTCGCGGGCGACCCAGGCGATCGCCTCGCCGGCGGCCTGGACCGCGTTGACTGCCTTCGCCGGTTCGCTGGAATGGCCGGGAAGGCCACGGATCGAGACGTTGAGGTTCAGTTTGCCCTTATGCGCCAGGATTGGCTTCATGCCAGACGGCTCGCCGACGACGCAGAGTTCAGGGCGCAATCCGGATTCGCCCAAATCCTGGATCAGACGCTGGACGCCGTGGCATCCGACTTCCTCATCGTAGCTGATGAACAGGTGCAGCGGGCGGGCAAACGGGCGGGTCTGGAAGTCGGGAATGGCGGCCAGGCACGACGCAACGAAGCCCTTCATATCGCAGCTGCCGCGCGCGAACAGTTTGCCGTCGCGTTTGCGCAGGGCGAACGGGTCGCTGCTCCATGCCTGGCCATCAACCGGGACTGTGTCCACATGGCCGCTCAGGGCTAGGCCGCCCGCCTGCTGAGGGCCAATGATCGCGTGCAGATTGGCCTTTTGCCCCGATGGGTCGGTGCTGACGCGATAGGAGACCCCGAATTCGTCGAGGTATTGGCGAACAAAGCCGATCAGACCGAGGTTGGAGTTCCGGCTGGTGGTATCGAAAGACACCAACCGCCCAAGGATCTCGGTGGTCGTCATTCTTGTGGTATGGGGTCGGATGGAATTCATCACGTCACTTTATACGGCTGTGCGTAGGCGGCAACCGATGGCACGGGATTGGACGGCTGGGAACTGGCGGGCACTCCCGATTCCAATTGGTTAAGGTTGCCCTCACATTTAAGTGAAGTTGCGAGGGGCTTGGGCGGTGTGAGGGCGATGGCGGTGTCGAGGTGGCGGCTGTCTCGTCGGTGCCTCATATCCCAGGAAGCGGGACATTCGGCCCATTTTTGGTTTAACGACTAAATTATATAGCGTCTTGCTAGCTGCATGGGATGCGTCCCCATGGTCCGTGTCGGTATCGTTGTGAGTGCATTCCCATTTGCGGAGCTGTTGCTGTCCTCGTGACAAGGTGGTCGCGGAAGGCCAGTTCGGAAGACGGGGCTGGGTTGCCATTAAAGGTCTTTAGTAGTATTTAGGAAAAAAGTCAATTCACTGCGGCGGCGGGCCGCCGCCGCTATCGCAACGCGAACTGGGCGCGAGCCATGAGACGGATCTGCCGCGCGTCAGGCGGTTATTTCCATCCGGGCCCCCGGCGCCTTTAAGGCTTCCGCGGTTTGTAGGAAAGCAGCTTCACCGCTAACATCAGCCATCAGTATAAATCCGGGGAGAAAGCATCATGGCGACACAGACCTTCAGGATCGGGGACACCATCGTTCACCGAATCATCGAGATGGAGTGCGGGTTTACCCCGGCTTTGGAATTCCTGCCGAAACTGACGCCGCAGCAGTTGGCCGACAGCCGGGAGTGGATGAAGAACCCGATGGCGCTGGACCCGCAGGATCGGCTGGTTCTGTGCTTTCAGGCGTATATCATTCGCACCGGCAAGCACACGATCCTGGTCGATAGTTGCGTCGGCAACGACAAGGACCGCCCGGCTCGGCCGATCTGGCACATGAAGACCGACAGCGTGTTCATGGACGGCCTGAAAGAAGTCGGGCTGACGGTCAATGATATCGATTTCGTGCTATGTACGCACCTGCACGTCGATCACGTCGGCTGGAACACACGGCTGGAGAACGGCCGTTGGGTGCCGACCTTCCCGCGGGCGCGCTACCTGTTCTCCAAGACCGAACTGGATTTCTGGCTGGCGGAGAACGACAAGGCGACGGTTCCGCCGATCGCCGACAGCGTAATCCCCATTGTCGAAGCCAAGCGGCACGATCTGGTGACCAGTGATCACGCGGTGAACGATCTGGTGTCGCTGATCCCGACGCCTGGCCACACGATCGACCATTACGCGGTCACGCTGGGCAAGGGCGGCAAGGACGCAATCTTCACCGGCGACTTCATTCACTCGCCGCTTCAGGCGAAGTGGCCGGATCTGGCGATGCGGATCGATTACGATCCGCTGCAAAGCTCCGCGACGCGTTGGAAGTTTCTGGAATCGCTGTGCGACACGAACACGCAATGCTGCTTCGCGCACTTCCCGACACCGTCGCGCGGCTACATCAAGCGTTGGGGTGATGGGTTCAAGTGCGAATACATCACGGCGTAATGTGAAGTGGCTCAGCACGTCCGGCCAGAAATCGCCGGACGTGCTGATGCGTTACAACCCCAAATCGCTTAGCCCCGGATGGTCCGTCGGGCGGGGGCCGCTGGCGTCCCAATGAAACAGGCGATCCTCCACGCGGAGCGGCACATCGTTGATGCTGGCATGGCGCGCCCGCATAAACCCATGCTCGTCGAATTCCCAGTTCTCGTTCCCGTATGCTCGATACCAGTTTCCCGAGTCATCCCGGTATTCGTAAGAAAACCTCACCGCGATCCGGTTGTCAGTGAATGCCCATAGTTCCTTGATCAGCCGGTAATCCAGTTCGCGGTTCCACTTCCGCGTCAGGAACGCAACGATCGCCGGCCGGCCTTGCAGGAACTCGCTGCGGTTCCGCCAGACGCTGTCCTCGGTATAGGCCAGCGACACTTTTTCGGGGTTCCGCCCGTTCCAGCCATCCTCCGCCGCTTGGACTTTTATCCGAGCGGTTTCGAGGGTGAAGGGAGGGAGCGGCGGGCGAGGGGGTGTCATCGGCTTAGGCTCCGGTGATCGAATGCCCAGTCATCTCCGCCGGTTGCGGAATCCCCAGCAGCGCGAGCAGCGTCGGGGCGAGGTCCGCCAGACGGCCTTCGTGCAGCGCGTTGGCGCCGCTGCCCATCAGCACGACGGGCACCGGGTTCGTGGTGTGAGCTGTGTGCGGGCCGCCGGTTTCGGGGTCTTTCATCAGTTCGCAGTTGCCGTGGTCGGCTGTCACCAACAGCGCACCGCCCTGGCGCTTGATAGCAGCGGCGATGCGGCCCAGGCCGGTATCCACGGTCTCCACCGCTTTGATCGCGGCGGACAGCACGCCGGTGTGGCCGACC
>DAIEHR010000150.1 GCA_027353465.1 Acetobacteraceae bacterium | reverse complement strand
GAAGCCGGCATCAGCCACCAGCAGGATCACCGGCTTGAAATGCGCCTCCTGCTCCACCGAAAACGGTTCCGATCCCAGGTAGCCCTGCTGAATGGCATTCTTATCCGCCAGGAACGGCGCCAGATTGAAGGTATAGGGCCGAATCTGGGCGTCGGTGTAACCGAACCGGGCTTTCAGGAAGGTCCACCAGCCCACGCGGGTATCGCCGCTGATCATGATCGGCTTGCCCTTCAGCGCCGGGAAACTGTCGTTGCCGACCCCCGGGTGGGCGATCAGCACCGATGGATCCTTCTGGAACATCCCCGCCACCGCGCGAAAGGGGATGTTCTCCTTCACGAAGTTCAAGGCGGTGAACGAGTTGGAGGAAATGTTGAAATCCAGCCGCCCGGCCAGCAGCAACTGCGTATGGTTGACCTGCGGGCCGCCCTGCTGGATCGTGACATCCAGGCCGTGCTTCGCATAAATCCCCGTGGCAACGGCCTGGTAATACCCGCCGTATTCAGCCTCGGCCTTCCAATCCAATCCGAAGGTGACCTTGTCATTCGCTCGCGCGGCGCCAGAAATCAATAACAGACACAGGATCGCGGCTAACCGGCGCATCGCATGGGCTCCTTCCCTTGGTGTAACGCCAACAATGGCACCGATCCGTAAGGAGGCAAGATGGGATCGGTATTGAGTTACGGTCTGGCAGGACGAAGGGCAATCGTTACCGGGCATCGCGGCGGCATCGGCGGTGCCATCCACGACACGCTGACCCGCGACGGCGCGGAGGTGATCGGGCTGGACCTGCCTGATTTCGACCTGTCGGATACCACAACGCTGGAAGATCGACTGGCCGCCTTGATCGCGGCGAACGGGCCGATCGACATCCTGGTCAACAACGCCGGCGTCACCGTTCTGGGCAGTGTAACCGAAACCTCGCTGCCGGAGACAGAACGTGTGTTCCGGGTCAATTTCCTCGCCGCCTATGCGCTGATGCGGGCGGTGTTGCCGGGCATGGCGGAACGCGGACGGGGCGCGATCGTCAATATCGCGTCTGATCAGGCGCTGATCGGCAAGCAGGTCAGCGCCGCCTATGGCGCGTCGAAGGCCGCCATCGCGCAGTTGTCGCGGTCCGCGGCATTGGACTGGGCCCGATTCGGAATTCGGGTGAATTGTATCGCCCCAGGCTCGACCCAGACGGCGATGCTGGACACCGTGATCGGCGATCTGTCGGCGAAATACCCAGACCGCTTCCCCGTTTCGTCAGCCGATGCCTATCAGGCCGGCGTGCCGTTGGGCCGTTTCGCCGACCCGTCGGAGATCGCGTCGGCCGTGGCGTTTCTGGCATCGGATGCGGCCTCTTTCGTCACCGGGGTGATTCTGCCGGTGGATGGTGGCGGGACGGCACAATGAAGCGGGTTGTCGTTACCGGCGGAACCAGAGGAATCGGCCGGGCGGTGGCGGATCGGATGGCGATGGAGGGGTGGGAAGTGGTGGTGCTCGCGCGCCATCCAGAACCGTCGCCGCATCGCTTCGCGGCGTGCGATGTGGCGGATGCGGCGGCGGTGAAGCGGGTATTCCACGATCTGGACCGGGTGGACGCGCTGGTGAACTGCGCTGGTATCGCCGGGGCGAACACGCTGGATGGCGACGATGCGCTGTGGCACGCGATCATCGGGTCCAACCTGCACGGCACATATCATTGCTGCAAGGAAGCCGCGCCGCTGTTGCCGGATGGCAGCGGACGGATCGTCAACATCGCCTCGGTGCTTGGGCTGCGCGGCGTGCCCGACCAGACCGCCTATTGCGCGGCCAAACACGGTGTTGTCGGCTTTACCCGCGCCCTTGCCCTGGCGCTGGCACCGCGCGGCATCACGGTGAACGCGCTGTGTCCAGGCTGGGTCGATACCGAAATGGCCGAACAACGCTATGCCGAGTTGGGGATTACCGCCCAGCAGGCGGCCGCCGGCGTGCCGACCGGCCGGATCGCCCACCCAGCCGAAATCGCTGACGCGGTCATCTGGCTGCTGCGGCCCGAGGCCCGGGGTATCACCGGCCATGCCTTGCCGATCGATGGCGGAGGGCTGGCCTTACCGTAGCGTCCCGTGACAGAGTTTCGCCGGCTCATAAGCAGGGGAAACGTCCATGGTCACCTTGGGCAGCGGCGACTACATCTACGAACCGGTCGAGGACTGGGCGAAACTCCCGCCGGGATGGTCGTTCAAGGAAATCGGCGGCATCGGCGTGGACAGCAAGGACAACGTCTATGTCTTCAACCGCGGCGAACATCCAATGATGGTGTTCGACCGCGACGGCAATTTCCTGCGTGCATGGGGGGAGGGGCTGTTCCCGCGCGCCCATGGCGTGTTCGTGGCACCCGATGAGACGCTGTGGTTGACCGACGACGGCGACCATACCGTCCGGCAATGCAGCCTGGACGGCAAGGTTCTGCTGACGCTTGGTACGTCCGGCAAACCGGCGCCGTATATGTGCGGCGAACCGTTCCACCGATGCACGCACACCGCGATGGCACCCAACGGCGACATCTATGTCTCCGACGGCTATGGCAACGCGCGGGTCCACAAATACGCTCCGGACTGGCGGTTGCTGCTGTCGTGGGGCGGGCCGGGCAGCGATCCCGGGGAGTTCAACATTGCCCACAACATCACCTGCGACGCCGATGGTTGGGTTTATGTCGCGGATCGGGAGAACCATCGCGTTCAGGTGTTCGATGGTAACGGACGATACGAAACCCAATGGAACAATTTGCACCGGCCGTGCGGGATATTCATGCCGGCCGGGAAATGTCCGGTTTGCTATATCGGCGAACTGGGGCCGGTGCAGCGGGTGAACCGCGACGCCCCAAACCTCGGCCCCCGTGTCAGCATCGTCGATCATACCGGCAAGCGTCTCGCTCGGCTTGGCGGGCTATGCGCGGGGCTTGGCATCGACCAGTTCATGGCGCCGCATGGCTTGTGTGTGGACAGCCGTGGCGACATCTATGTTGGCGAAGTGTCCTGGACGCAGTGGCCGCAATTGTTTCCAACCGATCCGGTTCCGGAAAATCTGCGCTCGCTCAGGAAGTTCCGGAAAGTTGGTTAGGCGGCCGCCTTTCGTACCTTGGGCCACCGGGCGGCAACAAGCGGCAAGACATCTTCGATCAGACGTTTCGTTTGCAACAGCATATCCGCATCGCCGTCCGCGATCGGCCGCAGGATGAACTTCGACGCGCCGGCCTCCACATACTCGGTCAAGCGCTGAAGGATGACGTCGGCATCGCCCATCGCGAAGCTGTCCTTCGGGTCGCGGCCGGTGCGGTTTCGGTATTGCTCCGACACCTTGGCCACGCCGGGATCGTCGGGGCCGCCGAAGCGGAACGCAAACGCGGCTCCGTAATGATCCTCGTCGATGGTCCGGCCGGTTTCGACCAGCGCCGCCTTGATTCCGGCGATCACCGAACCGACGGTCTGGGGAGTTTCGGCGCCGGCCTGCCAGCCGGTGCCCAGTCTTGCGGTGCGCTTCATCGCAGCCTCCGACGAACCGCCGATCCACATCGGCAAATCCGGCTGAACCGGAGTCGGCGAGATCGATGCCTTGGTCAGCTTGAAGTGCCGTCCATCGTAATCCAGTGCCTCACCCGCCCATAGGCGGCTGATGATTTCCAAGGCTTCGTCGGTTTTGCGGCCGCGGGTCGTGGTATCAATATTCATCGCGGTCCATTCCGCGCCGCGCGGACTGCCGATGCCAAAGCCCGGCAACAGCCGGCCCCCGGACAGTAAGTCGATCGTGGCGCATTGCTTCGCCAGCAGCACAGGTTCGCGCAAGGCGACCGACACCACGTTGACGCCGAATTTGATCCGCCTGGTGCGGCCGGCGATCGCGGCCAATGTAGTCATACACTCCAGGATTGGCGTTTTGCTGACGATCCGGTCGGTCTGCCAGATGGAATCCAGGCCGCCCTGCTCACACAGATCGACCCACCGCCAGAATCCGTCATGGGACTGGAACGGGTATTCCATGATCCCGATTCCGACCGCCACGTTGCGCGCCATTCCTGGCCTCCCGACTCTCCGTCAGGCTATCGTCCACTTTTTCCAGGCAGGAGGCAATGTCGGCCTAGGCGCGCGGCAGTTCCTTGCCGACCCACGAGTCCCACCACACCGGTATGGCGGCGACGGGCAAGGGGCGCGCGGCGATGAAGCCTTGGACTTGATCGGCACCCAGTTGCCGCATGCGGTCCCAGATTGCATCGGTTTCCACGCCCTCGGCGACCACGGTCAGGCCATGCGTTTTGGCCTGCGCGATGGTTGTACCGATAAATGCTTCAATTTCAGCCGACTGGATGACGTTCTGAACCAGATCCTTGTCCAGCTTCAGGCTGGTGAAGGGCAGGTCGAGAAGAGCGGCCAACCGTGGGACAGCGGGTCCCACATCGTCGATCGCCGCCCCGTAACCCAGCCCGCGCAGGCGTTCCAGCGACCTGCCCAGCACCGCGATGTCATCAACCGGGCGGCTTTCGGTCAGCTCAATGATGATTCGATCCGCGGGAATGCCCGCCGCGAGGCGCTGCGCCTCCAGGCGATCGAGCGCCGCGGGCATCAGCAAGACATCAAGGGGGAAATTTACCGATACGCGCAGGTCGCGCCCAGCCATGAATGGCCCGGCCAGGTCCGCGAATGCCCGGGCGGACACCACCGTGGTCAGTTCCGCGGCCAAACCGGCATCTTCGATCTGAGGAACGAAGCGATCGGGCAACAGCATGCCGCGTTCGGGATGATGGAGGCGGACCAGGGCTTCCACGCCTACGGGGCGCCGGTCCGCGACGCGAACGATCGGCTGGTAGCGGGTTTCGATCATCGCGCCTTTCAATGCCACGCGCAGTTCAGCCAGATCAATGACAGGTCGGGCACGCGGCGTGGATTTTGCCATCAAGGCCTCTAGCACAGACCGGGGCGTCGCGGTCGGAACAGCGCGGATATGGGGGTGGCGGGTATTGGATGGGCCGAGAACGAGCATATCGGTGTCTGGCGATATAACTTCGATCGAGACGTCCGCCAGTTCTTCAAGAAGCCCGTCCGCATCGTTATGGTCAACCAAAAGGTGGGAATAATGAGGACTCGTTCCCGCCAGACGTGCAAGAGCATCGCGCGCATCGCAGGCCGACACGTCGCCTTGGCCGAGCTTTTCGACCGCCCCGGTGACTGCCGCAAACCAATCGGCACTGCGCGAAACCAGCAGAAAATTGAGGGTCGCCGGGATAGACGTCCCCGTCCGGCCAATTGATTTGGCCGAAGGTGAGGGGGCGGGGCGACATTTGTCCATATCCGGGCTTTACCGGATGTTTCGAAATTGCGCGAGAGAAATCCCGGTATTGAGATAAGAAAACATCGTAAACACGAACTTGTCGTAAAAATTGAACGCTACAGCGCGCGTTTATTACCTGTCGGCTTGACCGGGTTCTGTCGGCTCAATCTCGCACAGGCCGGGAAACCACCGACCGGCTTAATGCGGCAGTTCCAGAGTCGCGACCGTGCCATCCGCCCCGACCAGGTTCAATGTTCCACCCCGGCGGCTTGCAAAACCTCGGGCAAGCGCCAGCCCCTCGCCCTCACGAGGCTTATTACCAATTCCCCAACCGTTATCGGTGACAGAAAGAGTGGTCAGATCCTGGGACGACACCAGCCGGACCGAGATCCGTCCGGTGTGGCGGCCCTTCATCCCGTGCTTCACCGCGTTACCCACCAGCTCGTGGGCGCTGCGAATAACTGCCTCGCGCAGCGGGGCCGGACATTGGCCGCGCACCGACACACCCACACGGATAATCTGGTCGGTGTCACGCATCATATCGACCATCGAGCCGGCGAGCATCCGCAACCGCTCCGCCATCGACCCGGGCGCCTCGGTCAGTCCGAACAGCGCGTTGGAGATATCGGCGGACAAGCGAATTCGGTATTCCAGCTCCCGCACGATTTTTTCGCCCGCTGGCGTATCGCACAGACCGGGGGCCGCCGCGATCAGAGCTAAAATGCGCTGAAGCGTGTTCTTGGTATGATGGCGCAATTGGCGCAGATCGAGATCTTCACCCGCGGCTTCGGTATCAGCCTCAGTCATCACCATTGGGCCGCCGGGTAAAGGAGCCAACGCCGGATAGCTGGCCAGCTTGCGATTGGCGGGGGACGGGGAGGCGGTGACGTAGGACATCAGAAGCCTCAAAGCGTTGCTGCGATAAGATACCGGCGGCCCATTCTAGTCCGTCAATCATTAAGACAAAGTTAAGCACGTCGGTTCTACCAACTAAAACGTAAGTGGGAAAATTTCCCACGTCAATCGATTTAGACCCTCTCGTGGGTGTTTTTCCCACATTCTGTTATGTTATATATGTTGGATCACGTATTATTCCAACAACCGATGAATCAGCCCCGTTCAACCCGATCGCCCGCTCCGGCGCTGCTTCTAAAGGCGGCGCGCAGGCTTATGCGACCTTTAGTTGGCGCGATGATGCGCAGCGGGCTGACCTTCCCTGTTGTGGCCGACACGCTCCGCGCCTTGTTCATCGACGTCGCGATCAACGACATCCTGATTGACCCCAGCGCTCGGACTGATAGCCGGATCAGTCTGTTGACCGGCGTTCACCGCAAGGAAATCAAGCGGCTTCGCGAATCTCCAACTGTTTCCGCCGCTGCGCCAGAGGTGGTCACCCTGGTCAGCCAGATCGTTGCCCGCTGGGTTGGTTCGGCAGCTTACACGGATACCGACGGACGCCCGCGCCCACTTGACCGCGGCGGTCCTTCATCAACCGGGGCCGCCGCCGATTTCGATTCACTTGTCACCTCGTTTACAACCGATGTCCGGCCGCGCGCGGTGCTTGACGATTTGTTGGCGCATGGCGTGGTTCACGTAGACCTGGATGACCGGGTGCAGCTAAACACAACTGCGTTTATACCCCCCACGGGGGGCGAGGAGCAGTTGTTCTATTTCAGCCGCAACCTGCACGATCATGTCGCGGCCGCGGTTGCCAATATCAGCGCGGCTGGCACGCCGCCCTTTCTTGATCGCAGCGTGCATTACGACCGCTTGAGCCCTGATCAGGCTAAGGCTCTGGAAGAATACGCACGCGCCGCGGCCCTTAGGGTTTTGCTTGACGTCAACCGCCGGGCGATAGAGCTCGCTGGGACAGATCGGGTCGAGATCGCGGCAGATCAGCGGCGGGTCAATTTCGGCATTTATCTTTATGAAGACCGCGATTTTGGCGCTGATGGAGGCGCCTCGTGAAGTGGTTGGCCATTCTGTGGACCGTCGGCCTGCTGGCTGCTTGTTCCCTCCAGGATGGGTCCGGCGGGGGGTTGGCCGGAACCCCGGCGGACGCATACGGGGACAGCAGGCTCGCCAACGGGACGGTGTGCCGTGTCGGGCCTGATGGCGGACCAGTGGTCGCGGATCGGGGGATCGGCGGAACCGGCTCGCCGCGCGTCGCGGACCGCGGCATCGGCGGGACCGGCATCGTCGGTGTAATCACCGGTTTCGCTTCGATCTGTGTTAACGGAATGGAAGTCCGATACGACAGTTCCGCCCGGGTGGACATCAACGGTGTCCCAGCTTCCCCCGCCGCGTTGCGCGCGGGACAAGTGGTGGTGATCCTGGCGCAAGGCCCCCAGACCGCGCCAGTTGCCTCCTTCATCTCGGTGCGGCAGGAAGTTATCGGGCGAATCGAGGCGGTGGAACTCGGGTCCGGCCTGTTGACCATCGCCGGACAGCCAATTGCCGTCGTCGCGCAGACACGGGGCGCCAGCGGCAGACGGCTGGGGGACTGGGTTTCCGTCAGCGGACTGCGTGGGTCCAACGGGACGCTGGTTGCCTCCCGCCTGGATGCGGCCCCGCCCGGCAAGTTCATTGTGCATGGGCAAGTTTCCCGGGGTGATGGCGCTACCCGGATCGGCGGACTAATCCTGCCGGGGACAGCCGCATCCTTGCTGAGGAACGGGCAGTTCGTAAACGTTTCCGGCCATTATCTATCTGGACAGGCGGCGGCCATTACGGCGGCGGCCGACAGCCTGGCGTCGAGTCCAGGCGATTATTTCGGGCCCGACGTCAAACACCTGGTATTGGAGAGCTTCGTCCGGGTTGCAAACGGTTCAGTGTGGCTGAACGGCCTTAGGGTGAGCGCAGCGCCCAGCCTCGGCGGAAGGGCCGATACACGGGGAATCGCCGTCGTTTCGTTGGTTCGTAAGCCGGACGGAAAGCTGACCGCTGTCGGCGTGCGCTACGTCGAGCCGGGCGGGTTCGGCTTACAGACCGCCAAGGCCGTTCGCGGCGGCGCTTCACAAATGTTGCCGCAGATCCGGCATGCCAACAGTCCGGAATCCGTCCCGCCAACCGACGAAAGCGACCCTGTTTCGGCCGGCTCGCCAGCCCCCGGCTTGCCGAACCCGTCCAATGCGCCTGGGTCGGATATCATGGACGGGTCCACGCCACCGATGTCCCCATGGTCGGCTGGCGCAGCATCATTGCCTGCGAACGGCACCTCGGTTGCACCAGAAACAGGGACCGGCGCGGCCAGGATTGAGAACGTGTCGCCGAGGCAGGCGCCATCCACCAGCGATCTGATCAGCGGGATGATGCCTGATGAGGATGCATCATTGATTCCGGCCGCCGCGTCGGGATCATCATCATCGGTCCGGGCCACCCGCGCGGTTCTGGTTGGCGGATCGTCCTCCGCTTCCGCGGCCAGTCTGGCGAGGAGCGTGTCGGCGGCCAGTGAAACGGAACCTGTTTCCATCCCGCGTGTCGTCGCTGCAAAGCCCTGGACCGATCTACTTGCCACCGATCTCGGACGGTCCTTGGTCCGGCTGGGAGGCGTTCAGTCTCGACCGGCGGAACCCGGCCACCTGGACTAGCCCGCCTTGGCTGCCGCGATGAAGGCTGTGATCAGGGCCGGGTCCTTGACCCCTTTGCTGCTTTCAACGCCGGAGGAGACATCGACGGCGTCCGCCCCCGTCTGCCGGATGGCCTCGGCGACGTTATCCGGGGTCAATCCCCCCGCCAGCATCCATGGCGCGGGCGGCTTCCAGCCCTGCATCATGGCCCAATCGAAGCGCGTCGCGTTGCCGCCGGGACGGTCGGCGCCGGCGGGCGGCTTAGCCTCGATCAGCAGCCGGTCGGCACCGAGGGGAGAGGTGGGAAGATCGGCCGCGGTGCTGACACCGACAGCTCGCCAGACCGGCAGCCCGAAGGCGGTCTTAATGGCCGGGACCAGGCTGGTTGCGCCGTAGATCTGCAGCACGTCCAGCTTCACCAACGCCAGAACCTCGGCGATGGCGGCAACCGTGGGCTCGACGAACAGGCCGACACGGGGCGGGCCGCCATGGGTCCGCTGAACCAGGTCGGCAGCGGCTTGGGGGGTGACATACCGAGGCGAAGGGGGAAAGAAGACGAAACCCACCCAATCCGCCCCGGCCCCGACCGCCGTATCGAGAGCAACCGGGTCGTTGATGCCGCAAATCTTGACGTGGGTCACTGGATGCTGGCGGCGATGGAAGCCGCGGCGGCGGCCGGGTCAGGGGCGCCGGTGATCGGCCGCCCAACGACAATCCAATCCGCGCCTGCCGCGACCGCTTGTGCTGGCGTCATAGTGCGGGCCTGATCGCCGGCGGCTGCGCCTTCGGGGCGGATACCCGGGACAATCAGCTTGACCGACGATCCGAGAGACTGGCGCAACATCGCAACCTCCATCGGGCTGCACACAAGCCCGTCCGCCCCGGATTCGATCGCGAGACGACCCAGGCGAAGCACCTGCTCCGCGGGGGTTGCGGCGATTCCGGCGGCATGCAGATCGCTCTGACCCAGGCTAGTCAGCACCGTGACCGCCAGGATCATCGGTCGATCAGCGCCGGCACCCGATGCGGCCTGATGCGCGGCTTGGATCATCGCTGCACCGCCGGCGGCGTGGATCGTCAGCATGCGGGGGCGTAGCGGCAACACAGCCCGGACCCCGCCGGCGACGGTGTTGGGAATGTCGTGCAGCTTCAAATCCAGGAAGATCGGGGCACCGACGATGGCGCGATAGCCTGCGACACCGTTGGCAAGGAAGAACTCGAGCCCCACCTTCAGCAACCCGCTGTGTGGAGCGACCGCCTCGGCCCAGGCTCGCGCCTGGGTTGTGTCCACCGTATCCAGAGCGACGATGAGCCGGTTGGTTGCCGACATCAGTGGACCGGCGGCAGCGAAAGCGACGGGGTTACGCGGGACTTGAGATCCTGAACCTGCGCTTCCAGCAGCCGCACCAGGTTTTCGGCGCGCCGAGCGCGGCGGCGCTGGGCGAGGGCGGACATCCAGACGACGAAGGCGCCCAGAAAGAATGCAATAGCCATCGCACCGAGGATAGCCAAGGATAAATGCAGTTCCAGTCCATAGTCCAGCGGCCACAGACCCAAACTCACGATCTGCGTATTGGACAGTGCGAATAGCACCAGCGGCAGGCAAAGGATGACAGTGACGATCAGGAACAGCATGAATACGGCAAGCCTTTCAGGCCGTTTTGCGCTCCGCGACCCGCGGTGTCTTGCCCGCATTGACCCGAACGCGCAGTTCTTTCCCGGCCTTGAAGAAGGGTACGGATTTTTCGTCTACCGCAACGGAGGCGCCGGTGCGCGGGTTGCGGCCGGTCCGGGCATCGCGGTGCTTGACAGTAAAGGCACCGAAGCCGCGTAACTCAACCCGTTCCCCGCGGGCAAGCGCGAACGTGATCTCCTCGAAGATGGTGGCGACGATGGTTTCCACATCCTGTCCACGCAGGTGCGGATTGGCGCTCGCCAATTCCGCGATCAGTTCCGATTTGGTCAAGGCTTCCCCCAGCAATCACCTTCCGGAACGTTGCCAGACGGCCCACGCCCCGTCAAGACTAACGCTTTGTGAAATCAGCGTTTTCCAAAATCCCTGGATCATCGTTCCCAGGCTTCCGGATAAGACCCGGCTGGCGAATCCGGCCTGGGACAGATCCTCGATCGGCAGGTGCGCCGGGATGCCCTTGGCCGACTCCAGCCAAGCCTTGGCCTCCCTTTCGCCGCCGATCGCATCGACCAGGCCCAACCCAAGCGCCTGCTTTCCCGTATAGGCTCGGCCGTCCGCCAGAGCGCGGACCTTGGCCTCATCCATATGGCGGCCTGCCGCGACCATGGCCACGAACTGGTCATACATGTCGTTGACCAGGCTTTGCAGCACTTCTCGTCCCTGCGGCGATAGCGGGCGCACGAGGCTGGGCTCGTCCTTCAGCGGGCCGGATCGGATAACGGTGGCGCCGATGCCCAGCTTTTCCAGCAGCCCGGACACCTCGCCGCTTTCCAGCAGCACCCCGATCGAGCCTGTCAGCGTCGCGTCACGGGCAAAGATTCGTTGGGCCGGCATCGCGATCATATAGCCGGCGGACGCGGCGAGGCTGCCCATGGTCACCACGATCGGCTTTTCCGCCGCCACCTGGGCGATAGCATCGTGAATGGTTTCACCGCCAGCGACACTGCCGCCGGGGCTGTTGATCGCCAGGATCACCGCCTTCACCTCGCGGTCATCGGCGAGCTTCTCGATTGATTCGGTTAACGTTCGGTCTTCGGTGATCAACCCGCTTATCGAAACCCTGACGATGTGGGGTCCAGAGGGGGTGATTCCGGCGCCGTTCAATCCGACCAACACCGCCGCGACGACGGCGAGGACGGAAAACACCCGCCAAAAGACGAGGCGGCGCTTGAGGCGCCGCCTGTCCAGTAGCAGATCGGTCTCCAGCGACATAAGCCGCCGTCGGCCTTAGCTGTCTTGAGCGAGCTGGTTGCGGCGACGGATCGCGGCACCCAGGATATCGCCCAGCGAGGCACCGGAGTCGGACGAACCGAATTCGGCCATCGCGATCTTCTCTTCCTCGACTTCCTTGCCCTTGATGGTCAGCGTCAGCTTGCGCGACTGACGATCGACCGCGGTGATCTTCGCATCGACCTTTTCGCCGACGGCGAAGCGGTCGGGACGCTGATCCCCCTTGTCGCGGGCCAGTTCGGCTCGGCGGATGAAGCCGGTCAGCACGTCATTGACCTTCACTTCGATGCCGTTGGCCTGAACCGCGCTGACGACGCAGGTCACGACATCGCCCTTGTGGACGGTATCGAGAATGGTCGCGGCCGGATCGTCGCGCAGTTGCTTGATGCCCAGGCTGATGCGCTCTTTCTCGACATCGACGTCGAGAACCTTCGCCTTGACCATCTGGCCCTTCTCGTAGCCGGCCATCGCGGTTTCGCCCGCATCGTCCCAGGACAGGTCGGACATGTGGATCATGCCGTCGATGTCCGCGGACAGACCGATGAACAGGCCGAACTCCGTGATGTTGCGGATTTCGCCCTCGACCTCGGAGCCGATCGGATGCGTCTCGACGAACTCTTCCCACGGGTTGCGCTGCACCTGCTTGAGGCCCAGCGAAATCCGGCGCTTGGAGCTGTCCACGTCCAGCACCTGAACATCGACTTCCTGGCTGGTGGAAACGATCTTGCCCGGATGGACGTTCTTCTTGGTCCAGGACATTTCCGACACGTGAACCAGGCCCTCGACCCCCGGCTCCAGCTCCACGAAGGCGCCGTAGTCGGTGATGTTGGTAACGCGGCCGGAGTATTTCGCGCCGGGCGGGTATTTGGCGGCAACGCCTTCCCACGGATCGGCTTCCAACTGCTTCATGCCCAGGCTGATGCGCTGAGTGTCGGAGTTGAAGCGAATCACCTGGACCTTGACTGCCTGACCGATGGTCAGGGCCTCGGACGGGTGGTTGATGCGGCGCCACGCGATATCGGTGACATGCAGCAGGCCATCGACGCCGCCGAGATCGACGAACGCGCCGTAGTCGGTGATGTTCTTGACCACGCCGTCGAGGATCATGCCTTCCTTGAGGCCCTGGATCAGCTCACTGCGCTGCTCCGCACGGGTCTCTTCAAGGACGGCACGGCGCGAGACAACGATGTTGCCACGGGCGCGGTCCATCTTCAGGATCTGGAAGGGCTGCGGGGTGCCCATCAACGGGCCGACGTCGCGCACGGGGCGGATATCGACCTGGCTGCCGGGCAGGAACGCGACCGCGCCGCCGAGATCGACGGTGAAGCCGCCCTTCACGCGCCCATAGATCGTGCCATCGACGCGCTTCTGCGCTTCGAACGCCTTTTCCAGGTTGGTCCACGCCTCTTCGCGGCGGGCCTTTTCACGCGACAGGATGATCGCGCCATCGCGGTCTTCGTACCGCTCGACATACAGCTCGATCATGTCGCCGGGCTTGACGTCCGGCTTGGCGCCGGGCGGGCCGAATTCCTTCAGGGCGACGCGGCCCTCGGACTTCAGGCCGACATCGACGATGGCGAATTCGTCGGTCAGACGAATGACGCGGCCGGTGACGACGGAGCCGTCAAAGCCAGTGTC
>DAIEHR010000073.1 GCA_027353465.1 Acetobacteraceae bacterium | reverse complement strand
CGGGAACGGCGCCGCGATCCGTACCGCGCCGCGTTGTTCTAACGCCCGCGCCGTATCGGCGAGAAACGGTTGCGCCAGCAGAAATCTTGTGTTCGGCCCCACGGGCGGCAAGGCGGCGGCCTGCCGCGGCGGCAGAAACCGGACACGCCCGATACCCATCGCGGCGAACAAACGAGCGAACTGATCTTCCACCACGTCGGCCAGCGCACCCACGACCAGCAATTCCGCTGCATCGGTCGCCGGCAGAATCGGCACCAGCGCCGCCAGACAGGCATCCTCGCCCTGGGTAAACGTCGTTTCTATGCCGCTGCCGGAGTAGTTCAGCACCCGCACATCCGGCCCGAACCTGTGTCCCAGCCGTACCGCGGCTCGGGATAAATCCAGCTTGATCACCTCGGACGGGCAGGAACCGACCAGAAACAGCAACTTGATGTCAGGACGCCGCTGCAGCAACTGCGAAACGACCGCATCCAGTTCGTCATTGGCATCCGCCAAACCGGCCAGGTCGCGCTCATCGATAATGGCTGTGGCGAAGCGCGGTTCCGCAAAGATCATCACGCCGGCGGCGGACTGGATCAGGTGCGCGCAGGTCCGCGACCCTACCACCAGGAAGAACGCGTCCTGTATTTTCCGATGTAACCAAATAATCCCAGTCAGGCCACAGAACACTTCCCGTTGCCCCCGCTGCCGCAGGATCGGACGTTCGGCGGCGGGCGGCTCAACGGGCAGCGCGGCGCTGTCGGTCATGACGGATGGCCCGCAACGCCAGCGCCAGCCCACAAATGCTCCTGCAACCGCGCCGCGCGAAGCTTAAGTATAAATTGAGTGGCGTTCACCAGATAAGATGCATAGGCCGCGAGCGCGAGCCACATCTGCCGTTCAGCGTCCACCGTACCGGAAAACAGGGCGACCAAGTATGTAGTGTGCAATGCCAGCACCAGCATACTGACCAGATCTTCCCAAAAGAACGCCGGGGCAAACAGGTAACGTCCAAAGACGTCACGCTCCCAGATCGCGCCGGTGATCATAATCACATAAAGAACGACGGTTTTGGCCAGAACCGAACCGGTGGCGACGTAAAACCCCTGCCCACTGGCAAGGTAGCGCATCACCAGCATAAGGCTGATCAAAAATACCGCGAATTGCAGCGGTGCCAGAACACCCTGAACCATGGTCCAGGGTGAAGCATCCCGGCGGCGGCGCTGGTCCGCGGTGTAAAGCGGGCGCCCTCGCACGGGGCTCGACTCATGAACCCGACGGCCCGCGGCTGCCCCCCAGGGACAACCGTCCACCGCGCCGATCGCTCGGCTGATAAGATCAAACGTAAACATAGATTGACAAATCCAAGAGTTCGCGGTGGGGTTTGACCCCAAGCGGGGACAAATGATCGCGTCCACCCTGCGAAGCGAATGTCGACTTATATTGGCTAAAAGCAAATTTAACGGCTTGACGGTGTTTCATCTCGCCCTCCCATGCGCAAGATGCAGCCTATAATCGAAGGCTAGGGCGGGCACGAACCGACTGTCAAGCGCCTAGTACGTAAACCACGCTTGACATTCAATGGGCGGGGCGATGAACTAAAGAGGGGGAACGGGAGATGGCCGTCGTGGAAAACATCACCAACTCGATCGGGGCGTCTTATACCGAGCCGTATGGCGGGAACTGGACAGAAGAGCGGGAAGTCGGCGGCTTTCAGGCGAATAGCGACGACCGCGGCCGCTTTACGGCGCGAAGCAGCAGGGTGGCCCTGCTGAACCGAGTCGTCGAGAAGGAAATCCTGCCGCGCCTGGCACTGAGCCGCGCATCCACGGGGGCCGAAAGGACGGCTACCCATATGACTACGGAAAACGACACCACCGAACTGGTCCGCTTGCTGCTCGGCCGCGAGGAGGAAGGGGCGGGCACATTCATCGCAATGTTGGAATTGCGCGGTGCGACTCCGACATCGCTGTATCTCGGCATTGTCACCCAGGCCGCACGCAGGCTGGGACAACTCTGGGAAGATGATCGCTGCGATTTCGCCCAGGTGACGATCAGCCTCGGCCGATTGCAGCAGGTCGTGCGCGCCTTATCCCCGCGATTTCAGGCGGCGGCCATAACGCCGTCAACCCATCCTGACACAATTATTTTACTTCCAGCTCCGGCGGAGCAACACACGCTGGGACTGGTCATCCTGTCTGAATTCTTCTTACGCGAAGGCTGGCACGTCATAGGCGGCCCCGTGTCTGTAGGCTACGACGCCGCGACTGCCGTGGGAAATACATGGGTTGATATCGCCGGATTCTCCCTCGGGTCCGCCAGTCGGGTCGAAGGTCTGACCGCCTGCATTCGCTCCGTCAGGAAGGCGTCGAGAAACCGATATTTGTTTGTCATGGTCGGCGGCCCGCTGTTTCTGGAACATCCAGAACTGGTTTCCCGCGTCGGTGCCGATACCACCGCGCCGGACGCAATGGCCGCGGTCCGGCAGGCGCGCGGACTGCTGTCGATGAGGGCCGTGGCTGATTAGGGATTCGCTGAGTTAACCAGAAGGGTTCGGCTGATCGTGAAGGCATTCAAGGCCCCGAAAACCGAGCTGGGGACGATCGATGCGGAAGCGGCTGCGTCGCTGATCGCGGCGGCGGCGGATATCGCGTTGATTCTCGATTCTTCTGGGACCATCCGCGATGTATCGATCGCCGATCAGTCGCTGGTGGAGGATTTGGCGGCGCACGCGAACTGGCTGGGCAAGTCCTGGGTTTCGACGGTTACCGAGGATAGCCGCGCCAAGGTGGAACATTTGCTGGCGGATGCCGCGTCGCGACAAGCGCCGCGCTGGCGGCACGTCAATCACCATTCTGTTGGTGGCGCCGACATTCCTGTGTTGTATGCCGCCGTGCGCGCCGGCCAGCCGGGCCGTATCGTGGCTTTCGGACGCGATCTCCGGGCGGTTTCGTCCCTGCAGCGCCGCCTGATCGATGCCCAGCAGTCGATGGAGCGCGACTATGTCCGTATCCGGCATGTGGAAACCCGCTACCGCCTGCTTTTCCAGATGGCATCAGATGCTGTGCTGATCGTGGACGACGTCGCCCGCAAGGTTCTCGACAGTAACCCAACCGCCCGGCGGCTGTTCGCGGATGCCGCGGAGCCAGGCAAATCCTGGCCTCTTGCTAACGTATTCACCCCCGATACCGCACGCAGCGTGGATTTGCTGCTGGCGGGCGTTCGGGCATCCGGACGGGCCGATGACGTACGGGCACGACTGCTGGACGGGGAAACCGAGGCCGTGGTCAGCGCATCCTTGTTTCGCGATGAGGGCGGAACGTCCTGCCTTGTGCGAATCACCCGGCCGGCCAACGAACCAGCCGGCGCGGCGCTTCCCAAGTTGAAGACCAAACTGCTGAAACTCATGGAAAGCGCGCCGGACGGCTTCGTCGTAACCGGCGCGGATGGGCGCATTATCACCGCCAATACCGCCTTCCTGGAACTGGCCCAGCTTCCCACAGAGGAGCAGGCGCGTGGCGAACCGCTGGCCCGTTGGCTTGGTCGCTCCGGTGTCGATCTGGATATTCTGATCGCCAATCTACGCCAGCACGGGTCGGTTCGCCTGTTCGCCAGCATGATCCGCGGCGAGCTCGGGGAGACGGCGGAGGTAGAGGTTTCCGCCGTCACCGTGATGAACGGCGGTCAGCCCTGCATCGGCTTCGCTATCCGCGATATCGGCCGCCGGCTGCAACGCGAACCACGGATCGCAAGCGCCCTGCCGCGGTCGCTGGATCACATCACCGAGCTGATCGGGCGGGTCGCGCTCAAGGATCTGGTGCGCGAGGCCACCGACGTTATCGAGCGATTATGCATCGAGGCTGCTCTTACTCTGACAGGCGACAACAGGGCCTCGGCGGCCGAGATGCTCGGGCTGAGCCGGCAGAGTCTGTACGTGAAACTTCGCCGCTATGGCCTGGGAGACCCCGAGGCCGCTGGTGCTGATTGAGGATGTAAGCATGATCGACACAGCAACGACGCATCCAGCATCCTGGCCGTCCGAAAAGCCCAGTCGGCTGCCCGCGATGCTGGAACTGCTGAAGCCGATCACCTGGTTCGCTCCGATGTGGGCATTTGGCTGCGGCGTCGTGTCGGCGGACATGCCGCTGGCGGATCGATGGTGGGCGGTGATTTTGGGCATCGTCCTGGCCGGCCCAATGGTGTGTGGGACCAGCCAGGCAGTGAACGACTGGTTCGATCGACATGTCGATGCGATCAACGAGCCGGACCGCCCGATCCCATCCGGGCGGCTGCCTGGACGCACCGGGCTGCACATCGCAATCGGATGGACCATCCTGTCGCTGTTGGTCGCCATACCGCTTGGTACCTGGGGTTTTGGCGCGGCGGTCACCGGCCTCGCCCTGGCCTGGGCCTATAGCGCCCCGCCGCTACGACTGAAGCGAAACGGCTGGTGGGGCAACGCGGCGTGCGCGGCCTGCTATGAAGGATTGCCTTGGGTCACCGGGGCGGCGGTGATGGGCACGTCAGCCCCCAATCCGCACATCCTTGCGCTTGCCGCGCTGTATAGCGCCGGCGCCCATGGGATCATGACTCTCAATGACTTCAAGTCGGTTGAAGGTGATCGGCGAACTGGCATTTTCTCATTGCCCGTCCTGCTGGGGATCGAAGCCGCCGGCAGCGCCGCCTGCATCGCGATGGCGCTTCCCCAGCTTGTGGTCATCGCACTGCTCTTGTCCTGGGGTCTGATTACCCAAGGATTCATCGTGTCCCTGCTGCTGATGGTGCAACTGCTGCTGATGGCCAGGCTTATGCGCGACCCCAAGGCGCAGGCGCCGTGGTACAACGCAACCGGAACGACACTTTATGTCATTGGCATGTTGGTGTCGGCCTTTGCCGTCAGGATGGTCCCATGACCGACTTCTATGATGCTGTCGTTGTCGGCGGCGGCCCGTGCGGCGCCACTGCCGCGAACAATCTGGCCCGGGCGGGGCGGTCGGTATTGCTGTTGGACAAAGCGGGCCGGACGAAGCCCTGCGGCGGCGCCATACCGCCCCGGCTGATCCAGGATTTCGGCATTCCCGGCGACCTGCTGGCCGCTCGGGTCACCTCCGCTCGGATGATCGCGCCATCCGAGAACGCGGTGGACATGCCAATCGAAAATGGCTTCGTCGGCATGGTGGACCGGGCGGTGTTCGATGAATGGCTGCGAAACCGAGCCGCCGCCAATGGCGCGGCTCGCCGGATTGGCCAGTTCGAGGCCATCGGGCGAGACGCGGCGGGCAATGCGCTGGTTCAATTCCGATCGGCGGACGGATCGGCGGCTTCCGTCGCGGCCCGGGTCGTCATCGGTGCGGACGGAGCAAAGTCGAAGGTCGCGGCGCAGTGCATCCCTGGCGCAAAAGACATCCCGCACGTCTTCGCCTACCACGAGATTGTCCGTTCGCCCGCCACAGGCTTCGACGGCACGCGCTGCGATGTTTACTATCAAGGACGCCTGTCGCCTGATTTTTACGGCTGGGTGTTTCCGCATGGCGACACCACCAGCGTCGGCAGCGGCTCGATGCAAAAAGGCTTCTCGTTACGCCAGTCCGTGACCAACCTGCGGCAGGCGGCCGGACTGAACGACGCCGAGACGATCCGGCGGGAAGGCGCACCGATTCCGCTGCATCCGATGCGCCGGTGGGACGACGGCCGCGACGTAATCATTGCCGGCGATGCGGCCGGCGTGGTCGCCCCGGCCTCGGGCGAGGGCATTTATTACGCGATGGAGGGTGGCCGCCTCGCCGCCGAGGCCGCGGACGCATTTCTGGTCAGCGGCGACCCAAAGGCATTACGGGTCGCCCGCAAGCGGTTTATGCGCGCCCATGGACGGGTATTCTGGATCCTGCGTATGATGCAGTGGTTCTGGTATTCCAGCGACAAGCGGCGGGAACGCTTTGTCAGCATCTGCCGGGACGCCGACGTGCAACGCCTGACGTGGGATTCCTATATGAACAAGCGCCTGACCCGCAAAAACCCCGCTGCCCATGTAAGGATATTCTTCAAGGACCTCGCGCATCTGCTGGGCTTGGTTTCCGCTTGATCTGGGTTATCGTCGCGGCGGCCCTATGGGGCATTATCGTTGCGGCCGGGGGGGCGATTCTGACGGAGCTTTCCCCCTGGTATTACGCATTGAAAAAGCCATCCTGGCAGCCGCCTGACTGGCTTTTCGGTCCGGCCTGGACAGTAATTCTGTCCCTGACGTCTATCGCGATCTATCTGGGATGGAGCGACGCGCCCGACGCGAGCAGTCGAATGCTGGTTATCGCGGTCGCCGTCGCGAACGGGATCGCCAACCTGGCATGGAGTCCACTATTTTTTAAGCTACGCCGGCCAGATTGGGCGTTGTGGGAAGTGCCGCTGCTCTGGCTGTCGATCGTTGCGATGATGGTTGCACTCGCACCGATATCCTGGGTAGCCAGCCTGTTGCTGGTGCCCTACTTGGCGTGGGTATCGTTCGCCACGTTCCTGAACTTAACGATCGTCCGGCTGAACCGGCCGTTTGGACGCTGACCGGATCTGGTATCTTCGGTTGGGTCAGCGTATTCCGCCAGGCAGGGTGATGGACTTCCGACTACTAAATTAACGCAGCTGTGCCCTCGAAAATCCCTAATCGTTTCGGGCATAAAAATGGCTCAACATAGTTGTTGGGACCGCAACCGAACCGCGGACACGGTGGCGTCGGTCCCGCCTGCTGCAAGCGCGAATCCGCGTTGAGTCGGGCGCGCGGTGCATCCGGCGGGTCTGCCGCTGACCAAGGGCGGCGCGCTGATCCGTGCAGCGTTCAAGACCGCTGGTGCTAGCGGCAACCACGTTCGGCGCCTCCTATCGATTCCTCAACGCGACGCGCCCTCCCCCTGGAAGCCGGGATGGTGATCATCCGACAGCGGCCGCCTTCTATCGCCAGTTCATGACCAAACGGCATCCCAACATCGTCACCCGATCTCGCGCCACGAATCCAACGACCGGTGATAGGCTGGCGGGGTGAGCCTCTTGACCCTCCTGTTTCTAGTGCTGGCCTCCGTCGCCATGCTGACGCTCGGCGTCCTGGCGGGGCGGTTGCCCCGAACCTCCCCAGGCGTGCTGGCGGCGGTCTGTGGCCTGGGGACCTTGCTGTGCCTCCCGCCACTGTTGATGGGGCCTGACGCCACTGGCCTGAACCTGCCGCTTGGGCCGCCAGGGCTTTCGCTCCATTTCGCGCTCGACTCGCTATCCCTGGCCTTCGTGGTAATGATTTTCCTTGCTGGAACCGCCATCGCCGCGCTTTTGGCCACCGCGCCGGGGGTTCCGCAGACTGACACGATTCGCACCACGCCGTTGTGCATCGGCGGCACAACCCTGGCTTTGCTCGCGGCGGACGGCATCGTCCTGACCCTGGGCCTGGTGACGGTCTGCGTGTCGATCCGCCCGCGTGCCGTCGCGGCCCCCATCATGATCCTGGTCGCGGTGTGCCTGCTGACGCCGCCCGGTTACGCCCCCCGTTTCGACGCTATCCGAACGGCACCGGCGGATTTGGTGCATGCCGGCGCAGCGCTGGCTTTAGCGGTGGCGTCGGTCGCCACGATGCTGTGGCGACGCCCTGACAAATCCGGCCCCGTCACCGACATGCTGACAGCAGGCCTGCTGCTGCCGCTGGGTTCCTACCTGCTGCTTCGCCTGACCGCCGACCTGTCGGCCACGTCGATCCAACCGTGGTATGGCTTCATTCCACTGCTTGGGGGGGCGGCAGCGGCCGTTGCCCAGGGCTGGACCGCCGCAGCATCGCCTCGGATCGACAATGCGGCCAACGCCCTGGTCCTTCGCCAGGCGGGACTGGCGACAGCCAGCATCGGGTTGCTTCTGATCGCGCGAGCGGACGACCTGTCCGCCGCCGCCAGCTTCGCGCTGAACGCGACCATCCTGACCGTCATCGCGGGCGCCATTGGCGGTATGCTCGCGGTTCTCGCCGCCCATTCCATCGGGGCCAACGCCGGAACCTTCAGACTTTCCCGGCTGGGCGGCTTGATCCAGCTGATGCCAGGGGCGTCCGTCGCGTTGTCAGCGGCCTTGCTGACGCTATCAGCGCTGCCGCCCGGTATGGGATTTGTCAGCTTGTGGCTGTCGTTTCAGTCGATCCTGTCGGCCCCGCGCACGGGCGGGATGCTGTCGCAGCTTCCACTGGCCCTGGCCGCCGCATCCCTGGCACTGACCGCCGCACTGGCAACGGCCGCCGCTGTCCGCATCGCGGGTATCGCGGTTCTTGGCCGCCCGCGTAGCCCGCGCGGCGCGGGGGCGCACGAAACCGCCTCCCGGTTCCGCACCGTCATGGTGACACTTGCCGCCGTGTCGCTGCTGGCCGGCATTCTGCCAAACCCGATCCTATGGCTGCTGGCCGACCCAGCCGCCCACGCCCTGTTCGGCGCCACGTCGCGGCCGGCATCGGCCGGCTATTCGGTCCTGGCCGTGGTGATTCTGGTCGCGGTCGCCAGCGCTGGTGCGAAGCTGCTGCCGTGGCAATCACGCCGCGAAGCGAAACGCGCCGGCCCATGGCTGGATGGCTTTCCGCCTCAGCGCGGCCTGCCGTTCGGCGAACCGTCCGCCCAATCGGCCGGGCTCGGCTTTTTGCCGGACCTCGCCAGACCGGCACGGCCCGCCCTGATCCGCATTCCCGCCATTCCCGCTCTGCCGAAGATCAGCGGCCTTTGGCTGTTGCTGGCAGCGTTCGTAACATTCCTGTTGGCCGTTGGTATCAGCGGATGAGCATCGTCCTGCCGTTCGCCGCCCAGATCCTCCATGCCGTTCTCGTCCTGGTGGCGGCCCCGATGCTGGCGGGCGTCAGCGATTGGCTGGACGCCAGGCTAACGGGCCTGTCTGGGCCGTCAGTTCTGCAGCCATGGCGCGAGTTGATCCGTCTGTCCCGAAAAACCCAGGCGGCCCCCGACAATTTATCACCGGTGTCGCAGCTCGCCCCCGCGATCGGCTTCGGCGTGACCCTGGTAGCCGCCATCCTGGTGCCGTCGTTCGCGCTGTTCACCAGCCTGTCGCCCGTGGCCGATGTGATTCTGATTGTCTCCCTTTTGGCCGTCGCTCGGGTGGCGACAGCGCTTTCGGCACTGGATTCGGGCGATGCGCGGTCCGGGTTTCGGCAGCAGGAAGTCAGCGCGCTGTCAGTGATCGCGGAACCGGCCGCGATGCTGTCGGTGGTCGCCGTGGCGTTGATGGCCGGAACGCTCAACCTGGATTCCATCATCGCGCAGCAGCGGGAGGGCACGCTAATGCCCGCCGCCGCCTCGGTGATCGCATTGGTCACGTTAGCGACACTTCTTGTGACCGACACCACGCAGGCGGACGACCACCTCGCGGGCCGCGAATTGGCGCTGGCATCCGTAACGAGATGGTTGCGGCGGCTGGTTTGGCTGGACCTGATCGGTGGGATTTTCCTGCCTGTGGGCATTGCGATGGCTGATGCCGGGCCGACGGCTTGGTTGATCGGCCTTGGCGTCTGGATTTTGAAGCTGGGCGTTTTCGTGCTTGCACTCGCCGCGTTATCGGCCGTGTTTGGCCGCATCCCGCGGCGCAGCCTGCCCGGAGTGCTTGGGGTTGCAGCCCTTCTTGCTCTGCTTGCCGTCATCATGGTCCTGGCCAGCGCGGGGACGGCATGACCGTCTTGGCGCAGGCAATGCCGGGACTGGCCCTGGTGATGGGATTAGCCCTGCTATGCATTCGTCAGGTTCAGTTCGCTGCAATCCTGCTGGCGATGCAGTCAGCGGCCACGGCCGTTACGGCGATCGCGGTCCGCCAGCCGATGCTGGCAATCCCGCCGTTGCTGCTTGCCGCGTTGGTTTGGTTCGCCCCCGGCCGGATCATCATTCCACCGCCACGAACGCTGCCGGTCGGCGGCATGAAGCCGGCACTGGCGATAAGCGCGATTCTGACGGTGCTGTGTCAGTCCCAAGGGGTTCTGGCTCTACCGCTGTCCGTGCTGCTTTTGGGGGTCCTGCTGATCGCGACTCGCCGCGATGCCTGGATGTGGGTGATGGCGCTGGTGGCGATGCAGAATGGAATCGTGCTGGCGGGTTGTGTCTCCACCCGTAACCCCACGCTGTTTATCATAGCGGCTTTCGCCCTGCCGCTTCCGCTCGTCCTCGGTCTAGTGCTGGCCCATCGCCCCAGTGGGGGTCGATGGGCGTTCCCACGAAACTGGCTGCCGTCGCTTGACCTGGCTGCATCGCTGGGGCTGCTGGCGGCCACGGTATTGGTGCCTCTGAGTCCGCTTTCCGTGACCTTCGCCCCGCTGCTAGCCCTGGATGGCCTGTTTCAGTCTTACGCCCGCAGACACAAAGCCGGCTTGGCGCCGAGGGCTCGGATTGCGGCTTGGGTCACAAACACGATGGTCGTGGTCGCCGCCTGCTCCACCCAATCAGCAGTCGTATGGCTCGCCGTCCTGGCCACGATCGGAACCCATTTCGCAATGGTGCCGAACCGTCGCCTGCGCACCGCGGTCCTGGCGTTCGCCGCAGCCGGCGTCTTGCTGTTCGGCCTGTTGCTGCTGGCCGGGCAACCGAGGATCCTGGCCTATTTCTGCGTGTTTACCGGTGGTGTTGGCGTGGCGGCGACTGTCCCGGATCTCGCTGTCCCACTGACCATTCTATTGCTCCGCCTG
>DAIEHR010000064.1 GCA_027353465.1 Acetobacteraceae bacterium | reverse complement strand
CGGCGGCATCCACGGTTCCCAGAACCGAACCAACCTCGACCTCGGTACCTTCAGGCGCGGCGATGGAGGCCAGCACACCGGCGGCGGGGGCATTCACCTCCACCGTTACCTTGTCGGTTTCCAGTTCGACCAACGGCTCGTCCGCGGCGACGGTTTCGCCCAATTGCTTGATCCAGCGCGCGATCGTCGCGGTCGTGACGCTCTCGCCCAGGGCGGGCACTACGATTTCAGTCGCCACAGCGATATGTCTCCAAGGCGTTTGCCCCGCAACCGGGGCGGAAATGAATGGCGGGGGCGGTCTAGCCGATGCCGAGCACCGTGGCTACCAGCCGTGACTGCTGGGCCATGTGGGTCTTGGCCAAGCCGGTGGCCGGGCTGGCGGCGGCTTCGCGCCCGACATAGGCCGGACGGCGGACCTTCATGTCCAGGCGGCGCAACACCGCCTCTATGCGGCGATCGACGAAAGTCCAGGCGCCCATGTTCTCGGGTTCCTCCTGGCACCAGACGACGTCGGCGTTCTTGTACTGCGACAGCACGCGGCCCAGCGTGTTTTCCGGGAACGGATAGAGCTGTTCCAGGCGGATGATCGCGATGTCCTCGATCGCCTTCGCCCGGCGTTCCTGCAGCAGATCATAGTAGACCTTGCCGCTGCAGATCACCACGCGGCGCACCTTATCGGCATCGGCAATGGTGTCGATTTCCGGGATCACATACTGGAAGCGGGTGCCATCGGCGAAATCGGCCAAAGGCGACACCGCCAGCTTGTGACGCAGCAGCGATTTCGGCTCGAACACGATCAGTGGCTTGCGGAAGTTGCGGTTCAACTGGCGGCGCAGCGTGTGGAAATAATTCGCCGGGGTGGTGAGGTTGCACACCCACATATTGCGTTCGGCGCAAAGCTGCAGATACCGCTCGATACGCGCGGAGGAGTGTTCCGGACCCTGACCCTCATACCCGTGGGGCAGCAGCATCACCAGGCCGGACATGCGTAGCCACTTGGTTTCGCCGCTGGCGATGAACTGGTCGATGATCACCTGGGCGCCGTTGGCGAAGTCGCCGAACTGGGCTTCCCACAGCACCAGCGTGCGCGGATCAGCCAGCGAGTAGCCATAGTCGAAGCCCAGCACACCGGCTTCGGACAGCAGCGAATTGTACAGCTCGATCTTCGCCTGATCCGGGGCGATGTTGTTCAGCGGCGTGTATTCATGCTGGCTGAGCTGGTCGATCAGGACCGCGTGCCGCTGGCTGAATGTGCCGCGCTGCACGTCCTCGCCGGACAAGCGGACCCGATGACCCTCAGCCAGCAGGGTTCCGAAGGCCAGAGCCTCGCCGGTCGCCCAATCGATGCCCTCGCCGCTGTCGATCGCCTGTTTCTTGGCTTCCAGCTGACGGGCGATCTTGGGATTGACGTTGAAGCCATCCGGCACGCGCGACAGGGCGGCGCCAACCAGCTTCAGGGTTTCCATCGGCACCGCCGTGTCTTCCTCGACATGCGGCACATCGTCCCGTTCGGGCGGGTGGAAGCCCGACCAGTGGCCTTCCAGCCAGTCGGCCTTGTTGGGCTTGTAGGATTTCGCCGCGTTGTTGGCGTCTTCCAGCGTCTTGGTGAATGTATCCAGCATCGCCTGGGAGTCCGCGGTGGGAACGGTGCCCTCGGCGGCCAGCTTCTCGGCATACAGGGTGCGGGTGGTCTTCAGCCCGCCGATCGCCTTGTACATCAGCGGCTGGGTGAACGCCGGCTCGTCGGTCTCGTTATGGCCGTGGCGGCGGTACCAGACGATGTCCAGAACGATATCGCTGCCGAACTTCATGCGATATTCGGCTGCCATGCGGGCGCAGAAGATCACGGCTTCGGGATTGTCGCCGTTCACATGCAGGATTGGCGCCTGGATCGATTTCGCCACGTCGGTGCAATACAGGCCGGAATAGGCGTGCGCCGGGACGGTGGTGAAGCCGATCTGGTTATTGACGATCAGGTGGATCGTGCCGCCTGTGCGGTAGCCGATCAACTGGCTCATGGCGAGGGTTTCGTAAACCAGGCCCTGCCCGGCGAACGCGGCATCGCCGTGCATCAGGATCGCCATCACCGAACGCCGGCCCTTGGTATCGCCGGCGCTGTCCTGACGGGCGCGCACCTTGCCGACGACGACCGGATCGACGGCTTCCAGATGCGACGGGTTGGGCTGCAGCGACAAATGGACGTTGTGGCCGGCGATCTCCACATCGGTGGAGGTGCCCAGATGGTACTTCACGTCGCCCGAACCCTGCACGTCATCGGGCTTGAAGCTTTCGCCGCCGAACTCGCTGAACAGCGCGGTCAGCGGCTTCTTCACGATGTTGACGAGGGTGTTCAGTCGGCCGCGGTGGGGCATGCCGATCGCGACTTCGACCACGCCATCGGCGGCCGCGGTTTCGATGATGGCGTGCAACGCCGGGATGGTGACCTCACCGCCTTCAAGCCCGAAGCGCTTGGTGGTGACGTAGCGCTTCTGGCAAAACGCCTCGAACCCTTCGGCCTCGGTCAGGCGATGCAGGATGGTGCGCTTTTCGTCGGCGTCCAGGAAGGTCAGCCACGGTGCGCCTTCCACCTTGCGCTGGATCCAGGACTTTTGCTCCGGGTCCTGGATGTGCATGAATTCTACACCGATTGGCCCGCAATAGGTCTGCCGCAGGATGTGCATGATCTCGCGCAGGGTGGCGGTTTCGCGGCCCAGCACGTTGTCGATAAAAATCGGGGCGTCCATATCGGCGGCGGAGAAGCCATACGACGCGGGATCGAGTTCGGCATGCGGGGCAGGGGTGGTCAGACCCAGCGGGTCGAGTTGCGCTTCAAGGTGGCCGCGCACGCGGTAGGAGCGGATCAGCATCAGGGCGCGCAAGGACGCGATGGTCGCCGCGCGCACCTGGTCCGGGGCGAGCCCGCCGGCAACCGCCGGCTTCGGCACCGATTCATCGTCCGCGAAGCGGGGGCGCGGCGCCCAGGAGGCGCCACTGGCGTCTTCCAATACCGCCCTTGCTTCCTCGTTCATTGCCGCGAACAAATCGGCGAAACTGGGATCAACGGAGGAGGGATTGCCGACCCATCGCGCATAGAGGTCGGCCAGAAACGCTGCGTTGGCGCCATTGAAGGCAGACGCCAAAATATCCATACCCGCCATTTGTTACGGTCCCTTATTTGTCCGTGCCGCGCCTCTTAAAGAAGCCGCCCCAACGCGGAAAGCCCCATTCAGCACCCGCTGGGTTGCTTCCACCGCATGTCCAGAGGTGTTTGGTAATGTCTAAGCGGCGAAAATACGGCGGAAGCGGATCCTTACAAAATGCCCAGAAATGCAAAAGATGCGCCAAGCTGCCCGCAGGGCCGCCTGACGCATCGGTAGTTAGTAGCCGATCGAGGTTAATACAACCTTAACGGGACAGCCTATGCGTTTGGCTGTTCCTCCGCGGGCGGGGCTGGCGGACGCGACCGCCGCTCTGCCATGAACTGATCGAACTCCGATTTGTCCTTCGCGAACCGCAGCCGATCCAAGAACGCCCCGAAGTCCTTCTGCTCCTCTTCCATACGGCGAAGCGTCTCGGCCTTGTATTCGTCGAACGCCCGGTTGCCGGACGACGGCCCGGCGGAGGACGAAGGCGCGCCATCACCCTGGCCGCACGCCCATGCCTTCCAGTTACCCCATGCGCCGGCATTCGCGGAGCCTGGATCCTGTGCGTATTGCTGATACATCGCGCGGCGGCGACGGCCGAAGCATCCCATGCGTCCACTCCCGATCATGTAAACAAGTAACGCGAGTCCGACCGGCCACCAGAAGATGAACCCGAGGACCGTAAAGGCGATGGCAGCCGGACGGCTGAAACCCGCCGGATGCCAGAAGGGCGGGCCCGCCCATCCCTGATTTGCCCATCCCTGGTTGGGGCCGCCTGGATTACTCCAGCCGGGGCCATTGTTATTCGGCTGTCGCCATTGTCCCTGGTTCCAGCCGGAAGCGTCTTGGTTGGCAGCGCTCGTCATCGAGGGCCTCATGTGAATGTAAGACACATTTACATTGGGGATAGCAATTCGAACCGTCAAGCGCTTTTCGCCACCGACGCCGATTTTCGCCTATTCGCCGCCGGCGAGTCCCAGGCTTTGCAAGTACAGCAGCACGCCGGCCTCCAGCAGCTCCTCGGCCGCCATCGGTAGCTTCCGCCGTCCCGGCCCCTCCCGCACGAACAGCGAGGCGATGCCGTGCGCCATTGACCAGATATGCAACGCCATCATCAGCGACGGCGGGCGGCGTCCCTTGGGCACAGTCGCGGCGACCTGGTCCGCCGCCTCCCGCAGCACCGCGAACGCTCGGTCGCCGGCCGCTTGCAGTTCAGGATGGGTTTCCATGGCGAGATGCGAGTCGAACATCGCGGCGTAATAGGCCGGCTGATCCCGCGCGAAGGCCAGATAGGCCCGTCCGAGGTCCTCGAAGGCGCGTACCGGGATCGGGCGGCCGCCGTTCCACGCCTTCGCCAGGCGTTCGGCGAACAGGTCGTAGCCGCGCACCGCGACCTCGGCCAGCAACGCTTCGGCGTCACGGAAATGCCGGTATGGCGCCGCGGGGCTGACGCCTGCCAGCCGAGCGGCTTCGGCAACGGTGAAACCGGCCGGCCCCTTCGCGGCGATCAACGCCAGCGCCGCGTCGATCAAGGCTTCGCGCAGGTTGCCGTGGTGATAGCCGCGACGCCCCGAACCGCCATCCCCAGGTCCAGACCAACTCATGTGAATGGGTTTTACATGGATGCGACGGCTTATCCAGCCTTCATCGCCGGGCGATATTCTTCCTTGTCGTCAGACCTGTTGCGGATAACGACCGCCATCGCTAGGTTCCGGCCCCAAATATGGAGTGTTCCCCCAATGATCAGCACGCTGTTCTGGCTGCTGGATGAGCTGCTGAATCTGTATATCTGGGCCGTCATCATCGCGGCGGTGTTCAGCATGCTCGCCTCTTTCGGCGTGCTGGACACGCGCAATCGCACGGTCTGGTCGATCGGTGATTTTCTGTACCGGCTGACCGAACCCGCTCTGCGTCCCATTCGCAACATCCTGCCCAATTTTGGGAACATCGACCTCAGCCCGCTGATTCTGCTGCTGCTATTGCAGGCCGCGCGCATGCTGCTGAGCAAGATCGCGATCGTGCTCATAACGGGGTCGATGCAATACCTGCTTTGACCGCATTCTGGCGTGTGGTACCCGGCGGCGTCAGCGTGACCGTAAAGGTTCAGCCCAAGTCGCGGCGGCCCGGCATTCAGGGCCGGTCCGAATCCGCCCATGGATCTTGCCTTCGGATCGGTGTGAATGAACCGCCGGAAGACGGCCGCGCGAACCGGGCCGTTTGTGCGGTACTGGCCCAAGCGCTGCACGTTCCAACCTCCGCCGTCGTAGTAACGCTGGGCCAAACCAGCCGGGACAAAACCCTGCACATCGCCGGCAACCCCCTTCTTCTGATCGAGAAACTGGAAATCCTGTGACCGCCCGACTGATCGACGGCAAAGCCGTCGCCGCCACCCTGCGCGCCGAGGTTGCCGAAAAGGTTCGTGCCGCCGGCTTCACCCCCGGACTGGCCGTCGTACTGGTCGGCGAGGATCCCGCCAGCAGTGTCTATGTCCGCACCAAGGACCGCGCGGCCCGCGAAGCCGGTATCGATGCACGCACCATCCGCCTGCCGGCGGACACCTCGCGGACGGACCTGCTTGGCGTCATCCAGGCGCTGAACGACGATGCTGCCATCGACGGGATCCTGGTGCAGTTGCCCTTGCCGAACGGCATCGACGCCCAGGCGGTGATCGAAGCGATCGATCCGGCAAAGGACGTGGATGGGTTCCACCCGGTCAATGTCGGGCATCTCGCCAACGGCCGCCCGACCCTGGTGCCCTGCACCCCGCTGGGTGTCATGAAGCTGCTGCGTGTGACGGGTATCGAGACAAGCGGCGCGCGCGCGGTGGTGCTGGGACGATCGGCGATCGTGGGCCGCCCGATGGCCGCGTTGTTGCTGACGGCCGACGCGACGGTGACCATCGCGCACTCCCGCACGCGGGATCTTCCGGCGCAATGCCGTGGCGCGGATATCGTGATCGCCGCCGTGGGACGGCCGGAAATGGTGTCCGGTGACTGGATCAAGCCGGGTGCGACGGTGATCGACGTGGGCATCAACCGTCTGCCAGATGGCCGTCTGGTCGGCGATGTGGCGTTTGAAAGCTGCCGGGAAGTGGCCGGCGCGATCACGCCGGTTCCGGGTGGGGTTGGTCCGATGACCGTGGCATGCCTGCTGGAGAACACGCTGACCGCCGCCCTGCGCCGGCGCTGACCCCGTCTTCTCGGGCTCTGGGTTCTGAGAGTTGCCACGCCCCCCGGGCGATGACACAACCGAGGGCGCCAATGCGCGGGAGGAAACATTCTATGCCGGACGTCTCGGGCGGAAACCCGGGAAGCGGGCTGCCCAATATTGCCGATCGGCCGAATGAAGCCAGTCGGCGAGCCATCCTGTGGGCATGTCTGATCGCCACCTGCATGGCAGCAATCGAAAGCACGATTGTCGCGACGATCGTGCCCACGATCGTCAGCGATTTGGGCGGGTTCAACCTGTTCACCTGGGTATTTGCGATCTACGTGCTGACGCAAGCCGTGACCATACCGGTGTATGGACGACTAGCGGACCTGTACGGCCGCAAGCCGGTGTTCTTCTTCGGGGTCTGCCTGTTCCTGGCCGGCACGGTGTTGTGCGGACTAGCGCCGAGTATGCCGTCCCTGGTGTTGTTCAGGGCTATTCAGGGAATCGGGGCAGGGGCCATCCAGCCGATCGCGGCGACCATCCTGGGGGATATCTACAAACCGTCCGAACGCGGGCGGGTGCAGGGTCTGGTGTCGTCCGTGTTCGGCGTGTCGGCGGTTGCTGGCCCGTCCCTAGGGGCATTCCTGGTAGAGCATATCGGTTGGCGGGCGGTGTTTTGGGTCAATATCCCATTCGGCATCGCCGCGATCGTGATGATCGGGGTCTTCCTGCGGGAGAACGTCGAGCGGCAGTCGCACCGGATTGATTGGGCGGGATCGCTGCTGCTGCTGGTGGGTGTTGGCTGCCCGATGCTGGCGCTGGTGCAAGGCGGCACGCTGGGTTTCGCCGCGATCGCCGGCCTGATCGCGGTCGGCGTCCTGGCGTTGGCCGCACTTTACCTGAACGAACGCAGCGTGGCCGAACCGATGTTGCCGCTGGAACTCTGGCGCAACCCTGTGATCGTGGTGGGCAGCCTGGGCAACTTCACCTCCGGGGCGATGATGCTTGGGGTCTCGGCCTTCCTGCCGACCTACATCCAGGGTGCCATGGGCCGTGCGGCGCTTGTCGGCGGACTGGTGCTGGGGGCGATGTCGATGACCTGGGCCCCGGCGAGTTTTCTGGCCGGCCGGATCATGGGCCGCACCAGCTATCGGGCGGTAGCGATCATGGGGGCGCTGTCGCTGGTGGCGGGGTGCGGTCTGCTGGTGGCGCTGGTCCCTGAGGATGGGCCTTGGTGGGCCGCCGCTGGGGCATTCACCATCGGGATCGGCATGGGCTTCTGCAGCACGGTGTTCATCGTCTCGATCCAGGCCTCGGTGCCGTGGCGGCAGCGCGGGGCGGCGACGTCCTCGTCGATGTTCATGCGTTTTGTCGGGCAGGCGATCGGCGCCTCGGGCTGCGGTGCTGTGCTGAATGCCACCATGACACGGCTGGACCCCGGTGCTGTCGGGGCAGTGGATCGGCTGTTGGATCCCGTGGCCCGTTCGGCGATGGCGCCAGACGAACTGGCCCATCTTACCGGGGTGATCGCGGGCGCATTGCACAATGCGTATCTGCTGGCGACGGCGTTCGCGGTGCTGACGCTGCTGATCGCCTGGCAGATGCCCGCGCGCCTGCGACCGTAACGGTAAAGGGCCGCGCGGTAGCGATCTTGAGGGCAGGTTTCAGCCTGCGGCCGGCGTCACCTCGCCCGCGATGATGCGTTGAAGCCCGAGCGGCGTTTCGAGCAGCAGCGCTCCGTCCACGTCCAGGCCGGCAAAGTGGCCGGTCACCGCCTGCTGGCCGGCATTGGCGGTGATCGCCGCGCCGATCGGATAAGACCGGGCGAGCCATTGCTGTCGGATCGGCACGAAGCCATCAGTCTGCCACGTCTGGAAATGCTGGCCCAGGTGCCCCAACAGGATGTCGCGCGCGCCATCGACTGAGGCGATCCCGCCATTGGCGACGATCGTGGTCGTCTTATAGGCGGTGTTGGATGGTGCCTCCAGCACGTTCAGCCCGATACCCAGAATGGTGGCATCGTCCACCTGCTCCAGCAGAATGCCGGAGATCTTCGCGCCTTTGACCAGGACGTCGTTGGGCCATTTCAATGTCGCCTGCATCTGCCGCGGCAGCAGGGCTTCAACAGTGTCCGCCACCGCGAGTGCCGCGACAAAGCTGAGTTCGGCGCATCGAGCGGCGGGTTGGTCGGTTCGCAACAGGACCGACATGTACAGGTTCCCCGGCGGGCTGAACCATGTGTGCGCCAAACGCCCGCGCCCGGCGGTTTGCTGATCGGCGTGAACGACCAAGCCGTGCCCTGCGCCGTCTTTAAGCAGACGCCGAACCTCGTCGTTGGTGGAGCCGATGGTCTCGTGGTGCCGGATGGTGAACATGGTGTGCATTCCGCACTCATAGCACGACTGCGCTGGTGTGGTTTATCCCCCCCTTTGGGCGTGTCAGCCGGCCCGTTGCAACCGATCCCCGTTTGCCAGGATCGTCTGCGCCAGGGCGGCCGCGGGCCCGCGCGGGCCGGTGCGGGTGCCCAGAACCACGAATTCAACATCGCCAGGTTCCGGCAGGCGCAGCACCGCCGGCATTTCCACGAGCCCTTCCGGAATCAACCCGCGAGCATGGACCGTCACCCCCAGCCCTGCCAGGCACGCGGCGCGCAGCCCGCTGAGGCTGCCGCTGGTGCAGGCTATGCGCCATGTCAGGCCCGAGCGCTCCAGCGCCTCCAGCGCGACCGATCGGGTGATGCTGGGGGCATTGAACAGGATCAGCGGCACCGGTGGCTCGACTTTGGTGCCTGGTGCGCCGACCCAGGTCAGCCGGTCGCGCCAGACCAACTGGCCGCGATCGTCGCCATCGCGCCGTTTCGCCAGCACCAGATCGAGTTCGCCGGCGTCGAGGTGCTCGTAGAGCGTAGCGCTGACGCCGACTTTCAGTTCCAGGTCCACCAGCGCGTGCTGGCGGACGAAATCGCGCAGCAGTTCGGGCAGACGGGTACTGACAAAATCCTCTGACGTGCCGAAGCGTAAACGGCCGCGCAACTGGGAGCCCTGAAAATAGCGGTGGGCCCGCTGGTTGGTGTCCAGGATGGTTTGGGCAAATCCGGTCATCGCCTCCCCGTCGGCCGTCAGGGTCACGCGGTGGGTGTCGCGTACGAACAGCCGGCGGCCGGCCGTGTCCTCCAGCTTGCGGATGTGTTGGCTGACGGTCGATTGCCGCAGGTTCAGCCGGCGGCCCGCTTCGGTGAAGTTGCGGGTTTGCGCGACGGCGAGGAAGCTTTCCAGGTGGACGGGGTCGAACATGCTGGGATCTCGACGGGCTTGTTATCGCGAATCGTGATGACAATAACGATATTCAGGGTGGTTCACAATAACAGGCCTGCCAGCTAGGCTTTTTGCATCGCACTTCAACTGAAGGACCGCCGCGATGTCCGCCGAGGCGCTGCTCTCCCGGCTACCGATCGACCCCTATATCGCGGCCATCGTCGGCATGGTGACGCTGGCCTCGCTGCTGCCGGTTCACGGTTCGGGGGCTGTCATCGCCGGTCATGTCACCACCGCGGCCATCGCCCTGCTCTTTTTCCTCCACGGTGCTCGGCTTGCCCCGCGCGCCGCCCTGGCAGGGGCGCGGCACTGGCGGTTGCATGTCGTCGTTCTGGCCCGACATTTCTGCTGTTTCCGGCGCTTGGCCTGGGCGCCAGGGCATTGTTCCCGCACCTGTTGACCGCGCCGCTTTGGACCGGTCTGGTCCTGCTCTGCCTGCTGCCTTCGACAGTCCAATCATCGATTGCGTTCACCTCGATCGGCCACGGCAACGTGCCGGCCGCGCTATGTGCCGCCACGGCCTCCAACCTGTTGGGTATGCTGCTGACACCGCTACTGGCGGGTCTGTTCCTGAGCGCGCATGGCGGGTTCTCGATCGAAGCCGTCGGCGACATCGGCGAGCAGTTGCTGCTGCCGTTCGCCGCTGGCCAGCTTTCCCGGCCGCTGATCGGCGCATGGGCGCAGCGCAGCCGCAAACTGCTGGGGCTGGTCGATCGCGGATCGATCCTGCTGGTGGTTTACACAGCGTTCAGCGAGGGCGTGAGCCGGGGTCTCTGGCACCAACTGGGCCTGAGCGATCTTGGAACCCTGTTGGCCGTCGATGCGGTGTTGCTGGCGGCGGTATTGGCGATCACCACGTTCGGCAGCCGGCTGCTGGGTTTCTCGCGGGCCGACGAGGTGACGATCGTGTTCTGCGGGTCGAAGAAGAGCCTGGCGAGCGGCCTGCCGATGGCCACCGTGCTGCTGGCCGGGCAGTCGGTCGGGCTGATCGTGCTGCCGCTGATGCTGTTTCACCAGATTCAGTTGATGGTCTGTGCCTGGCTGGCCAAGCGGTATGCAAGGGCCGAGGACAGCTTGCCGGCGGGCGAGGCCGTGGGGGCTGACTAATCCGGCACCCCCAAGGCCGCGAAGCCCTAGAACCCGTAAAGCCGAGCGGGGTTGTCCACCAGGATCGCGTGCCGCACCCCGGCATCGGGAACCCACTCGAACAACTGGTCCAACAACGCCCCGGCCTCGGGTGCGGGGTCCATCTGCGGGTGCGGCCAGTCGGTCCCCCACACGCAGCGTTCCGCCGCCGCTGCGACAATGGCCCGCACATTCGGCCCGGTATCCGCCCATGGCTGCCCGGTCGAGGACGCCCGGTAGCTGCACAGCTTGATCCATGCCCGCCCGCTGTCCATCAGCCGCAGCAGCGCCTGGAACCGCGGATGCGCCTGACCCAGTGCGGCTTTTACCCCACCTAAATGGTCGATCACGACCTCCACCGGCAGCTTCGCGAGCATGTCCCCCATCTCCAGGATCTGCCTGCCGTCGGCATAGATCTGAATGTGCCACCCCAGCGGTGCGATCCGCCGAGCGAGTGCCTGGAGTTGCTCGACCGGGGTGCCATTGCCGGAGACCATGTTAAAGCGGACGCCGCGAATACCCTGGTCGTGCATGCGGCGCAGCGTCGCATCGTCGAAGCTGTCGTCGATGACGGCCACGCCGCGGGCGCGATGCAGGCCGAACCGGGCGATCGCATCCAGCGTCACAGCGTTGTCGGTGCCGTAGATGCTGGCCTGCACCACGACCATGCGCCGCAGCCCGACCGTCCCGGCCATTTCGAGATAGGCCGGCACCAGAGCCTCGGGCGAGGTGTAGCTGCGGCCCGGGCTCATGGGAAACCGGTCGAAGGGGCCGAAGATATGGAAGTGGCAGTCGCAGCTTAGCGGCGGAGCCTTCTGTTGCGGCGCGC
>DAIEHR010000404.1 GCA_027353465.1 Acetobacteraceae bacterium | reverse complement strand
TTCCCGACCAAACAGCGTCGCAGTGCCGTCCAGCAGCGTCTTCTTCCACGCATGGATCTGGCTGGCATGGACCCCAAACCTGCTCGACAGCTCCGCTATCGTGCCTTCCTCGCGGATCGCCGCAAGCGCCACCTTCGCCTTGAACTCAGGACTGTGTTTCTACCGTGGATTCGACAAGTCTCACCTCCGGCCGAACGACCGTTCCAAGGCTGGACTCTCTCTCAGCTGCCTGTCCAGTTTTCCGGGGCCACCTCACTGAAAACCTCTGATCCAGCGAAGGCCCCCAGCCAGGCGACGCCTCATCCTGGCTGATCGACAAGACCGAGCCATTGGCAATAACGATGTCAGAGCCGCCATTCTGGCGCGGGCGAAAGTGTAATTGAAAGGGAGCCTCGCTGCTTAGGGTTCTTTCAGAGCCGCTTCCGCTCCGCCGTCGCTTCTAACGCCCTTCTCGTGGCTTGGTCGCTGGGGCTGGGACGTGGTTGATCGTGTGGTCCTGGCCGCTGCGCTGATCGTCCGGTCGTTACGCTCGATCGCCACCGGAATGGCTCCAAAACTTGCCAGCCCCTTCCGCCTGCATCAGGATCGGCGCCAATTGTCCAGGAGAAACTCCATGCCAGCATTTGATCTGGTCATTCGTGGCGGCACCGTCGTCGATGGCACCGGCGGCGCACCGATTGAAGCCGATGTCGGCATCATCGGCAACAAGATCGCCGCCATCGGCGATGTCCCCGGCAGCGGGGCCGAGGAACTCGACGCCAAGGGCAAACTCGTCACCCCGGGCTTCGTCGATATTCACACCCATTACGATGCCCAGGCGGTGTGGGACGACCACATGGCGCCGTCGTCATGGCACGGCGTCACCACAGCGGTGATGGGCAATTGCGGTGTCGGCTTCGCCCCCTGCAAACCCGCCGACCGTGACCGTCTGATCGAACTGATGGAAGGCGTGGAAGACATCCCCGGCGCCGTCATGAACGAAGGTCTGAAATGGGAATGGGAGTCGTTCGGCGAATACCTCGACGCATTGGAGCGTCGGCGGCGCGACATCGACGTCTGCGCGCTGCTGCCGCACGCCGCGATGCGGGTGTTCGTGATGGGCGACCGAGCGATCAACCTGGAAAATGCCAATCAGGCCGACATTGCGCAGATGCGCCAGATCACCAAGGAGGCGATGCAGTCCGGCGCGTTCGGCTTCTCCACCTCGCGCAGCCTGTCGCATAAGACGCTGAAGGGCGATCCGACACCGACCCTGCGCGCGCAGGAGGAAGAATTGCGCTGTATCGCGATGGGCATGAAGGATGCCGGGTCGGGCATGCTGGAAATGGTGTCCGAGTGGGCGCCGGATCATCACGAAGAATTCGCCATGCTGCGGCGGGTAATCGAATCCTGCGGCCGGCCGGCGGTGTTCACGCTCGCGCAACGCCACTCACGGCCCGAGGTATGGCGCGATCTGATGAAACATGCCGACAAGGCGGTCGCGGACGGGCTGTCGATCCGTCCGGTCGCGGCACCGCGCGCCATCGGCGTGCTGCTGGGGTTGGCGGGCAGCCAGAATCCGTTCTCCGGCTGCAAGACCTATAAATCCATCGCCCATCTTCCGGTCGCCGACCGCGCCCGGCGCATGGCCGAACCGGCGGTCAGGGCGGCGATCCTGTCGGAGGACCCACGGGAAGGGAACACCTTCCCGCTGTTCCATCGCCTGTCGTTCGACTTCATGTTCCGCTTCGGCAACCCACCGAACTACCAGCCCGACCCGAAGGACAGCATTGCGGCGATCGCGGCGCGCGGCAATCAGACCGCGCCTGAAGTGGCTTACGACATGCTGATCGAAAACGACGGCGCCGAGTTCATCTACATGCCGCTGGGCAACTACGCCTATGGCGACCTGTCGATGCCGCAAGCGGTGCTGGACAACCGCAACGTCATCATGGGCCTGGGCGACGGCGGGGCGCATGTCGCATTCATCCTGGATGCCGGTTACCAGACCTGGCTGCTGTCGCATTGGGGACGCGATCAGAAGCGTTGGGACATGCCGGAGCTGATCCGTCGCCTGACCTCCGACACCGCCGGGGCGGCCGGCCTGCACGACCGGGGCATTCTGCGCCCCGGCCTGAAGGCCGACGTGAATATCATCGACTGGGACAAACTTGGCGCGGGGGCGCCCTATGTCGTCAACGACCTGCCGGCGGGCGGCAAGCGGCTGCTGCAGAAGGTTACCGGCTATGACGCGACGATCGTGTCCGGCCGGGTGACGTTCCGCGGCGGTCAGGCCACTGGCACGCTGCCGGGCAAGCTGGTGCGCGGTCCACAGGCCGAACTGGCGGCCTGACGCGGCGAAAGCGACGGCGATCCGCGACTGGATCGCCGTCGCGCGGGGCGTTTAGTCGTCGTACGACACGAGTGACTCGCACGGCACATCCAGCCGCGACTTGCCGTTCAGGAAACTGAGTTCGATCAGCGTCGCCGCTGCCGGCACTACCGCGCCGACCTGGCGAAGTAGCGCGATTCCGGCCGCCATCGTGCCGCCGGTCGCCAGCAGATCGTCCACCACGACCACACGCTGGCCCGGATGCACGGCATCGGCCTGGATTTCCACGCGGTCCTCGCCGTATTCCAGCGCGTAGTTCAGCCCCACCGTCTCACCGGGCAGTTTGCCGCGCTTGCGGATCATGATGAAGCCGCAGCCCAGTTTCAGCGCCAGCGGGGCGGCGATCAGGAAGCCCCGGCTTTCCACCCCGGCGATCACGTCCGGCATATAGGCGCGCACCACCCGCGCCATCCGGCCCATCGCCACCTGCCACGCATCCGCGTCCCGCAGCAGGGTAGAGATGTCGTAGAACAGGATTCCCGGCTTCGGGAAATCCGGAATGCCGCGGATGTGGTCTTTCAGGTCCATCGCCGTATGTGTCCTTAGTGGTCGTTGAAATATAGCCGAATCGCTTGACGAAAGGCACCGTCCACTACCATCCACGGCTTGCGGTGCGGGACGACAAAAAGAGCGTGGATAGCGGGCCAGCGCCCGCCATGACGGGATCCGTAGTCCGTGCGTCCACGGGACCAGTTATTTCGTCGAAGCTCCTTAGCTGGTTGCGGCGCAACCTAGGGCGAGCGCCGCGATATCGCCAGTCTCATCCCGTCGCCAGCAGTTCGGCATATTCGATTGCCTCGATCAGGCTGCGTGCATTGGCGATGCCCTGGCCGGCGATATCGAACGCCGTGCCGTGATCGACCGAGGTGCGGATGATCGGCAATCCCATGGTGATGTTGACCCCCGACAGCGCATCCCAACGACCGGTCGCGGGGTCGATCTGGAACCCCAGCAGCTTCACCGGGATGTGGCCTTGGTCGTGATAGTTCGCGATCACCGCGTCGTACTGGCCGGCGCGCAGCTTGACGAATACCGTGTCGCCGGGGACAGGGCCGACAACATCCAGCCCGTCGGCGACCGCCTTGGCGATCACCGGTTCGGCGACGTCGATGTCATGGCGCCCGAACAGCCCGCCCTCGCCGGCGTGCGGGTTCAGCGCGGCCACCGCAATCCGAGCGCGGCCCAGGCGAAGGCGGCTGATCGCGTCGTGTGTTAGGTCGATGACCCGGCGCAGGCGTTCGGCGGTGGCGCGCTTGGGCACATCTTCCAGCGCGATATGGGTGGTGACGTGGCTGACGCGCATGTTGCCGTGCGCCAGCATCATGCATGACCCCTTCACGCCGGTCAGCTCCGCCAGCATCTCGGTATGGCCGGGATAGTGGTAGCCGGCTTTGTTAAGCGCTTCCTTGTTCAGCGGCGCGGTCACGATGCCGCCGATCCGGCTTTCCAGCGCCAAACGCACGCCCCGTTCCACCGCCTGGAACGCGAACCGGCCGCCATCGGCCGACAGCACGCCGGGGTGGATCGGTTCGCCCTCGGGGCCAGCTTGCAGGGCGCACAGGGCCGGCCAGTCGGTGTCGGCTTCCGTCACCTCGGGGATCGCGATGTGCGGGGCGAACGAAGCCCTGGCGCGGTCCAGGGCGGCATTGCTGCCGATAACGACCATCCGAAGCTCGCCGCTTTGGATGCGCGGATACAGTTCGGCCGCCGCCTTGACGATGATTTCGGGGCCGACGCCGGCCGGGTCGCCCATGGTGATCGCGAGGGGGCGGGAGGTCATACTATAGTCCTTTCCAGAATCAGGTCGCGCAGCAGTAGGGGGTGTCCGAAGGCCCCGGATTTGGAGACGACGGTGACGCCGTCCCATCGGCCGCCGATGATCGTCGAGCAAGGCACGCCGGGCACCAGGCGCCCGGTCACCAGAAGGCTTGTGGCGCCGACCGCGTCGCATACGCTGCGCAGGGTTTCGCCACCGGCGACCACGATCGTCCCCGGCGGGCGGACGTGGCGGCTCAGCCGTTGGATCGCGGCGGCGATCCGCCCAGCCGCCACCATGCGTTTGGTGCCGGCCGGCAGCCGGAAGCTCACCAAAGCGATGCCGGTTTTGTCCAACCGATCGGGCACGCGGCCAAGGTCATCGTCCCCGATGTCCAGCCAATGCGGCGCGCAGGCCGCGAGTTGGGCGCCGGTTGTCGGTTGGTCGGAGCCGAACAGGCCCAGGATCGGGTTCGGCAGGGGAGGGGGAATCCGCGGCGGTCGGCCGGCGGCCAGCGCCTGTGCCAACCCCCCGGTGCCGACCCACAGTACCGGTTCGGCACAGGTCCGGCCGGTGGCGACAATCCGGCGCAGGTCCTCGTCGGTCTCGGCATCGAACACGGTGATGCCGGGCTTCAGGTCCGGGCCGGCGTGGGCCGCCAGCCCCATCGCGCGCAACGCGGCGGCAAGATCGCCGGTAATCGGGTCGTTTCCCGCGTATTGCCGGCCGGCGCGGGTGAACCGGCCTTGATACGGGAACGCCGGGGCCAGAACGCAATAGCGCCAGATGCCCGATCGCATGCAGGCCGCGATCTCCGCAAGCGTTGGGCCGCGCAGCAGGCTGTCGATCTTCTTGAAGGCGATCCCGGCGCCGGACAGGCTGCCGATCAAGGTTCCGACGCGGTCTGCTGCGGTCGCCGGGTCGCATTCGCGCGTGCCGCTGTCCAGGGCGGCGCTTTCCGCGGCGGCGAGGCGGCTGCCATTGTGCCAGATCACCGGGAGGTCGCCCGTCAGCGGAACGAATTCAGCTGCCGTGTCCAGCGCGCCGGTCAGATCGTCAGCCAGGAGACGGAGCAATGCCATGATCGGCGGGGGAGCTACAGCCACCCCCGCCCGCCGTCAAATAATGCACCGCCTTCGAAGCAGTTTGCCTCATACGATGCGGCCACGGCGATCATCTCGCCATGGTGGCCCGCGCACTCCCGTCGCGCCACACCTGGGACGCTAAGTGGAATGGTGCGTGTGCCTGCAACCGTTGGCGGGATGTCGAAGGCGTGGTTGGGAGCCCTTATGCGGCGCGGACCTCCAGAACGAAGTGTCCGACGTCGCTCGTCAGTTGCGCCGCCTGGCGGGACAGATCCCCCGCGGAGGTGAGCACCTGATCCGCCGCGGCTCCTGTATCTGTCGCTGCTCGGCTTACAGTCTCGATGTTCGTCGTCACTTCCCGAGCCGATTGGGCCGTCTGCTGCACATTGCGCGCGATCTCCGCTGTCGCCGCACCCTGCTCCTCGACCGCGGTCGCGATGCTCACCGCGATCGCGCTCACTTCCTGAATGATGCTGGTGATCCCGCGTATGGCCTCCACGGCCTCCTTGGTCGCCGACTGAATATGGGCGATCTGGGCACCGATCTCCTCAGTTGCCTTCGCCGTTTGGTTCGCCAGGCTCTTCACCTCCGATGCCACCACGGCAAATCCCTTGCCGGCGTCTCCGGCGCGCGCCGCTTCGATCGTTGCATTCAGCGCAAGCAAGTTGGTCTGGCTTGCTATGTTGGTAATCAACGCAACCACATGCCCGATCCGATCCGCGCCCTCGGCGAGTGCCTGCACAATTCCGTTCGTTCGTTGCGCGTCCACCACCGCCAGTCCGGTAATCTTAGAGGACTGGGCTACCTGGCGAGCAATCTCCCCGATCGAGGTGGTCAGTTCTTCCGCCGCCGCGGCGACCGTTCCCACGCCCACGCTCGCCTCTTCCGCTGCGGCGGCGACCGTTGATGCCCGCTGATTGGTCTGCATGGCAGTTCCGGACATCGACCGCGCCGTTGCTTCCAATTCTGTTGCGGACGAACCCAGAACCGAAATCAGACTGCCAACCTTCGCTTCAAACGCATCAGCGGTCCGGCCCATAGCGGCCTTCTGCTCAATGACCGAGGTTGCCTTCATCTGCTCTTGCTCCGCGGTCAGCTGCTCGGTTCGGATCATGTTATCCTTGAAGACCTGCACGGCACTGGCCATCGCGCCAATCTCGTCCTCGCGGTCCCGCCCGACGATCTCGATTTCCATCTCGCGGTTGGCCAGTCGGCCCATCGTTTCGGTCATCGCCTTGATGGGTACGGCAACACTCCGGGCCATGATGATCGCCAGCACAGTACCAATCAATAAACTTGCAGCGCCTACACCGATCGCTACGGCGACAGTTTGGTCGATATCCGCGGATGCCGCGGCGCTGGCATGGCTGGCAGCCGTCTCATAGGAATTCGCCAGTTTTTCGCCAATTTTTTCAAGTTGCGCGGCCGTTGCGGCTGCATCCGTCGTGAGGCCCATGCCTTCGGAGGAATTAAGGGCACCGGCCTTGTCCTCGAACGCCTTCAGCTTGGTCTCTTTCGCCTGAAACTCGGTGAATATTGTTTTATATTCATTGACCATGGCAACGCGCTCAGAATTACTGGTGGCGGCGATAAGCTCGTCAAGCCGCTGATGGGCAAGCTGGAAGGCGGCATCTGCCTTTCGCCAGTGCTCTGCATCGTTCGTAGCGATCGCCATCCAGATTTGCATCCGCCCTTCAAGGACCTGCTTCTCGAAACGTTGGTCGATCGATACCGCGGATTTGAGACGAGAGACGGTCTCAAACAGGGTTCGCGAAGACTGATCGGAAGTGACGGAATAGCTGCTTAGTCCGGCAATCATGAGGATGAGGATGCCAAAGCCAACGAATAGCCGCGGAAGAATTTTAAGCTTCGAGAGCACTTCGATATTCCTATGTTATGATTAGACGGCCACCGAGCCTACGGCCGGACAATTCAAGACTATTAAGCTTGATATAATGGAGGGTGCCGAAAGCCCTACCTGATCATTGCCGCTGGCCGAGATTTGTCCTGAACCGGTCGGGAAACTTCCAGAGATTTGTCGTTCAGTCATTTCATGCGCGGTCGTCGCTTCAGGTGCGGCAACCCCCAACCGCTCTGGCCCTGCTCTCCCGTCCAGCACATGATCCGCACTGACGGAGGAGACAACGATGACAACCGGCACCGCCCTGCATAACGCCACTATCGACGCCGCGCTGGAAGCGGCGAAGGAAGCCTACGTCACCAGCGCCCCGACCAGCATGGCGCGCTACGTGGAAGCAACGACGGTCATGCCCGGCGGCAACACCCGCACGGTGCTGCACTACGCCCCGTTCCCCCTCGCGATGATCCGCGCCGAGGGCTGCCGGTTGTGGGACGCCGACGGCCGCGAATTCATCGACTTCCTGGGCGAATACACCGCCGGGCTGTACGGCCACTCCCACCCCGTGATCCGTGCGGCGCTGAACGCGGCGCTGGACAATGGCATCAGCCTCGGAGCCTGCAACATGACCGAGGCCAAATTTGCCCAGGCCGTGTGCGAGCGGTTCGGCTTGCAGCGGGTCCGCTTCACGAACTCCGGTACCGAGGCAAATCTGCTGGCGATGTCCGTGGCCAGGATCTTTACCCGGCGGCAAAAGATACTGGTGTTCCACGGCGCCTACCACGGCGCGGTGTTTGGCTTCGCCGGCGGTGGCTCCCCGATCAACGTGCCGTTCGAGTATGTCGTCGCCCCCTACAACGACATCGAACGAACCCAGGCGCTGATCAATGATGAGCTGGCGGCGGTGATTCTGGAGCCGATGATCGGCAGCGGCGGCTGCATCCCGGCCTCGCCCGAATTCCTGCACATGCTGCGGCACCAGACCGAACGCACAGGCGCGTTGCTGATCCTGGATGAGGTCATGACCTCCCGCCTCGCACCCGGCGGATTGCAGTCGGTTTACGGCATCCAGCCTGACCTGACGACATTGGGAAAATATATCGGCGGCGGCATGTCCTTCGGCGCGTTCGGCGGCCGGGCGGAGATCATGGATCTGTTCGATCCAAGACGGGCGGATGCGCTGCCGCACGCCGGGACGTTCAACAACAACGTGCTGACCATGACCGCCGGCCTGACCGGCCTGACAGAAATCTACACGCCACAGGCGGCTGGGGCGCTGAACGCGCGCGGCGAGGCGCTGCGCAACCGGCTGAATGCCCTGTGTCTGGCGGCGGATGCGCCATTACAGTTCACCGGCCGAGGCTCCATGCTGGCGGTTCACACGCTGCGCGGATCGATCTCCAGTCCCGAAAACGCGGCCAAGGCCGATCCGAAACTCAAGGAACTGTTCTTCTTCGACATGCTGGCCCAAAGCATCTGGCTCGCTCGGCGCGGCATGATGACCCTGTCGCTGCCGATCGGCGACGCGGAATGCGATGCGCTGGTTGCGGCCGTCGCGGAGTTCCTGTCCATCCGACGGCCGCTGCTGGCCGGTTGAACTCCACTCGCCGCGGTGGGCTCGGGTCCGAATCCTCCGAACCCCGCCGGGTAGCGGCTACTCCGCGTCCCGGCCGCCCAGCGACCGTTGCTTGAAGTCCTCCGGTACCGCCGCGCCGAAATCGGTAAACGCGCGCCGTACCGCTTCGGGGGTGCTGCCGAACACCTGCTTGCGGTTCTCCATCGCCCAGGTGCGGGAGCCAATCGGGCCTTCCAGCGACTGCTGGAACACCGGCATGACATAGCGAGCGAACAACTCGTAGCTGCGCATGGTCTGTTCGCGGGTGGCCCATTCATGGGCGCGGAACAGGATGCCGCCGAAGCCGCCCTGGCTGTAGTCCAGCAGCCGCTGGATGCCCTTGGCAACCGTCTCCGGCGATCCGACCAGCGTGGTCCCCATCTTGACGCCCTCGCTCAAGGGATCGTCCGACCGGCCCGGTGGGCGACCCAGCGTGTCCTCGAAATAAGAGATGGTTTCGTTACGCTCGCCCTTGCGGACCTCATGCAGCGCCTGCTCGTCGTCCTCGGCGATGTGGGCATTGACGACCACGCGCCATTTCTTGCGGCTGACGGTCTTGCCGTGTTTGGCGGCGGTTTCCTCGGCGATCTTCCACTGTGACGCCAGCGCCTCCGGACCGCCCGGCAACCCGGCGCCGATCGACAGCACGCCGGTTCCGTGGGTGCCGGCGGCGATCATCCCGAACGGGGTGATGGTGCTGGCAACCGCGATCTCGAAATGCGGGTCGCTGTAGGGCGCCAGATGCAGGCGCGCGTCGTTCATCTCGAACCAGTCGGTCTTGATCGTGACCCTTCCGTCCATTTCAAGCAGTTTCATGATCGCGTCCATCGACTGCAGCATGCGCGGCCGTTGCGTGGACGGTTCGATCCCCAGCATGTATGCGTCCGACGTCAACGCGCCCGGGCCACAGCCCAGCATCGCCCGGCCGCGCGTCATGTGATCCAACTGCACCCAGCGTTGCGCCACCATGAACGGATGGTGATAGGG